>JAIBBI010000015.1 GCA_019694755.1 Gemmataceae bacterium
GTGCGCGTGAAGATTCTGCAGGGCGACTCCCGTCAGGCGGAAGCCTGTCTACCCGTGGGCGAGTGTTGGATCGAAGACCTGCCCGAAGGACTGCCGATGGGCGCACCCGTCGAGGTTACATGTGGCTGTGCTGAAGACGGTCTGGTCAGTGTCACGGCCCGCGATCCCGCCAGTGGTCGGACGGCCCGCGCCACCCTGCACCGAGAAGGGGGCCTGTCCGAAGCGGAAATCGAGAGCGAACGCCGCTGGGTCGAATCCGTCCACGTCCTCTGAATCGAGATAGCGATGCTTCGAAAACTCTATGCCGGCGACCGCCTCCACAAGACTCGGCTTCACGACGAGAAAGGGAACTTTGCCGGCTGGCGGAACATTGTTCTGCACGGGCCGCCGGCCGTGGTCACAGGCCTTCTCCGTCTCGGTCTGGGTTACAGGCCAGCGCTGCCCTGGATTTCATACACCGCGATCGGGCGTCTTCGCAACTTCCTGACGCCTCAGAGCCGGGTTCTGGAATTCGGTTCGGGAATGTCGACGGTATGGTTCGCCTCCCATTCGGCCGAGGTATGTTCCGTCGAAGACTACCGCCCGTGGTACGACAAGGTAAGCGAGATTTTCCGACAGCGGGGAATCAAAAACGTCCGTTATCAGTTCGCTTCCACGGAAGAGGAGTACGCGGGTTTCATGTCCGGGGACAAGGTCGGGTTCGATCTGATCGTGGTTGACGGGAGTTGGCGGAGCACGTGCATCGCGCGGGCCGCCGATATGCTCCGGCCCGGCGGCATCCTGTATCTGGACAACTCGGACAAAGACTCCGAACCCCATGGTGGCGACATGCGCCTGGCAGAAGAGCGAGCCCGCGAATTCGCTGCACGCCGAGGCGGGACCATAACGCTTTTCACCGACTTTGCACCGACGCAACTCTTTGTCCAACAGGGTCTGATGGTCCAGACTCCGGTTCAACGTTGACGGCATCTCTTGCTCCGGATATGCAGGCAGGCTGAATTCCGGAGAGTGCCGATGTTTCGCAACCCGTTTGCCCGCCTCCGGCTTTCGCTGGCGAGGGTGTTGCGACATGCGGGATTCGTGACACGCGGGCAGTTAAGAGATTTGCATGTCGAGCTTGCGGAATTCGCCACTCGAATTGACCTGCTGCATCAAAAACTTGCCCTGATTCAAACCGAGTTGGCCGCTCTGGCCGGAGCGGCCGCACGCAAATCCGATTTGGCATCGCTTGGAAGCTGTTATCAAATCGAGTCTAATCGAGTATCCGGTCTACTCCAATGGCTGGCAAAAGAGCCCTGGCGCGCAGAGCAAAGCACCGACGGCCCGTTGGTATCCGTGGTCCTTCCGATCCGAGACCGTCGCGACTTACTTCCGGTAGCAATTGCAAGTGTCCAGAACCAGACGTACTCAAATTGGGAAGTTCTGGTCGTCGATGACGGCGGTCCGCCCATAAAAGCCACAGGCGATTCACGAATCCGATATCTCAAGAACCGAGGGCGGGGAGTCTCCGCGGCACGGAACACGGGGTTGGATTCCGCGCGGGGCCAGTTCGTCGCCTATCTCGACTCCGACAATACGATGGCACCGGGATATCTGGCAGGCGCGGTAGCCGCGTTGCAGCGGCACCCGGAGACGCCCGCTGTCTACGCAGCTCAAGTAATCGCAGGGCCTGACGGCCGGCTTGAGGCAATTCGATTCCCGGAATACTGTCCCTCTGCGATGGCGCGGGGCAACCAGATCGACATCAACGTGTTTGTTCATCGAAGGGCTGCGCTCTCCGCGGCATTCGACGAATCATTAGAGAGACTAGTCGATTGGGACATGATCCGGAATGTCCTCCGATCCGGCCCGCCGGTACCCGTGCCAGCCTTGGGGGGAACATACTCAGCCGGTGAGTCCGGCAGAATAACCACCGACATTCCTCTGGGCCCAAGCTTCACCAAAGTTCGCCGAAAGTGGGAAAAAACGATCAACGGTTCCCTGCGCGTGCTTTATGCACTCTGGCACTGGCCCCAACTCACCGAGTCATACGTCCGTTGGGAAATCGATTACATGCGCCGCCGCGGCATCGAGGTGATGATCTGGACGGCAACCGAAAGCGTCGCCGCCTGGTTCGAACACCAGGCTCCAGTTCGCCGAGGCTCGTTTGATGCCGCTGTGTCCGAGTTTCGACCGGATATTGTCCACGGGCATTGGCTGCACTTTGTTGAACAGTATGCAGGACACTGCCAGGATCGCGCGTTGCCATTGACCGTCCGCGGTCATGGATTCGAGTTTCATCCCGACATCGTCAAACGGCTACAGGAAGCCACTGCGGTTCGTTCAATCTACCTGTTCCCGCACCAGTCGCTGTTGTTGGAGAAGCCCGACAAGATCATCGCATTAGGTTCCGGGTTCAGCACAGACCTTTTTTACCCAGAGCCGAAAGACCGGCGGCGAGTCGTTCGCGCGGCCGCCGCTATTCCCACAAAAGACCTAACGACTTTTATGGATGTGGCGCAGAGATGCCCCGAGTTTCAGTTCACCCTTATCACCGCGCCGGTCGTGGGAAATGAACAGTACTTGGACCACCTTATGCGTGAAAACCGTGAACGCGGTCGGCCGGTCGAAATGCGCGTCAGTTTGTCGCACGAGGAAACGGCCCGGTTGGTGCGCGTCGCGGGGATCTGCCTCCACACACATGCACCGGAAGTGACGGTTGGTGAGCCTGTCAGCATATCCGAGGCAATGGGAACTGGTTGCTACGTGCTCACGCGAGACTTAGAGCCACTTGGAAGGTTGATCGGGAATGCAGGCCAGTGCTACGCCTCAGCCGAAGACGCCGCACGCCTGCTTCGCGAGACGCTGCGATGGTCGGATGTTGAATGGCGTGCCGCCGGCAACCGCTCACTCGACCGGGCCCACCTGAACCATGCGGATCACGTTGTTTTCGAGCAACTGCTCAATGACTGGCAGCAAATCGCGCTTTCAGCCGGGCGTTCCCGACTGGCCGCGTAGGGATCCGCTGTCATGGCTTACGAAAGAATCCGACAGTTGACTCGTGCCGCACATGGGCACATTCTCACCAACATCAATGTCTGGTCGCCGGATAGTCGGTGGATCGTCTATGATACGCGATCCGATCCAGCAGGCACCGCCTTCGACGGGACACGTATCGAGCGGGTCAATGTCGATACCGGCGAAACTCGGGTACTGTACAAGTCCCGCAACGGATCGAAATGCGGAGTCGCGACTGTCTGCCCCGTATCAGGTAGCGTGGCTTTCATCCTCGGGCCGGAAAACCCAACTCCCGAGTATCAGTATGGTCCATCACGCCGGCGGGGTGTGATCGTCGATCCCGAATTGCCGGGTAAACTCTGCCCACTCGACGCCCGGGACCTGGTGCCGCCATTCACTCGCGGGGCTCTTCGTGGCGGCACCCACGTCCACGTATTCTCGCCCGACGGGAAGACTGTTTCGTTCACTTACGACGATGACGTCGTGCATTCTCCTGGGCAGCGCAACATCGGAATCGCGGACCTGAGTCGCCCCGTCGCGGTACCAGTCACCCATCTACGCAATCACTGCGGATTCTACTCGACGTTGCTGACCCGGACTTGCGCTTTTCCTCAGCGGGATACGGATGAAATCTCCCGAGCCTGCGAAGAAGGATGGGTCGGCCAGAATGGGTATTTGTCTCCCGACGGCACGAATCGTCGGGCAATTGCGTTTCAGGGGACTGTTTCAACACACTTCGGTAGTCACGTTGAAGTGTTCATCGTCGATCTGCCTCAAGACCTCACTACGCCGGCCGAGGAGCCATTAGAAGGAACAACAGCCCTGTTACCAGCTCCGCCACTGGGTACGTGCCAGCGCAGACTGACATTCACTGCCGACCGGCATTTTCCGGGCGTACAGGGGCCTCGCCATTGGCTGCGCAGTTCTCCCGATGGCTCGCAGATCGCATTCCTTATGCGGGACGAGTCCGGCAAAGTCCAACTCTGGACGGTGGCTCCGTGGGGCGGTGCTCCAACGCAGATCACCGACAATTCGGCAGAAGTATCAACATGCTTCAGTTGGTCGCCCGACGGCGCATCTATCGTTTTCGGCACACGAAATGGACTGTGGGCTGTCGAACCATCGTCTGGCCGGACCTTGATGGTCTGCGCAGCCGAACCGAGGCCGGAGGCGTGCGTGGTCTCACCCGATGGGCATCACGTCGCCTTCCTTCAGACGATCCATGGAAACAACCAGATCTTCGTCGCAAAGCTGGCAGCTAGGCTTCGGGACTGACACCCAGGACGATGTCGAACCGGGCCGCCAGCTCGCCGGGCGGACCGTCCTTCATTGGCGTGAATTCCGCTGTCATCGCCATTCGGGCACGCTCGTCCCGAACTGCGCGGAATATGCCGTCGCGGTCGTTTTGGGGTAGTCCGCGAATGAACAATTGAGTCGTCAGTAGTTCTTTGCCTGATCGTGTGATCTTGAAATGGATGTGGGGAGTCCGGCCGGGGTAGGGCACCGGCTTGATAGTCCGAAAGTAATACTCACCATTCGAAGCGGTCGTGAAGCGGCCGAACCCTTGAAACCCTGTGTCTCGCTTGTCGCCGTTGGACGAGCCCTGGTGCAGGTATGCACCGTTGTTATCACATTGCCAGATTTCCACGACGGCGTTGCGGATCGGCGTCCCCTTCAGGTCGAGCACCCGGCCCGAAACGTGGCTGACAGTTCCCAGCGCGGCCGCCTTCGAATCGTTGACCCGGATCAGGTCGTTGTCGGTGTCGACGGGCAGTTTGGTGGGATAGAACGGCCCCTCGGTGTGCTTCGGCGTTATGACGAGGTTGTCCGACGCACGTACGCCGGACGCGGCGACGATGGACCCGCCCAAACTGCCCAGAAACAATCGCCGCGTTGGAATCAAGACCGTACGGCCCATGGAAGACCTCCGGACATGGAATCGAAGGCAGGATGCTACCCGACACCAGCTTAATTTTCGGTGAAAGGTGATTTGGTTTCGTCAGGAAAAAGGAACGCCCCGGGGAGATACGACCCCGGGGCGCTCGACAATTCGCGGCTGTGCCCGACGGCAGAGCCCGTCGGCGGCCGTTAGGCCAGCCGCACCTGTTTACCAGGTCTACTCAAGGGGACCACCTCCTTTTCTACAAGGCCACGCCTCCCGGCCATCGAATCGACCGCCCGGAGACCTTTCGCCCGTCGCGTCACGATCACGCGACCCGTTGCCCAATGGTAGGCATGAGCCGGGCAAAATGCAATCGTTTTTCTTCGCGATTCGCTTTCTTGCTCCGGGTGCCGGGGGTGTTAGAATCACTGAAGCCTTGCAGATCCGGGATTCGCAGCGCGGCCTGTCCGTGCCGTCGCGGGGGAGTTATGGCTTCGTTGCATATCCTGAAGGGACAGAATGCCGGGACGCGGATCCCCCTCGACAAGCCCGTGCTGACGATCGGCCGGGAAGCGAAGGATTGTGATCTCGTCGTACCGAATCAGGCGGTCAGCCGGGTTCATGCCCAGATCATCCAGGTTAACGGCCAGTATTTTCTAGAAGATCTGAAAAGCCGAAATCACACGTTTCTGAACAACAAACAGATCGAAGCCCGTCAGCCACTGCGTGACAACGATCGGATCAAGATCTGCGACACGTTGTTTACGTTTCATTCGGGTAAGGAGGGGCTCCCGGCTCTGCCGGAGGACCTGCGCCGAACGCAATTGCACGACGAAGAACCGGACCTTCCTTCGACGGTTCAGGCCACGCTCTCCCGAGTTCCCCAGCAGCAACTACTTGAGGCTCAACCGGCGGATCGCCTCCGCGCCCTGCTCGAGATCAGTTCTTCGCTGAACTCCGCCGTCGGGCAGGACGCTTTGCTCGATCGGATCGTCGACGTGTTGTTCCAAACATTTCGGCAGGCGGACCGGTGCTTCATCATCCTGACGGACGAGGCGACCGGGCATCCGGTCGTCCGTAACTTCCGGCACCGAAGGCCGGCGGAAGATTCGCCGAAATTCAGCAAGACCATCGTCCGCCGTTGCCTTGACAAGATGGAAGCGTTTCTCATTGAAGACGCGGCCACTGACGGCAAACTCTCACTCGCACAATCGATCACCGACTTCAAAATCCGCTCGGTCATGATCGCCCCGATCGGACCGCCGGAAGGCCCGGCCCATGGAGCGATTCAACTCGACACGCTTGACCGCGGTAAGCGATTCAGCCAGGACGACCTCAAGCTCCTCACCAGCGTGGCTCATCAGGCATCGGTGGCGATCGACAATTCCCGAATGCACGCGGACCAGGCCCGTCGCGACCGGGTCCTCCGCGACATGGAGATTGCCGAGCAGGTGCAGCGGAGCTTTCTCCCCCGACAAACGCCGGCGGTGCCCGGGTACGAGTTTTACGCGCACTACAAATCAGCAATGACGATCGGCGGCGACTATTACGACTTTGTGGAACTGCCGGACGGAAAATGGGCGATTCTGCTGGGCGACGTGGCCGGCAAAGGCGTACCGGCCGCACTGCTCATGGCCAAACTCAGTGCCGAGGCGCGGTTTCACATTCTGACTCAGCCCGACCCCACAGCGGCGTTTGCCCGAATCAACGATTTCATCATTGATGCCGGCCTTTCAGACCGGTTCGTCACGCTGGCCGGCGCGATCCTCGACCCGGTCGCACATATCGTACGCCTGATCAACGGGGGCCACGTGACCCCGATGCTATATCGGGCCTACACGGAAGAACTCATCGACGCGATCGCCAGTGATCGGACGGGATTTCCGCTCGGCGTCATTCCCGCGACGACTTACGAGTTCGTTGATGTCGAATTGGCCCCCGGCGACACACTACTTCTGTTCACGGACGGGGTCACGGACGCATTGAATCCGCAAAACAAGCAATTCCGTCTTGAAGGCGTCCGATCTGCAGTCTGTCTGGAGTCGGCTGTGGGCGAGGTCGGATCCTCCCCCGCGCGAACCGGAAAGCGACTGATCGATGCCGTCCGGTCCCACATTGCCGGGCGAGACCAGTATGATGACATCGCACTGGTCAGCCTGGGACGCTACGACGGCCCGCCTTCGAGCGGGTCGATTACCAAGGTCGGATTATCCACGAGCGATCAGGCCCCGTTACGCTGAGGCCAGGGAAGCCATGAGCGATACTGTCACACTGCCCGAACTGGACGAAGAGGTCGATCAACGGACCAAGCGGCAGCCTCCGTACCATGTGATCCTGCTTGACGACGACGATCATACGTTTGATTATGTCATTCGCATGCTCAAGGAGTTGTTCGCGCACCCCGAGGAGAAGGGGTTCAAGATGGCAGAGGAAGTCAACCGGACGGGGCGGGTCATCGTACTGACAACAACTATGGAACACGCGGAGCTCAAGCAGGAGCAGATCCATGCTTACGGCCCGGATCCACTTCTAGAGCGTTGCAAAGGCTCCATGACGGCCGTCATTGAACCGGCTTGGTAGGTTCTTCGCGGCGAATGCTCTTGATAATGATGTCTTCGACGGGGACGTTGGCATTCTGACCGCGAACAGTTGTCTTGACTGACTTGATCTTGTCGACGACTGTCAGGCCGTCGATCACTTTGCCAAAAACGCACTGACCAATCTCATCCGCCGCCTTGTCGCGATCCAGGCTTTCATTGTCCGCTACGTTGATGAAGAACTGGCAGGTGGCACTATTGGCCTGTGATTTCCTTGCCATTGCGAGCGTACCTCGGACGTTTTTCAGCCCGTTGGCCGACTCGCTTTCAATTGGGGGCCGAGCCTTCTTCTCTTTCATTCCGGGCTCGTAACCACCCCCTTGAATAATGAAGTCTGCTCGGGAGTTCTCTCGCCCCATCACGCGATGAAAGACAGTACCGTCATAGAATTTGTCGTCGACATAACCGAGAAAATTCTTAACCGTAACCGGCGACTTATCTTCGAAGAGTTCCGCCCGGATCGTGCCCATCGAAGTCTCGATGACAACAATGGGATTGGCCGCCCCGGCCGGCCCGATCAGAGCGCAGTTGACAGCAATCGCGAAAATGGCCAGCAGTTTCATCGGATGAGTTCCGTAATGGTGGCACGTCAGGGCTGACGCTTTACTTCCTCGCTCTTTTCGAATTCAAGAGACTCTTCGACTTCCTTAACTAACTCCGGTGATTGGGTGCGTGCCCGCTGCACGAATTGTCGGGCAGACGCCTCGGGACAACTCAGTGCGTACCGGATAATCCCGCGGCGCATCAGTGGTGCGTCGTGCGTTTTCAAGTCGTATACGGCCAGCACCTCGGACGTCAGATCCCACATTTTCCATCGTCGGAGGTCCTCGATCGCCATGTCCGCAATGTCTCCCTGGCGAAGAAGGACCCGAAGCCCGGTCAGCGCCTCGGCCCGATTTCTGTCCGGGGCCGAATTCCGGCAGAACCGGAGGGCACTCAGCGCGGCGCTTCGAGCCGGAAAGGTCTGATGTTCGTCGTTGAGGACCGTGAGTATCGTCTTCCAACCCTCCTGGGCGTCGAGCATCACGATGCCGGCATATAGGCCCGACATTGCGCTGCGGTACCTGTCACCAGGGTTCAGGACCATCTGTTTCAGATGCTGGGCGTCGGCCGGCGCACCGCAGGCTCCGAGCAGATACGCAAATAGGCCGAGCCGTTCGATTGGCGTCTTGGGATCATCCAGCAACTTCCGGATTACCTTCGGATCGAGTTTCCGGGCCGCCTGAAGGACGGCCGCGTCTTCAGACCGGGCAAACTCCAGAAACGCCTCACCAGCGAGGTCGTCATCGGTGCTCGCCAGGTGGCTCCCGGCTAGTGCGAGTATCTTCGCCGAGTCCTTGGGATCGATTTGAGTCGCCACCCGGAGGTAGTCGGCGAGTGCCGAGGATTGGACCGGCGTGCCCCGGTACGGGTCGAGCGTTCCGTTACGTTCGTCGCAAAAGATCAGGTATTTGGGCGGAGCCTTTACGTCGACGGGCACGTAACGCGGGATCGTAATCTGCTTTTGCGACCTGCGATTGGCCGAATCGCTTTTCACGACCTGATCGACAGTAAAATCCGTGGCACTGGTGTTGGAAACGCCCGTCGCGTTTACCGTGTTCAGGCGAGGATTCGATAGCGTCCCGTAGTATACGTGCCGGGCTTGAACCGCATCCTGACGCAACGACGGCCGGCCGGCAAACCCCTGACAAATAGAGCATGCGTCGACCGCGGCCGTGGTCATGCCAGCTACCAGGATTGCCACGAAAAAGTAACGCATGGCCTATTTTCCTGCTTTAGTTGCCGGTGTGGGCGGACTGGGGGCGATGGATTCCTGTTTCAGCAGTGAATCGACTTCATTGACCCAGGTGGCGTTTTTTGACCGTTGGTCTGCAAGGTACCTGCCGACAACGGGGTTATCCGGGCACTGTAGCGCGTAACGGAGGACGGCACGACGAATCAGCACCGTATCATGGGACGACTTCGTCGGAAGTTCAATGATCTGCGAGGCAACCTCCCAGTAACCCCATTTCCTCAAGTCTTCGATGACAATATCCGCGAGGTCGACCTGATCGAGCATCTTGGCCACGGTCGCCGTCACGGTCGAACGGGGAACGACATCCGGCCGAAACTCCCAGATGAACCGGCACGCCCTTAATGCCGCGTATCGATACAGGTACTCCTTGCTCTTATCGAGCAGGGCCTTCTCTAACGTCTCCCAGCCGCCTTTGGGGTCAAGAATGGTAAGACCAGCGAACACCCCGTCGACGCCGCCTGTAAACATCCGCTCGGGATCGCTCAGTACCGCCCGGAGTGTCGCGGCATGCTCCGGCTTGCCGCAGTGGCCCAGAATCGAGCCGTACAACCCGAGTCGGGACACGGGAGACGCCGAATTGTTGAGCCAGGCCACGACTTTTTCCGCGGGGAACTTCTCCGCAACAGGACGGAAGTCCTTGTATTCGACGTTTCCGAACTCCGTGTATGCGTCCTGTGCGATTTCCACGTCGGAATCGTCGAGAAAATCGAAGTAGTACCTGAGCCGCTCCCCGGCCGATTTGTCTTTCAGGGCGAGCGCCCCCTGGAGGTAGGTCGCGATTTTACTATCAGGCTTGAAGGGCGTGCCCCGGTAGGCATCGAGTTCGCCTTTGTAGACGTCGCCGAAGATCAGGAATTTCATCGGCTGTTTCGGATCCACGGGCAGGAACTTCGAGATCGAGATGACCTTCTTCCCCTCAAGGATGGGATGCGACTTGATGACCTTTTCGATCTCGATTTCTGTCGTCCCCTGACTGAATTCACGCGGGTCCAATCGCGCATTCCTTGGCGAACCGAAGACAATCAAACTGGCCGACGCGGCCTCCTGAGCCAACGTAACGCCAGTCGAGTTACAGAACGGGCAGGACCAGATTTCGGAAGTAAACAGAGCCAGGAAAACCAGGCCAACGGCAAATCGTTTCATTGGTGGCATCACTCCCAAGTACAGGTCATTATGACCCGAATCATGGGGCCCGCCAATGGCAACGGCCTCAATCTGTTATCGCTGCAAGGAATCCCGCCACGGCATCGGCCGTGGCAGCCGTGTGGCTCAAAGGCGCGAGGTGCCCGGCACGGGGAATCACCGTCTGGTGACAGTCGATCAACCGATCCTGAAGCAACTTGGCATTCGCAGCGGAAACGACGGCATCTCGGCCACCCGACACCACTAGAGTGGGCACCGTCACGTCTGGAAGGAGCCGCCCAATATCCAGCCGCTTGAGGAGCCGCATTCGATGCATGATCACGCACTGGTCGGTCTGCCAACAGCAACTGACGGCATGCCGAAGTTGCTCCTGAGTGGGCCGACCACCGAAAAGAACGCTGAAAAATTGATTGAGGAAGGGGCAATCTTCGGGTAACGGGTAACTACTCAGGACGAGCGATGCAATCCGCTGAATAAGGCCGAACTCGTATCGGCCGCCGACTCCCTGAAGGGAGAGCGACGAGAATCGACCGGGGTTGCGGGCGACAGCGGCCAGCCCGACTACTCCTCCGAATGAAACTCCCATCAGAGCAGGGCACTCCAAGCCTCGCCAATCAACGAATTCAGCAAGGTCGCCTGCAAGATCATTGATGGAGAACCGCTGACGCAACGCGAAAGAATCCCTCTCGCCCCGCGACTCCACTGCAATGACATGATGTCGTAGTGCGAGACGGCGGGCCAGCGGAGCTACCAGTTCGATGCCACCTGCCAAACCGGTCGCCAGAACAACGGGTGAGCCTGAGCCCCACTCAGCGAAAGCAGGCGTGTAATGTTTCAGGTCGGCTGTTCCGCCGATCAACCGTGACAAACTTGAAGTCACTCCGCTCGTCCTGAGCCAGTTCGCCGTTACTTGCATGGCGTACTTCCGTGAGAATTGCTTTGAATGCGTAGCAAAAATCGCGCCTTTCAGCCAGGTAGCCAGAGTACTTTTCCGCAAAACATAACCACAAAAACACTTAAGATCATTTCTCACACGCGCGATTTGCCTCGGTGGCCGAAGTTGTCGAGTGTCGGGGAAAAAATCGGCGCATCGAATCCGAGCGACGACTTTTCGGCGCAGGAGTTCCGTATGATGCCGACATGCAACAAGTTAGGTCTGTACTCCGAGCCATCGGCCTCCCCAAACTGCCCAATCACCGCATTTTCGTGATGGCTTCGATATTGGTCGTGATCGGGTTTGCGGTCAGCGTAATTTCTGTCGTTTGGACCACTCCGGAAATCGGAATCGCGTCATCGATCAAAATGACCGTCAGCAATCTGGATGCAGAGTATTTTCACCCCTCAACCCTTCCGACGCCTACGGGCACGAACGAGTGGTCGGTCAATAAGCTCGCCGGCGAGCACGTCGACTCCTGGGTTCAGTGGGTCAGGTCAATTCACGACCTGGAGAAACTGGACTACCCAATATCCGATGCCCCCCCGGCCGAAGGCTTCACGTTTCGAGACTCTGCGGGTCGAAACTGGGTCCGCGTGGGCCTTGTTCACGGGGGCGAAACGGTTGACCTTTGGTGCGAGGTGGGGCGTGTATCCCGCCGAACGATCTTGCCATCGATACTTTGGATCATTCTCGAGGCCGGACTTTTTCTTGTTGGCGCGATCGTGTACTGGAACCGCCCTTCAGACCGCGGGGCGCAGATGTTCTACCTGCAATCCCTAGTCGTGGTAGGTGCCTATCTGGGGGGGTATCACTGGTCCCGGATTTGTACGCAGCCGGTCCTGACATGCATATACATCGTATGCGCAACACTGTTGCCTGCCGTGAACCTGCACTTCTTCCTGTTGTTTCCGTCGCCCCGGAGAATCATGTACCGCCGGCCGGGCCTCACACTTCTGGCCGTTTACTCTGTGCCGGTGGTCTTCCTTGTCCTGTTGTTGACTGCATACACCGTCGTCCGATGGCTGGCCGAGTGGGGCGGCACCGCGGACCAGATCACGCAATCGCTTCTCTGGTTGCGGAATGTCGCGTTCACCTACTTCGCGTTTGCCGCGTTATGGTATTTCGCCAGCATCGTCGTGCTGATCTACGGATATCGGAACACCCGCGACATCGCCGAGCGAAATCAGGCTCGATGGGTGATTGTGGGGTCAATCCTGGCCTCATTTCCTTTCGGATACGCACTCCTGATGGCGGCCAGAAACCCGAGCGGATTCACGGGCGGCGCGGCTAGTTGGCCGCTATTTGTCGCCTCAGCGTGCTTTACATGCGCTTACGCGGTCGGAATCACGCGACATCGATTCCTGCAATTCGATCAACTTCTGAGTTCGGGCCTCGCTTATTTCCTCGTCAGCGTACTCGCAGCAATCATCTATTGCGCGCTCGTTGTCACGGGGATGCTTCTTTTCGGATTCCGAGGCCCTTCGCTCGAACAGGCGGCCTGGGTGGGAGGTAGCGCCCTTGTCCTCAGCATCAGCCTTGATGCAGCACGCTCGCGTCTGAGCAGTTATCTGGACCGGAGATACCGGAAGGACAAAACTCAGATCGACCAAATTCTCCAGCAACTCGGCGGCGCGGTCGACCAACTCATCGACGCGCCGACGCTGGCTAACCGGCTACTTCAGGTGGCCGGCGACCTTCAGGGATATCCGCGCGGCGTCATTTACATCCGCGAACAGGGTGGCGGCTTCATCCGTGCGGGCCGGCGAGATGACTTCGAGTATCCGGAGCATTTGGCTCCGCATTCGCCGCTACCCGCCGCTTTGGCGACTCGAATCACACTCGACCGACTCTCACTTCTTCCGACCGATCCGGTACGCCAACAAATGGCCACGCTTCGGTCCGACGTTGCGGTCGGCCTGCCGCATGCTGACCAACTCCTCGGCTTGTTGTTTCTAGGCCGTGCGGCAGGTCGGCCTGCGGAACCGACCGATGGCAGACTTCTCGCCAGCTTCGCGCCCGTGGCGGCCCTCGCCCTAGCAGGTGCTGAGGTCCGCGGATCGGTCGATACCCTGAATCGCGAGCTTCAGGCGAAGGTCAACAAGATTTCGGATCAGCAACGACGCATCTTTGCCCTCCAGCAGCAATTGATTGCACAATCACGTCGTTTTCCGGCCGGCGAGGCGGGCGATCCCTCGCCCCCCACTCTTGCGGGTGAGCCTGCTCCGGCAGCACGTCCGCTGTTGGCGCTGGAAGCCATGATCGGGTCGAGCCCCGCGTTGCAACAGGTCCTTGAAGTCGTTCCCAAGGTGGCCGCCAACGCTTCGGCAGTGCTCATCTATGGCGAAAGTGGTACCGGCAAGGAACTGCTCGCCCGTGCATTCCACGATCTGAGTCCCAGGTCGGCCGGCCCCTACATCAAAGTTCATTGTGCCGCCTTGGCGCCGGGATTGCTTGAAAGTGAACTGTTCGGCCACGTGAAGGGGGCGTTCACCGGCGCTGTCCGCGACAAACCGGGCCGTTTTGAAGCTGCCGACGGCGGTACGCTGTTTCTCGATGAGATCGGCGACATCAGCGCGGACGTTCAGACCAAACTCCTTCGAGTGCTGCAGGAAAAGACATTTGAGCGTGTCGGCAGCAACGAACCCATCCATGTCGATGTCCGCCTCGTGACGGCCACGCACCAAAACCTTGAGACATTGATTCGCGACGGGCGGTTTCGTGCCGACCTGTTTTACCGCCTCAATGTGATCACTCTGGAGCTTCCTGCACTGCGGGAGAGGGGTGAAGACGTGCTGGAGCTGGCCCATCACTTCCTGCGCGCACACGCCATGCGTTGCAACAAAAACATCGAGTCCATCGATGACGATGCTCTTGTCGCACTTCGCGAGTATTCCTGGCCGGGCAACATCCGCGAGCTGGAAAACGTCATCGAGCGGGCCGTTGTCGTATGTGATGCTAATGTCATCACGTTGCGAGACCTACCTGCCCAGATCCTCTCGCCCGGGGGCTTAGCTCAAGAATCGCCGCGATCGAAATCGAGGGAGCCCCGGCCAGGCACCAACGCCGTCCGGGCTGCGCGGGCCGCTCGACACGCCCGCGAAAAGTCGGAGATCCTCCAGGCCCTCCGGGACACGAACTGGAACCGTACCGAAGCCGCCACCCGACTGGGAATGGCTCGCAGTACGCTCCTCAGCCGGATGAAAAAATTCGGACTCGGGGAGTCGGCCAATTCTGGTTGACGACCTACTTCGACAGGTCGACGCAGGCTAATTGTGAGTCGTTCCTTACAAAGCAGCATCGCTCTGAGTAGGCAGGGTGCGACCAGACGACCGGATGCCTCGCCATGAGATTGTCGGCTTCCAGCAACTTCATGCGACCGACCTCCTCGTAGCCGGCCGGTGACAACTTGGCGAGAATCAACTCGCCGTGCTCATTGAACAGCCAATCGCGGCCGCCTTGTGGCGTAATGAACGCATTGCCCCATCGGTCTTCCTGTGTCGGCTTGCTGTCAGAGTCGGCCGATGTTCCTTTTTTCATGGGCCGCGTCGCTCGCATCGACTCCCAGACCCGGCTCCCGTCGTCGATCTTAAGGCAGCGGAGCTGGCCATAGGAGCAGACTCCGTAAATGTGCCCATCGCGAAGCACAGGCGTCGGCATGATACTGTGTAGCTTGTCCGTCCGGTTGGGCTGTTCGCTATTACTGTTTCCCTTCCACACCACCGTGACTTCCCTGGGATTCGTGCCAAGTCTCAACATCAAAGGGCCGTTGTAGAACGAAGTAATGAACAGGCGGTCCCCGTCCATCCGGGGCATGGGAATCGACAGTGCGGACTGATGCAACTTGAACGGCTGCTCCCAGAGGACCTCTCCGTTTTCCGGATTCAGCCCGCACACCGCTTCTGGATGCCAGATGACAAGGACACGCCGGCCCGCGACCGAATAGATGACCGGCGGGCAGTACCCGACATTGCGAACGGAAAGTGCCCGCCAAAGCTCCTTGCCCGAGTCTTTGTGAAAGGCAACGACGGTGGCATCACCACCAACAAGGCAGATAAGCCGATCGTTTTCGAGGAGCGGATGCGCAGAAAATCCCCAGACCTGCGCAGGGGCCGCATACTCCTTCATGAGGTCGTGTTGCCAGCGGACCTTACCTGATTCGGCCTCCAGACTGATCAAGTGGCCCATCGCACCGAGCGTGTAGACGACTCCGTCTGCGACGACAGGAGTACACCGCGGACCGGAAGCAAAGCTGATTTTGTAGGGGCAGTCGTAAGCGTGAGTCCATTCAGTTTTGCCCGTCCGCGCGTCGATGCGGTGCACTCGTTCCTGCCCGGGAACGGCGATATTGGCGGCAAACGAGTTAGCCGGATTCTTGGTCTCAGGCGCGAGGATGCGGTCCGTGACGTAGACTTTTCCCGAGAATACGGCCGGACCTGCGTACCCGGCACCCAAGGGAATCTTCCATTTGAACTTGGGTGCCGCGGGCAGCGAATCAATAACTCCGTCTTCCCGCCAGATCCCGTCCCGGTTCGGCCCCATCCATTGTGGCCAGTCGTCGGCCGCGGCGACCCCCGAAAAAACCAATACAAAAAAGACCAAACCAACTGGTCGCATCGACATCGTTCCATTCCGTTCAGGTCGCGGAAATCTCTTCGTCGTTGTAGAAGGGCTCGATCGGTCCGTTCAGCACTTCCACAAGATAAACGACACCGGGCGACTCGGCCATTCGTAGCACGACGATTGTGCTTACACTGTTTTCCGCGGCTCGACCCGTGGCGACTTCGGCGAGATTCCGGAACTGATTTTCTGTAACTACCGCGACGCGGGCAAGCGAATCGCGACGGACAAACGTGAGCACGGGCGCGGTCACGCCATGAATGGTGCGTCGTTCACATGCCACCAGGAACTTCCCATTGAAACGTGGAGGGAAGGAAAACAACGGATTCTGACGCGCGAGCCATTCAACGACTCCGTCCCGATTGGCCACCTCGTCGTATGCGGATGCCGCAATGGCGTCGGCATCGAATACCGGAGCCGGCCACAACCGCCACCCGACCAGCAACACGCCCCCAGCCAATGTGAGGATCGCGATTTTTCGCATCAGGCTAAAGCGTGATGTCCGGGCCAATTGGCTTGCCAATTCCGCCTGCAAGCGGACGGGCACCACAACGGCCCGCATGGCTCGGGCAATACTATCGTCGTCGCGTCGCCCCTGACGACTGTGTTCCCGGCAGTTCGGACATTCCGCCAGGTGGCTTTCCAGAGCGCTGATCTCCCCCCCGTCCAATTCCGTGGCCCCGGGTCGCGCGAAGATCATCAGAAGCCGGGCCATGCCGCAAGTCATGGGGCACCTCCGGTTGAAATGACTGTCTCCAGCCGTTTCCGCAAGTGTTGCTTCGCTCGTGCCAAACGCGACATCACCGTCCCCAGTGCAACGCCCATCTGGTCGGCAATTTCCCGGTAACTGAATTCCTCGAAGTAGAACAGAATCAGCGGTGTCCGATAATTCTCGGGCAAGTCATCAAGCGCCTTTTGCAGATCACACGGGTCGATTTCTCCGATCGGCTCGTCTGCGACTGGTTCGGGCCAGTCAAACTCTTCCGAAAACGCGACCGTCTTACGGGCCCTATCGTCGCGGCACTTTCGCAAGTAGCAATTCCTCACAATGGAGAACAGCCAGGGAAGCGGGCGATCCGGATCGCGAAGTTGTCCCCAATTCTCCTGGGCCCGGCAAAATGCCTCCTGTGTGAGGTCGGCCGCGAGGTCGGGTTTTCCAGAAAGTCGGTACGCGAACCGGTACACGGGTGCGTAATGCTCCGCTACGAGATCGTACACCCGCGAACGACCGACGGGCCACGTCATCAGATCCCTCCGGAAAGATGATCCCGATAGGCAAAAGTTATTCCCCGGCGGAACAAAGGTCGGCGCCGGGTCATCTTGACAGTATTTCGCACCACCACCGCGATTTTTGTCAAATTCGCTGGAATAACCCGACCCAATTAGTATCTACTAGGGAGAATTGCGTTGCCGGCCCCGGCACGCGAGGGCATTCACCACATCGAGGAAACCGTCGTGAAAAAGCTGTTTTCGCTCTGCCTGGCGCTCGCATTTGCGATGACGACCGTCGGCTGCGCCGACGCCCCGAAGCCGAAGGCTCCGGACAAGGCCAAGAAGGAAGAACCGAAGAAGGAAGAGCCCAAGAAGGAAGAACCGAAGAAGGAAGAGCCCAAGAAGGACGACAAGGCTGGTGAAAAGGAAGCCAAGCCGAAATAGCACCGAAATTCCGGTTCACCACACCGGTTTCAGGCTTCTACTTACGAAAGGACAGGAAACGTGAAAAAGCTCCTCTCGATCTCCCTGATTGCGGCTTTCCTCGCCGTAATTTCCGTGGGCTGCGGCGGCAGTGAGCCGGCCAAGAAGCCCAATCCGGCTCCGGAAAAGTCGACCCGCGAAAACCCGCCGGGTAAGTAAGGCCAAAGTCGGAATGCGACGCCGGGCGGCATGGGCCTCCGGCGTCGCTCCATTTTCGGAGAGTCCCTTTGCGCTGGATACTTTTTGTCGCAATTCTGATCTCTTTTGGTTGCTCCGGTGAGCGCGACCGGGACAAGAACAAGGACCTCGATCGGCCCAAGCCGGCGGAGCGTGGTTGATTATCGTCCGTACCATGTTACCAGCCGGCTGAGATCATCTCGCCCCGCCATCAGTCGCGTAATCCACTTCTGCCGCCGGGTTCCGAGCAGCGGATTGTATCCAAAGCTGTCATCGGTCACCTGCAGTGCCTTCTCAATTGCGTTTGTGGATCCCTGCAAGACGAATGCACGCGCCAGCCACATCGTCACCGGAAATGTCAGCGCGAGCGATTCGAACCCGTCCCAATACCTGTCGTGATAGTGGATCGGCCCAAAAAACTGGAACGACTCAATCTTGGTCTGATAATACCGCGTCAACAACTCGTCGTCGGCCGCGGAAATCGGTCCCAATGGCGATTCCAATTCCTCAAAACTGACGGCCGGCATCCACGCATGAATTGGTGGGACCGGACCGGTTCCGCGGGCAAATCGGGCCGCGGCTCGGAGTAGTCTGATTCGGTTCTTCTGAAACATGCCCCGTTTGGCCCCAGTATCCCGCCGACAATAGAGGGCCGCCGTCATCCGGAAGAGGATTCGACCAGTCGTCGAGGGCACCGGGACACTGGCCGGCACGTCCGACACTGCCTCCACCATCAAGTCGGCAAACTCGCCAAGGCGTTGTCCATCGAGTCTGTTCAGTCGAGATTGCCGGCAGACCGCCGCCAATGCGAGCGCGTGACGCCATCGAATCTCGAGCGGCCGGCCCGGCGTTGCAATGATCCTGGAAAGCCGTTTGGTTAGTTGCTCGATGTTCTCCCATGTCAGCCGCTGCCAGCCTCGCGACCGCGGTGGTCGGATCGACCTGCCACGGACGCCTTCCCGTTCTTCCAGTTGATGTGCGTAGTTCGCAATTTCGATTTTCTGATCCGTGATTGGCCGGCCCTTGTTGGCCGTTGCCGAGGGGCACGCGAAGCGAACGCCGACTCTCCAGTGATCGCCCACAGGATTCAGAACGTAGGGATAGACCTGACAGGCCAAGGGCTTTTGAGTTCCGCCGAACTCAATATGAATCCGGCACCGGCCCGCCTCGTTGAGAAAGACACATCCGCCATCCTGACGGTGATTCAGCCGCCAGCGGTCGCTGAGGAATCCATCGCGGACGACGAGGGGCGTGTCGGCAAATTCGGGGCGTTTGGCCCATCCTTGATCGGCTATCCGCTGCCGCTCTGCGTCTGTGACGTGAATGGTGTACTCCCGGCAGCACTGACCACATTCGTGACAGTCCCAGTTCTGGATGACGGGCAGGTGGCGAACCGGGAGTGGCATGGTTCTGTCTATCCGCCTGTCGGAGTACACCGGACGAGATACCATAGATTCTACCGCAGTCAGTCACGACTGGCGGTATGAGGGTCATCGATATGCGTGTGGCACTCGGCTCGGATCATGCTGGATTCCCGCTCAAGGAGCGGCTCAAGGCGGCCCTTCGCGAGGACGGGTACACCGTCGACGACCTCGGAACATTCTCCACCGACGCCGTCGACTATCCCGACTTTGCCGAGAAAGTGGGCATTGCGGTACAGTCACGGCAGGTGGACCGTGGAATCCTGATCTGCGGGTCCGGCGTCGGCGCCAGCGTGGCCGCGAACAAGATACCCGGCATCCGCTCGGCCGTCTGTCACGACATCTACTCCTGTCATCAGGGGGTGGAGCACGACGACATGAATGTCCTCACGCTGGGTGCCCGGATTGTCGGCGAATCGGTCGCGATCGAGTTGTGCCGCAGTTTTCTCGGTGCCAGGTACACGGCAGAGGACCGACACGCCCGACGGCTGGCAAAGATTAACGCTCTGGAGGCCCGCCACCAGTCACCGCACTGAGTTTTTCGACCGGGGACGTCTTGATTCGGACCGCAGCGGACGATAAAACTTCTTTCCCCACGGGGGCGTAGCTCAATTGGTTAGAGCACCGGCCTGTCACGCCGGAGGTTGCGGGTTCGAGCCCCGTCGCCCTCGCTAGTTTTCAAGCAGATTTGTCGGGTCACCCTTGGGTGGCCCGACTTCATTTTCAACCGTCACTCAGTCAACAGGAACTGCTGGATCTTTCCGTCCGGGCTCCGGAAGATGTTTACTTTGACCGTCCCCTGGGGACAAATGAGTCTAACCCGGGCGGCTTCCATCCCGCCACGCTCGCCTGTTGATTCGACTTCGGCCTTCGTCGGGGATCCCATGGCCGCGAGTCTCGCCTTCGACGTCTCGATTCGGGCATCGGTGAGATATAGGCTGAACTCCTCGCCCAATGAGGCCCGGTCCACCTTCCCGGCCTGAAGTTGCTTGAAGAAATCGATGCACGTCTCACGAAGCGATGGCCCCTGAACAGCGGGAATGGTGACTTCTTTTTTGCCCTGTTCCTTGATCAGGAGTTGCAACAACTCTCGATGCAACGCGGCCGAGTCGATGTGCTCGGCGTTGCTCAAGACTATCACCGCCGACCGGGTCCTGGGAATCATGGCGTTGTAGGCGTGAAAACCGCTGACCGCGCCGTTGTGCTGGAGCACGATCTCGCCGTTTACCTTGGCCGAACTCAAACCACAACCATAATCGCTGACTTTGCCGTTTCCGAGTGTCCGGGGCGCGGTCATTAGCCGCCAGGATTCGGGCCGGAGCACCTGGCCCGACATCAACGCGAGATCCCATGTCGCAAGATCACTCGCCGTCGAATAGATACCGCCGGCTGCGTGAAGCCAGCCGGCCGCCTCAGGCTCAGCCGATTCTGTCGGCCCCAGCAAAACGGATGTATGACCGCGGGCCAGTCCGGCTTCGGTCGGATTCGGATCGCACTTCGAGTGAGTCATCTTCAATGGCTGGAAGACGCGGCGGTCGAGGAACTGCGGGAACGGTTCGCCTCCCACCTTCTCGACGACCCGCCCCAGAAGGATGTAGCCCGTGTTGCTGTAGGAGAATCGGGCCCCCGGCTCGAAGTCGAGTTTTCCACCTGCATATTCTCTGAGCAGGTTGTCCGCCGAGATCACCTTGCGCATCCGCCGGTCGAGAAAATCGAGGGGGTAGTAATCCGGATATCCCGAGACGTGATTCATGCAGTCGAGCAGCGAAATGTCGCTCGCCCGAGTCAGGTCGGGGCAGAATTTCGACACCTTGTCGCGTACGGTCAGTTTACCATCCTCTGCCAGCAGAAAGACACTGGCACAGGCAAACTGTTTCGTCACCGACCCGATCGCGAACGGCGTATTGACTGTGACCGGGTCACCTCCCGAAATCGCAGTCTTACCGAACCCTTTCGCCAGTACGACTTTTCCATCGCGGACAATGGCGACCGAGAGACCAACTAACCCCTTCGCCTTGACCTGCTGTTCGATGTAATTCTCGATCAATTCGCGGTCGAGTGCAGTCGGCAATGGAAGCGGCTGGCTGCGAGCCTGGCCGACGACGCAGAGTCCGATGACGGCGAGACAGATTCGGAAATGCACGAGATTCTCCCCTCGGGAAATCGACATTTGCCACTATGATAATGCGTTACCGACCAATGACCCGGGGAATTGATGGGCCGAGTTCGCGATATCCGGGTTTCCCTGACTCCAGACTACCTGGCAACCGACGCCTTGTCGGGAAGCACCGCGGTGGCGATCGATGTGCTCCGCGCAACAAGCACGATGCTGACAGCATTGGCCGCCGGCGCTCGCGCTGTTATTCCCTGCGCCACGATCGAAGAAGCCCGGTCCGTGTCCGTGGAAACGCGGTGGGCGCCGACACTCCTCGCCGGGGAGCGGGCAGGCCGGAAGATTGACGGATTCGACCTTGGCAACTCCCCGGCAGAATTCAACCCTGGAGCAGTCAAAGGGAAGACAATCATCTGCACGACCACAAACGGGACACTGGCGATCCTGGCGTGCCGCCGGGCCGATCGGGTCCTGATCGGGGCCTTCGTGAACTTCAGCACGGTCTGCGAACAACTCGCGGCTTCGGAGGGAACGATTCACCTCGTGTGCGCGGGCACCGACGGCCAGCCGACACTTGAGGATACACTCTTCGCCGGAGCCGTGATCGACTACTTGAGCGCGACGGGCGACATCAACCCGAACGATGCGGGCCGCATGGCGTGGGACAGCTTCGAGAACCACGGCCGAATTCTCTCGGCCGCATTCGAAGTCAGCGCGGGTGGAGACAATCTGATCCGGGCCGGGCTAGCTGGCGATCTCAAGCTTTGTGCCGCCGTCGACAAGCTGGCCATCGGGGCCGAGGTACGATTCGATCCGCCCCGCATTGAAGTTGCCACCGCAGGAATAAAACGACAACATTGGCCGCACAAGAATCAAGGATCGCTTCGATGAGCAGCGCGAAACTGGACATGGAAAAACTCGTCGCCCTTTGCCGGCGTCGCGGGTTCATCTTTCAATCGAGTGAGATTTACGGCGGCATCAACGGCTTCTGGGACTACGGCCCCATGGGCGTCGAGTTGAAGAAGAACATCAAGGATGTCTGGTGGAACGACATGGTCCGCAACCCGCCGCCGGGCCCGGACGGCCAGGAAATTACGATGGTGGGCGTGGATTGCTCGCTCATCATGAATCCGAGAGTATGGGAAGCGAGCGGCCACGTCGGCGGATTCAGCGACCCGATGATCGATTGCAAGACGGAAGGGTGCAAAGGCCGATTCCGCGCCGACCAGCTGAAGTCCACCCCATGCCCGCTGAAGCCGAGCAAGTGCGCCGGCGAGTTTGAGAAGTGCCAGCTCACCGAACCGCGGGTCTTCAACCTGATGTTCAAGACCTACGTGGGGGCACTCGAAGACGCATCCGCCGTTGCATATCTTCGACCCGAGACCGCGCAGGGGATCTTCGCGAATTTCAAGAACGTGTCGGACTCGTCTCGCGTCAAATTGCCATTCGGGATCGCCCAGATCGGCAAAGCCTTCCGCAACGAGATAAACCCCCGCAATTACACGTTCAGGTCTCGCGAATTCGAGCAGATGGAAATCGAGTTCTTCTGCCACCCCGACGAATCGATGAAGTGGTACCAGTACTGGCGCGACGTCCGGAAAAACTGGTACTCGACGCTGGGCCTGAATTCCGATCGTGTCCTGCCTCGTGAGCAGGGAAAAGAGGAACTGGCGCATTACTCGATCGGTACGACGGACATCGAGTATATGTTCCCGTTCTCCGACGAACCGCAGGAACTCGAAGGCGTCGCACACCGCGGCGCTTACGACCTGACTCAGCACATGACGCACTCGGGGAAGGACCTCGCCTATTTCGATGAGTTGGCCTGGCAGAAGGCGGATAAGTCCGTCTACGGTGGCGACAAGAAGAAGGAACAGGCGGCCAAGCAGTCGCCGCCGTACAAATTCGTTCCGCACGTTATCGAACCCTCGGCCGGGGCCGATCGGTTTACGTTGGCCGTGTTGTGCGAGGCCTACCACGAGGACAAAGTGGCCGACGCCTCGGGCAAGCAGGAAGAACGCGTCGTCATGCGGTTTCACCCCCGACTGGCTCCGGTCAAGGCAGCCATTTTCCCCTTGGTGAACAAGGACGGCATGCCCGAGATCGCGGAAAGGCTGTATCGCGAACTCAAGCGGGACTTCAACGTTCAGTACGACGACGGTGGCGCGATCGGCCGGCGGTATCGCCGACAGGACGAAATCGGCACACCCTATTGCATCACCATCGACGGCGACACAGTCTGCGGTGGAAGTGTCACCATCAGAGACCGCGACACACTCGAACAGCGGCGGGTCCAACTCTCGGACGTTGTGGGTGAAATCCGGAAAATGGTGAAATAAAGGATCGACGGGGAAGGGCGGTTACTTGCCGCTCTTCCCGACGGGAGTGATCCTTCGAAGCCAGTGGTCGGCCAACGTCAGGGCCATCATCGCCTCGGCCATTGGCACGAATCGAGGCAGCAAGCAGGGATCGTGCCGACCGGTCGTCACGATCTCGGTCGATTCACCCGAACTAGTTACCGTTTGCTGCGGTCGCGGCAGACTACTCGTCGGTTTAACCGCAGCTCGGCACACGATCGGCTCGCCGCTCGATATTCCGCCGAGCATGCCGCCGTGACGATTGGTTGAGGTGCCGATTCGCCACGGGTCTTTCGGAACAAAAGCATCGTTGTTCTGGCTGCCACGACTCCGGGCGGCCGCGAATCCCGAGCCATATTCGAAGCCGACAACCGCCGGCAGGCTTAAGATCGCCTTGGCGAGGTCGGCCTTGAGTTTGTCGAAAACGGGCTCGCCGAGACCGGGCGGGACGCCAACGGCGACCATCTCACATACCCCCCCGATCGAATCGCGTTCCCGGCGGACCTCGTCAATCAATTCAATCATTCGCTCAGCGGCCGCCACGTCCGGACATCGGACGGGCGTCGATTCAACCTGCTCCGGCGTGACCATGGTCGGATCAGTAATGGTGGCGACGACATCTCCGACTTGAATCACGTAGCCCAGGATGCGGATGCCCTGTGAGGCGAGGAGTTTTTTTGCGACCGCGCCGGCGGCGACCCTGCAGATCGTCTCGCGGGCGCTCGACCGGCCACCGCCACGATAATCGCGAATGCCGAACTTGGCGTCGAAGGTCCAGTCGGCATGACCCGGCCGATATTTGTCGCGGATCGAGTCGTAGTCCTGTTCGCGGTGATCCTGATTGCGAAAGAGCAACCCGATGGGCGTACCGTCCGTGACGCCTTCGAACACGCCAGACCAGATTTCGGGGATGTCGTCTTCCTGTCTTTGCGTGGTAAGCAATGACTGCCCGGGCCGGCGACGGCGCAGGTCGGGCATCAAGTCGTCGATTGCCAGCGGCAACCCCGGGGGGCAGCCGTCGATGATGCACATGTAGCCCGGGCCGTGGCTTACCCCGGCTGTGGTCACCCGAAACCGTTCTCCCCATGTGTTCGCTGGCATAATCGCATTCTAACTTAATCCGGGGCGCCCCTTGCTACCGGAGTGAAGCTTGTCGTCGGGCGGGAGGGCCGATTAGGATGATCCTGCTGGCGGGTCAGGCGGATCCGCCGGGTCAATCCAATACGGTGAAGCTGATGCGGTATGCACTGACGATTCTCCTCGTGGCCGGCCTGGCGTCCGCCCAGGTCAAAATCCCTCCCCGGTTCGGCATTGACGCCGACCTCGACAAGTACCCCCAGAAGACCGCACAGGACTCGCTCAGGTCCGTCCTGAAAGGAATCGAAGGGAAGCGTGTCGATTACGTGCTCGCGCACCTTGCCGAGCCGACATTTGTTGACGAACGCGTCAAGCAGACCGGCGGAAAGTTCGAGATCATGGTCCGCGAGACGACGGAAAAGCTCGATGCCGATCCGGAAATGATCCGCGACCTTCGCAAACTCCTGGCCGACGGTCAGTGGAAGGTTGAAGAGGGCACCGCGTCCGTGACTGCGGCCGAGGTCAAAGGGCGGGCAGCGTTTTTCAGAAAGATCGGTGACCGCTGGTTTTTCGAGAACCGGGTCCGCGCCGACACGAAAGGTCCGTAATGATCATCGATCTCCGCAGTGACACGGTAACAAAGCCAACCGAAGGCATGCGGGCCGCCATGGCCGCGGCCGAGGTCGGCGACGACGTCTATCGAGAAGACCCGACCATCATCCGTTTGGAAGAACGGGTCGCAAGCTTGCTCGGAAAAGAGGCCGCGCTGTTCGTCCCGTCGGGGTCGATGTCGAATCAGGTGGCCATCAAGGCACATACCAGCCCCGGGGATGAAATACTCCTGGATGAGTATTGCCACATCTACAACTGGGAAAGTGGCGGTCCCGCCCTCCTCAGTGGCGTGACCTGCAGGACGATTCACGGTGAATGGGGCATCCTCCGACCTGAGCAACTGGCCGACAAAGTCCGGCCCATCAACGACCACATGGTACGCACACGAGTGGTCTGTCTGGAAAATACTCACAACCACGGCGGCGGCCGGATCTTTCCGTTGGAGACGATCAGGACCATAGAGCAGTGGGCCCGCAAGAACGACCTCATCATGCATCTCGACGGTGCCCGATTGTGGAACGCGGCCGTCGCGACCGGCATCCCACTCGCCGTCTGGGCATCACACTTTGACAGCATCTCTGTCTGCTTCAGCAAGGGTCTCGGCGCACCGGTGGGATCGGCACTCGCCGGACCGGCCGACTTTATTGACAGGGCTCGCCGGTATCGCAAAGTCTTCGGCGGGGCAATGCGGCAGGCCGGCGTCATCGCGGCCGCAGCCCTGTACGCGATCGATCACCATATTCCGCGACTCGCCGAGGATCACGCCAACGCACAGATTCTGGCAGAAACCATCTCACTTTGCCCTGGCCTGAAACTGGCGCCGCCCGAAGTCCACACAAATCTGGTGTGGTTCGAGGTCGGAGAGCGACATGGGTCTGCGAAAGACCTGGCCGGCCGATTCAAGGAGCGGGGATTGCTCGTGGGCGTCGATCACCCGCGTCGGCTACGAGCCTGCACGCACCTCGACGCTTCCCGGGCCGATATCGAGAAGGCAGCCGGGATCATCAAGTCCGTTTGCTGCTAACCGTGCATGTTCAACGACTCCACGACTGGAACGTCGACCCAAGGCAGGCGGTCGAATTGCAGCGGGAATTGGCCCCACGAATCGATGTCAGTCGGCCAGTGAAGTCCTGGGCGACGGTCGCCGCGGCCGACGTGTCTTACAACCGGTTCTCGAATGTTATCTGTGCCGCGGTCGTCGTTTGGCGGCCCCGCGACCGCGAGGTTGTCGAGGTGAAGACCTCGCGAGTTCAAACATCGTTCCAATACCGAACGGGGCTACTGAGCTTTCGGGAGGCTCCAGCCCTCCTGGAAGCCTTCCGAAAGCTCCGTAACACCCCCGATGTGATCATGCTCGACGGGCAGGGCCTGGCCCATCCACGCCGTTTCGGGCTCGCGTGCCACGTCGGCCTCTGGCTTGGTCGACCGACCTTCGGCATTGCCAAATCGAGACTCGTCGGCACCGCAGGCCGGCTTGGTGAACGGGCGGGCTCCCGAGCAATCCTGAAGTACCAGGGCGAAGAGGTTGGTCTGGTCATTCGGACTAAAGCAAATTGCGACCCGCTTTTCGTGTCGCCGGGCCACCGGATCGACCTGGGATCCGCCGTCGCTGTCACAATGGGGTGTCTGTGCGGCCGCCGTTTGCCCGAGCCCGCCCGGTTGGCCCACGAGGCGGCAAACGACGAGCGTCGTCGTATCGCGTGAGTCAACGGTACAGTTTGCCAATTTCCCGGCTAAATTGATGTACATCTGCTCGGGTATGCTTCATTTGCTCTCGATTCGCCGACGATATGGTGTGTAGAATGTTCAAACCGACGGACCGGTCGGCACGAGCGTTCTGAGGACCCATCTCGGCAACGGTCGCGCCGATCCCCTGGCGACCGATGGGCGTTCCGCCCGCAACTCGGCTCCCCGAAGTTCGGCGTCACCTCGGTCCGTTCGCCGCACCCGGGAAGGGAACACACGCATGGCACATCGCTATTCCAATCGTGTCCGCGGCATGATGAACCGGATCAGCCCGAAATCGGGTCGTCCAAGCTCGGCCGGGATCCGGAAGGACCTTGTCGAACGGGTGCGGTCTGAGATTGCGGCCGGCACATACGCAACGCAGGAAAAACTCGAAATCGCCCTCGATCGCCTCGCCGCTCGCCTTTCCGTCTGACACCGGCTGTGGATCGTTCCGATCCGCCGCGATACAATCCTGTTATCAAAACCACCAGACCGGCCCGGCGGCCCACCTGCCGGGCCGATTTCGCGGAGTAGCCTGTGTCGCTGCCGGCCGTCGCCGTCACCCAGACCCCTGAAGCCAAGTTTCGCGAGTACCTCGCTACACGGGCCCGCGCCCAGCGTTTCACCGAACAGCAACGGGAGATGGTGGCCTACATCTTCTCGCAGCACAGTCATTTCGACGCCGAGGAACTTCTCGACGCAATGAAACGCGACGGGATTCGCGTGAGCCGGGCGACGGCCTACCGCACGCTGGCGAAACTGGTCGATGCGGGGTTGCTCCGACGGCTGGAAATCGGTCCTCGAACGCACTACGAGCACGACTACGGCTATCCCCAGCACGACCACCTGGTCTGCACGCGATGCAAGAAGATGATCGAGTTTCAGAGGCCGGAAATCGACCAGGTCATCCGCGACGTGTGCTCGGAGCACCTGTTTCAAATAGCAGGACACACCCTGTTCGTTCGCGGCGTGTGCGCGGAGTGCAATCGGGCCCGCGGCAACCGCCGGCTGGACCTCGTCTAACGAATCAGCATTTCCTTATCACGCCGTTCAGCACGCCGAGAATGCGGATATCCCGATCCGGTGTCACGACGATCGGTGTCATTTCACGGTTGGCCGGGATGAGATGGATTTCGTCTTTCATCCGCTGAAAGACCTTGAGAGTCACCTCCCCATCGATCTGCGCGACAACCCGATCACCGTTCTGGGCCGATTCCTGATTGCGAATGATCACGATATCGCCGTCCTGGATGTGCTCGTCGATCATCGACGTCCCCTGGACGCGCAGGGCATAAATGTCGGCCCCAGGAAACAACTCCGTCAGGTCGAGCCGCTCTTCCTGCTCCTCCGCGGCCAGAGGCGTACCGGCTGCGACGAGCCCTTTGAACGGGATCGAGGTGGTCGGCACTGTCCGGTGGCTGATCTGTATGGCCCGGGCCGACTTGCCCTGACGACTGATAAAGCCCTTTTTTTCCAGGGCTTTGAGGTGGCACATTACACCATTGGGCGACCGAATTTCAAATGCAGTTCCGATGTCGCGAATTGTCGGCGGGAAGCCGCGGGACTCAATCTTGCGATTGATGAAGTCGAGTATCTCACGCTGTCGGCGGGTCAGGGATGTCAATTCCGCCATGGGATCGCCTCACTGGCTTGTGGCCCGGACGGCCGCAGGGGCCAAATGCACCCGTGCAGCCTCCGGTTCGTCCAACTCCATTGCTGTACTGGAGTATATTGTACACTTGTCCACAAGGAAAGGGCAATTCCCGGAATCAGACCCGCTATTACTCCCCGGATCCGCCGGAATTCCACAGGTTCATGCGACGAACTCGACCTGGACCGGCTTGGCGATCACGCCGGCTTTGTAAGCCTCTTCGAGAAGTTTCCGCACGGCCGCCCGCCCGCGATCACCGTAATCTACGGTCCATTCGTTCACGTACATGCCGACAAACTTGTCCGCCGTCGCGCGGTCCATGTCTCGGGCGTAGTTCAACGCGTAATCGAGGGCGGCAGCGCGGTGTTCAATCGAGTATCGAATGCTCTGTTTGAGCAGGGAACTGATCCGGGCGATCAGGTCCGGCCCCAGGTCCCGGCGGACGACGTTTCCGCCGAGCGGTAGCGGCAGTCCCGTCTTTTCCTGCCACCAGACGCCCATGTCCACCACCAGATGGAGCCCCTGGTTTTGGAATGTCAGCTGTCCTTCGTGAATGATCAGCCCGGCCTCGTATTTCCCCTCGGCAACTGCCGCGATGATCTGATCAAACGGGATCACGTCGTACGTGAAGTTATCTCCGAGAAGCAATTTCAAAGTCAGAAATGCCGTAGTGAGCGTGCCCGGGACGGCAATCCTTTTCCCTTTCAGTTGATCTACCGTCATTGGCTGCCGAGCAACGACCATGGGCCCGTACTTGTCACCCATGCTGCAACCGCTCGGCAGCAACGCGTACTTGTCCAACAGGTAGGAATAGGCGTGGATACTGACCGCACTGACCTCCAGTTCGCCATTGAGGCACCGGCGATTCAGCGTCTCGATGTCCTGAAGTTGGTGCACGAATTTCAGCCCGCCCGTGTCGATCTTGTCGTGGGCGAGAGCGTAAAACATGAATGCGTCATCGGGGTCCGGCGAATGGCCCACATGAATCACGCGTTCTATAGTGCTGTTGGTCATGACCTGAATTTCCCTCTCGAACTCCGAGTAATAAACCGTCGGCCGAGCCGATTGGCAACTGCCCCGACTCAGGCTGTTAGTTCCGCCAGAAACTGCCGGGCGACCTCCGACCGCGGCGCGGCAAACAGGTCCGCGGGGGGACCGCTCTCGGCGACGCGCCCGGCCGACATGACATGCACAGTCGTAGCCGCCTGACGGGCGAAGGCCATCGCATGGGTGACGACGACCATCGTCTGACCGTCGCGTGCCAGGTCGGAAATCACGGCCAGGACCTCGGCGGCCATGCGCGGGTCGAGTGCGCTCGTGGGTTCGTCGAACAGAATTGCTCGAGGGCGGACCGCCAGGGCCCGGGCGATCGCCACCCGCTGTTGCTGACCGCCTGAAAGCTGATCCGGACGGGCCGTCAGCTTTTCGCCAAGACCCACGCGGTCGAGGAGTGCGCGGGCCTCCGATTCCGCCTGGTCCCGCGACAGCCCGAGCGACTTCTGCGGCGCCAGCGTCACGTTGTCGAGCACGGTCATGTGCGGGAACAGGTTGAACTGCTGAAACACCATGCCGACGGTCCGTCGAAGCCCAAGGAGCGACGCGGCCGAGGGGCCCGCCCCAAGGCTGTGTTCGCCGACGCGGACGGACCCGCCCTGAAACGGTTCCAGGCCGTTGATGCAACGGAGAAGCGTTGATTTGCCGCCGCCCGAGGGCCCGATCACGACGGCGACTTCGCCGGCCCGGACTTCGAGATCGATACCGTCGAGCACTTTCAGTCCACTGTGCGACTTGATCAGGCCCGTGACGGCAATAACCGGTTCGGGGCTCATCGCACGCTCCTCCCGGGACGATTTTCCAGTCGCCGGGCTAACAGCGACAACGGGTAACTCATCATCAGGTAGAGCAGGGCAGTGACCAGTGCGAGTTGGGCAAACGCTCGAGGCGCGTCGTTGGAGGCGATGTTGTACCGTTTGCTCAGTTCTTCGACGGCAATCACCGAGCAGATCGACGTGTCTTTGAACAGGCAGATGAAGTCGTTGGTCACCGGCGGAATCACCATGCGGACCGCCTGCGGCACGATGACGTACCTCAGCGCCTGTCGTCGGGTCAGCCCGAGTGCCAGGGCCGCCTCCGTCTGACCGACCGGGATCGCGGCCAGGCCGGCCCGGTAGATCTCCGACTCGTAAGCGGCGTAGTTGAGCGCGAGCCCGCAAACCGCGCTGACAATCGGGGCGAACGCCCGCACGCCGTCGGGCAGTCCGAGGAGTGGCACGAGGCCGAAATGAATGAAGTAAAGCTGCAACAACACCGGCGTCCCGCGAACGACCTCGACGTACATCGCCAGCGGGCCGCGGACGAACCACGGGCCGAACTGCCGGCCTAGTGCGATCGTCAGCCCCAACATGATCGCAAAGGGCATCGCCAACACACTGAGGAGCAGCGTCATCCCGGCCGCTTTGATCAACAGCGGCAGGTTGTTGCGGACGATCTCCCACGGGTCGACGGCGGACTCACCGGGCCTCATCGTTTCGGTGAGTATCTCCGTTTCCGGTCGGATCAGCTCGTTCTGGGCTTCGGTCCAGATTCCATATTTGTCGAGGATGGCGCGATAGCTGCCGTTGCGAAACGACTTGCGGAGGCCGTCGTTGATCCGGTCACGCAGGGCGATGTCTGTCGGCCGAAAGTACATGACATACCAGCCCCTTTCGACGGCCGGGCCGGCCTGCTTCACCTTGAACCGCTTGCCGTAATAGACGGCCGGTGGCGTATCGGTTACGGTCGCATCGAGCGCCCCGTTTTCCACGTCACGGAACGCGTCGGTCGTGCCCTCATACCGGCGGACCTCGACGGTCCCGGCAAAGGCCCGGGTCATGTAACTGTCGGCGGCGGTGTTCTTGAGGACGCCGACACGCCAGGAGCCGCCGCGTGTGCGCGGGCCTTTCAGACTGTTCCAGTCGCTGATCGTCGAATCATCGTTGCGGGCGAAGAGATGGAGTTCGTAAGCGTAGTATGGGATCGAGGCGATCTGGTCGCGGAGTCGTTCGGGGGTCAGCTCATACCCGTTGACAACGACATCGACGGTGCCTGTATGCAGAGTCTTGAGGAGTTCGGGCCAGTTGCTGGATTCGAACCGGCTCCGGACACCGAGTCCGCTTGCGAGCTGGGACATCAGGTCGAATTCGAAGCCGGTGACGATCTGGGCGTTGTCATCGGCGCGATAGATGTACGGTCCGCCGCCTTCCTCGTCGCCACCCCAGCGGAGTTCGCCGCGAGCCAGCACCGCGGCGAGGGCGTCGCCCTGTGGCCGACCGCAGCCGGCTAGCAGCAGGAAACTGCCCAGCAGGATCCACCGGCAGATTTGATTCAACCGAGGCCACCCCCTCACGTTCCGGAAAGACGGCATTATATGTCCGCCCGACCCCGCACGCCCCATTTCTCCGGAGCCCCGCGGGTCCTTCGGGCCGGGCCGGGGTATAATCGAGGGAAATCACGAACAGTTTGTTCGGGACGGCGCAGGCACAGGCATGGCAGAAAACGTTCGCATCTGCACGGTGATCGGCCGCACGCGTCACCGCATGGTCCTGGCCGAGATGCAGGAAGCCGTCAAACGCGGGGCCGACCTGATCGAGCTCCGGCTCGATTTCGTCGCGCGGGCCCTCGATCTCAAGCGACTCATCGCCGAGAAGAAATCCGAGCTGGTTGCGACGGTCCGCCGACCCGCCGACGGCGGCCGCTGGCCCTCCAGCGAGGAAACCCGGCAGATGTTGATCCGCCAGGTCATCGTGTCCGGCGGCTTCGACTGGATCGACCTCGAGACCGACATCGCCGACCAGATCAAGCGATTCAAGTCGACGAAGCGCATCATCAGTTATCACAATCTGAAACAGGTCCCCGAGGACCTCGACGACATCTACGACCGTATGTGCGGGCAGGACCCGGACATCGTCAAAGTCGCCGTCATGGCGCGAAGCCTGGCCGACAACAAGATCGTCCTCAACTTGTTGAAGCGGGCCAAGAAGCCGACCATCGCGTTCTGCATGGGCGACCTCGGATTTCCCAGTCGCCTGCTCGGTGCGGCTCTTGGTTCGCCGTGGGTGTATGCCGCGTTTAACAAAGAACGTGGTATCGCCCCGGGAATGCCGTCGTATGCCGAGGCGGCCAAGTTGTTCCGCATCGGACGGGTTCACGACGGGTCGAAGTGCTATGCCGTGGTCGGCGATCCGGTGAGCCACAGTTTCAGCCCGCTGGTCCACAACGCGGCTTTCAATTCGCTCGGCATGGACTCCCTTTACGTGCCGATCTGGGCTCCGCGGGGCCAGTTCCCGGCATGCCTGCAGACCTTCGGCAGTTTCGTCGACGGATTCAGCGTGACGATCCCGCACAAGGAGGTCGCCGCCCACGACGCCGCCAGCCGGGACGCCACCGTCGACGAGACGCACGCGGCCAACACGCTCGTCCGCGGGCCGAAGGGGTTCAAGGCTTACAACACCGACTACCAGGCTTTTCTGGACACGCTGCTGACCGCATTGCCGAACAAGGACCTGCACAAGGTGCCGGTGTTGATTCTCGGCAGCGGTGGCATGGCCCGTGCGGCCGCCCACGCGCTGGCGCGAGCCCATGCCACGCTGTGGATCGCCGGGCGGAACCACGACGCAACCAAACGACTCGCCGATGAAGTCGGCGGTGAATCGCTTGAGTGGGCCGGGCGCCACAAAGAAGGCTGCCCGATCGCCGTGAACTGCACGCCGGTCGGCATGCACCCCAATGTCAACGACAGCCCTCTGCACACAAGCTTCCTCCGACCCGAAATCACTATCTTCGACACGGTTTACACACCAGAATCCACGATGCTGGTCAAGCAGGCCCGCGACCGGGGCTGCAAAGTGATCACCGGGGTCGACCTGTTCGTCCGCCAGGCAGGGATGCAGTTCCACCTCTTCACGGGGCAGGACCCGCCGTACGAGATCATGGCTAAGGCCATGCGCCGGGCCCTATCCCCCCTCACCACCCCCGACGAATGAGTTGGCGGGCAAGGTTGTCAAGATTGCCAGATTTCGGATGAGGATCTTGAAAAGCCGTGCGAACCCGCCGGTTCCCACCTCCATGGACGCTTCGTCAGATAAAATAACTCCCCGGGCCACCAGGGAGTATTTGCGATGGAGTACCACGTCGAGATCATTCCGCAACAGACCGAGAACACCTGCTGGGCCGCCTCCATGGCCATGCTGCTGCAATACTTTGCGGGGCAGGGCGGGCCGGAGGGGTCCCGCCCGTGGAGCCCATTCCGTACCGGTTTCACGCCCGAATACGTCGCCAACCAGGTCGGAGGCGTCATCGCCATTGCCTACCAGCGGGACCAGATGCTGACAACCAACTTCCGGGACAACTTCGTACACCTGGCCAACCCCTGGCATCTGGACCACAAGTTCGACTTCAACAACGTGCCCGCGGCCGAATGGGACCGACTGCTCCGGGCCCACGGACCATACTTCCTTCTGGACAACCGCATCTACAACGACCACGCGGTGATCGTCTCGGGAATCAACGTCACCTCCGACCAACTCACCATCGTTGACCCATGGCCCGTCGGCACCGGTGACAGGTACACCATCCGGCGATCCAACTTGGCACCGACGGGAACAGTGATTCACGCCGGCCGTGATACGGTCGTGTTGCATCCCGGCCGTGGCGGTGGATCGTGACAGCCCGGTTTTTCCTCGTCGGGCCGCGGTGCGCCGGGAAAACGACCGTCGGGCGATTGCTGGCCCGGCGGTTGCAGTGGGATCACGTCGATACCGACGACCGCGTCACCCAGCGGGCAGGGCGGACGGTGGCCGAGCTGTTCGATGACGTTGGCGAGGCCGGCTTTCGACAACTCGAATCCGATGTCCTCGCCGAAGTCGCCGGGCGGAGCCAAGTCGTCGTCAGCACGGGCGGCGGGATCGTGCTGGCACCGGCCAATCGCCATCTCCTGCAAACCGCGGGTGTCACCGTCTGGCTGACCGCACCCGCCGACGTCCTGCACGCCCGGATGATCGCGGACCCGGCCACCGCCGCCGGCCGACCGACGATCACTATTGGCGACCGCGAACCGCTCTACCGCGAAGTGGCCCGATTCACGCTCGATACCGCTTCGCTATCCCCGGAAGAGGCCGTTTCCGCTATCCTCGCGGCATGTGGGAATTCCTGAACCTGTTGCCGATCATCGTCTGGACCGGGTGGTCGTTCGTCGTCGGCGCGTGCGTCGGTAGCCTGCTCAACGTCTGCGTCGCCCGAATTCCACTCGAGAAGAGCCTGCTCTGGCCGCTCGGTTCGCGGTGCGGCATTTGCTACCAGAGCATCCGCTGGTACGACAACCTGCCGCTGCTCAGCTACGTCATTCTCCGCGGCCGGTGCCGGCGGTGCGGTGCCGGATTCTCGCCGCGCTACCTGCTGGTCGAGTTCGCCACAGCCCTCGTGTTTGCCGGCCTGTTCTATGCCGAGGCGATGCTCAACGTCCGCGACAGCCACTTCGTCCGCGACAACACCTGGGCGATCCGCGGTGGGATGATCCCGGCAAGCCTCTGGGTTGTCGTTCTGCACCGCTGGCTGCTCGCATCATTTCTCATCGTCGCCGCTGCCTGCGACATCCAGTCGCGTGAGATCCCGCTGTCAGTGACTGTCACCGGCACCATCGTTGGATTGGTGTTCTCCGCGTTCGTCGGTTGGCCCTGGCCCGAACCCGCGAGCCGGATTCCCGGCGGCGCGACCGAGTGGTGGCTGCTTCTCCCGCCCAACACCATTCCCACGGGCACCCAACTCTGGCCGTACTGGGGGCCGGCCCTCGACGGCATCCCGCACGATTCGGTACGGTGCGGCCTCGCCACGAGTATTCTGGGATTACTGTGCGGCACCTGGCTGCTGCGGGGCGTGCGGTTTCTGGCGACCCGCGGTCTGGGCCGGGAGGCGCTCGGACTCGGCGACGCCGACCTGATGATGATGGTCGGAGCGTTTCTCGGTTGGCAGGGCGTGTTCGCCGGGTTCTTCGCCGGGGCGGTGGCCGCGCTGGTGCTCGCCGTCGTGTCGGTGCTGATCTTCCGCGACGACTCGCTGCCGTTCGGACCCGGGCTCGCGCTGGGGTCGCTGGGCGTCACGCTGTGTTGGCCCACGTTGTCGCCGGGCCTGGCAATTCTCCTGTTTCACCCGACGCTTCTGTTCGGCATTTTCGGTGTGGGCGGGGTCATGATGTTCGGGCTGTGCTGGGTCATGGGCCGGATCCGCGGGCCGGTCGATGAGCCCGAATCGCCCTGAATCAGACCAATTCAAATTCCGGGCATTGCTTTCCACCGGCCGCGGGCGACAATACCGCCGACCCCGTTCTACTCCGCTTCACCAGGAGGAATCGCAATGAGCAAGCATGCGGTGGGAGTCATCCGAAACCTGGCGGTCGTAGGCCACGGCGCGGCCGGGAAGACGACGTTGGTCGATTCCCTGCTGTTCAAGGCGGGTGCCGTCCCGCGTCGTGGCTCGGTCGACGACGGCACCTCGTTCAGCGACTTCGACGACGAAGAACACAAGCGGCACTTCTCAATCGACGCCAGCGTCCTCACGGCCGATTACGACGGCAAATACTTCGAAATCCTCGACGCGCCCGGCTACCCCGACTTCATCGGCGCGGCCCTCGGCACGCTCAACGCCGTCGAGACCGCCGTCATCGTGGTCAACGCGGCCCACGGCATGGAGGTCAACGCCCGCCGGATGTTCCGCGAAGCCGGCCAGCGCGGGCTCGCCCGGTTCATCGTGCTCAACAAACTCGACGCGGACAACATCGACTTCGACCAGCTCCTCGACACGGTCAAGCAGACCTTCGGCAAAGTCGCGGTGCTGTACAACGCGCCCGATGCCGTCGGGGCCAAGTTCTCGAAGGTCGTGCCGGTACTCGACGGCGACGCCAGCCATGCGAAAGCACGGGCGGACCTGATCGACGCCGTCGCCGAGAGCGACGACGCCCTGCTCGAGAAGTACCTGGCCGACGGCGACCTGAGCAACGACGACATCCATGCCGCGCTGCCGAAGGCGATCGCGAACGGCGCGTGCATCCCGATTTTCTGCCTCGCCGCGAAGAAGGACGTCGGCGTCGCCGAACTGCTCAAGGCCCTGGCCGACTACGCGCCGTCGCCGGCCGTCGTGAAGCCGCACATCGCGCACACCGAATCGGGCGACAAGGAAGTGGTCCCCGACGAAAATGCCGAGTTCGTGGGCCAGGTGTTCAAGACGGTGTTCGACAAGTTCGTCGGCCACATGAGCTTCATCCGCATTTACTCGGGCAAGCTCAAGGACCACGCCACGATCTACAACCAGCGGACGCACAAGTCGGCCCACCTCGGCGCGCTGCTGCGGATGCAGGGCAAGGAACACAAGACGGACAACGAGGCCGGGCCGGGCGAGATCGTCGTCGTCACCAAGATTGACGACTTTCATATCGGCGACACGCTGGGCTCGAGCCCCAATGTGCCGGCAATCGACCTGCCGCGCTACCCCGACCCGATGTTCGGCCTGGCCTGCGAACCGAAGGCCCGCGGCGACGAGCAGAAGATCAGCACCAGCCTGCACAAGATCGCCGAGGAAGACCCGACCTTCCACATGACCCGCGACGCTCAGACGCACGAGCTCGTGGTCACCGGCATTAGTCAGCTCCACCTCGACGTGGTCCAGGCCCGGCTCAAGAAGCGGTTCGACCTCGACATCGTGACGCACGAGCCGAAGATCCCGTACCGCGAGACGATCCAGAGCAAGGCCGAAGGCGATCACCGCCACAAGAAACAGTCGGGCGGTCGCGGCCAGTTCGGCGAGGTCCACCTGCGGATCTACCCGCTCAGTCGGGACATCCATTCGCAGAAGGACTTTGAGGAGCAGTTCGCCAACAAGAGCAACTTCGAGAAGATGCGGCACGCCCACTACGACCCGAATTACAACTTCGGGTTCATCGACCACATCGTCGGCGGCAGCATCCCCAACCAGTTCATTCCCGCCGTAGAGAAGGGCTGCCACGAGGTGCTCGACCGCGGCGCGTTGGCCGGCTACCGCGTGCAGGATATTGCCGTCGAGGTCCACTTCGGCAAGGACCACGCCGTGGACAGCAGCGAAGCCGCGTTCAAGACGGCCGGTCGCATGGCGTTCAAGAAGGCGATCATGGCGGCGAGGCCGGTACTGCTGGAACCGATCGTGGACCTCGAGGTCACGGTGCCCAGCAAATACACCGGGGCGATCCTGGGCGACTTGAACACGAAGCGGGCCCGGGTGGACAACCAGGACAGCCTGCCGGGCGACCTGGCGAGCATCCACGCCAAGGCCCCGCTGGCCGAGGTGACACGGTACGCCGCCCAACTCGGCAGTATCACGCAGGGGCAGGGGAGCTACACGATGAGCTTCAGCCACTATGACGTGGTGCCGGCCAACATCCAGCAGCAGATCGTCGCCAAGGCGAAAGTCCAACTCGAAGAAGACGAGGAGTAATCGCCCCGGCCGACACCAACATGCTCAAGGTGCTCACCGCGTGGGTGAGTATCTTGGGCATGTTGGTTGTCGGATCCGAATTTTCCGACAACGCGCCTCGATTACTATTCTTTTGTACACTATATTTTGGCACGACGGGACTCTGTGGGTCCGAGCCGACACCGGCCCGGCCGGGCCACGCCTATTTCCCATATCCCCATGTGCCGGCAAGGGTTACATCGCCATGAATCGCCGCATCGTCGCCCAGTACCTCTACCGCGACCCCGCCGGGGTCCTGCTGTACAAGGTGCTCCGGTACCAGCCCAAGGACTTCCGCGTCCTCCGGCCGGACCCCGAGTTGCCGGGCAAGTCGATCTGGGGGCTACCGGCCGGCACGCCTCGCGTCCCGTACCTGCTCCCCGAGTTGCTCGCCTCGTCGGGCGTCGTGTTCGTCTGCGAAGGCGAGAAGGACGTCGATGCGCTACGCGCCGCGGGGCTGACCGCGACAACGCTGGCGGGCGGCACCAGTGCAACGTGGACCGAAGCGATCGTGAGCCACTTTCGCGGCCGATCGGTGATCCTGTTGCCCGACAACGACGATCCCGGCCGGGAGTACATGCGGCGTGTAGGTCGCGCGTTGCGACCGGTGGCCGGAGCGGTGGGCTGGCTCGAACTGCCCGACCTGCCGGCCAAGGGCGACGTCTCCGACTGGCTGGCCATGCCGGGCAACGACGCCGACAAGCTTCTGCGAATCGCAACAACGGCGACCAGACTCGAGCCGCCCTCCGACGACGCTCCGATGCGGGTTGTCCGGTCGGCGGCCGAGGCCGTGCGCCGCGACGTCGTGCGGCTGGAGGTCCTGTCTTGTCGGAAGATCGACTGGCTGTGGAAGCCCTGGCTGCCGCTGGGCAAACTCTGCCTGATCGACGGCGACCCGGGGCAGGGGAAGAGCTACATGACGCTCGACCTGGCCGCCCGGTTGAGCCGGGGCGACGCGTTCCCCGACGGCGGGCCCGCGCCGGCCGCGCCGGTGAACTCGCTGCTCGTCTGCTGCGAAGACGGGCTGACCGATACGGTGCTGCCCCGCCTCGTGGCGATGAAGGCGGACCTGACCCGCATCCGTTGCTGGCAGGGCGAGCGACGCAACGGCGAGCCGTTCCGCCCGCCGATCCTGCCCGACGACTACGACGTGCTCCGCGAGGCGATCCGCGTCCACTCGGCGAAGCTCGTGATCATCGACCCACTCATGGCTTTCCTCGGGGCGAGCGTGAACAGCATCTCCGACCAGTCGGTCCGGCAGGTACTCACGCCGCTGGCGTCGCTCGCCGAGGCGGAAAACGTCACGATCCTGTTCGTCCGTCATCTGAACAAGACCAACGGCAAGCAGGCCGTGTACCGCGGCGGCGGTTCGATCGGGATCATCGCGGCCATGCGGACGGCCATGCTGATCGCCCGGCACCCGCACAACGCCGACATGCGGGTCCTGGCCATGGTGAAGTGCAATCTCGGGCCCGAGCCGATGAGCCAGGGCTTCCGCCTCACGCCCGCGGCCGACGACCCGGACGCCACGCTGGTCCACTGGGAGGGCCCGGTCGATCTGAAGGCCAACGATCTGGTCGGGGACGTGAAGGAAGCGCTCGACCCGAAGCACTGGCTGAGGGAACTGCTTGCCGGCGGCCCGCTCCCGGCCACGGAGGTGCTGGAGGAGGCTCAACAGGCGGGGATCAGCACGAGCACGCTGCACCGGGCCAAGGCCGCCCTGTCGATCGTGAGCAAGAAGAAGCACGACCAGTGGTACTGGCTGCCGCCGGGGATGACGAACCTCCCCCATCGGCCGGGCGAGCCGCTCGAGCCGCTCGAATTCAATTTCTGACTTCCGGGGTCAAGGCACTCAAGGTACTCACGTGACAGGTGAGCATCTTGAGCATATTGCGCGGTTACTCGAATGGCCGGCGGGGGGGATCCTGGCCCTGGGCAAGAAAGGCGGCTGTGGGGACGATGTCGTCCCGGCTGATGCTCCGGGAAAACAAGTTGGAGTAATAGTCGCGGGTGGCTGCCCGCGACATCCTGGGGAACTCCTGGAACAGTTCCGTCGCGGGGCGGTCGAGGTGAAAAACGCCCGGGCACTTCATGGCCCGTGCCGCCCGGATGCGGTCGCCGTTGGAAGGGTGGGTGTCGAAGAGGCCGGTCTTGACCTGCTCCATTTCGCGGTTCAACTCCCGTAGTTTTTCCGGAGGTATGTCATCGACCAGGAGAAGTACGAGTTCGGTGAGATCGTTGGGCAGTTTGCCCCCATTGAAAAACGACATGACCGTCATCGGAAGTGAGGCGGAGCCTCCGATCGACAGTTGGGCCACCCGGCGCATCGTGCTGACGTAAGTCTCCGAGCCGACGAGCCGCGTCTGAAATGTGTCAGCATCGTACTCCATCTGGCGCGACTGGAAACCGCTCACGGCGTGCCCCGCGTACATGAGCACGGCCAGGATGCCGCGGGAGAGCCAGACGCAGAACATGGCGAGATACAGGATGACGGAGAACCGGTCCCCCGCGGCCGCACCGCGGGCCAGCGACTCGTCCCAGTCGTCGCGCTCGTAGACGACGCGGGAGAACCAGTAGTTGATCGAACGGATCAAGTTCGACAGTCGCATTCCCGCGCCCTGCGAAAAGTGCCCGAGTTCGTGGGCGATCACGCCGGCCAATTGCTCGATGGTCAGACCGGCCACGAGCGGCAAGCCGATCGTGAGCGTCAGGTCGCTGCCCCAGAATGAGCCGAGCCCGGCCATCGCATTGACCTCGGCGTCGATGTTGATTCGTCGCGGCTCTGGCGCGCCGACGGCCCGGGCGATACGAGTCACCAGTGCGAAGAGGAGCGGCTCGGAACCGAACTCCAGCGTGCGGAGCTTGGCCCGCCGCTGCCGGGGGGCGAACAGTGGCTTCACCATGAAAAACGAGAGAATGCCGCCGACGACGATCGGCCCGACATAGACGAACAGAATACCCCAGATGTTTCGGAGCTTCGGGATCATGGCCGCGTTCGCGACGGCGTGCCAGCCGGTCAGTGCGACGACTCCGGCGATCAGCAGGATGTAGAGAACGGGCAGAAGGAGCATCATCCCGGCGACGACGAAGCAGCCAAATCGATACAGAGCGGTCGTGCGGACCGGCTCGATGTCGCCATGAAACGAGGCCAGGATTTCGGGGAGTTGAAGGGGGCCGCGGGGAGTCTCGGCGCGAGCCTCGTCGATCAGGGAACGGGGCGATTCGGTCTCTGCCGGCACGACGACGACCGACTGGCATTTCGGACATCGGCCACGCTTGCCAGCAAACTTGGGATCGACGCGAAACGTGGCCTGACAGGAATCGCACCGGACGTCGAGCATGGGTCGTGCTCCCGTTTCGTGTCAGCGACTCAGCCGCCGGGGCCGCCCGGCGGGCCGCCGGGGCCGGGGCCGTGCTGCCCGAGCCGCGGTTCGTTGGGCCGGATGTCCACCTTGATGATGCGGTAGCTGCGATTCGGGAACCGGTCGATTTCGTCCTCGCCCCCGCGGGCCGCCTGCGTCGGTGCGTCGCGCCACTGATCGCTCGATCGCAGCTTCACGATCTCGGCGTTCAGCTTTTCGTCAATCACTTCGGCAAACACGTGGATCACGGTCGTCGGGGACGAAGGCGAGACCATCTCGGCGACGGAGTCGAGGCGGACGGCATTGCCGTCGAACCCGATGACCGGGGGGCCGACCCGCGCCTGCGCCGAACCCGGATTGACGTTGATGCTGTAGGGCCGGAGCAGGTCGGCCGCGTACGACTTGCGGGCTTCCGGCGTGATGTCCCCGCCGTCGAGGGTCAGCAGGCTACCGTTCTTGAATTCGGCGAATCCCGGCGAGGCCTCTTTCGCGGCGGCCCGTTCCGCCGTGGGCAGCGTCTCGCGATAGGCGTCGAGCAGCTTGCCCTCGTTTATCAGTTCGGACCAGTGAACGAGCTGTTTGCGACCTTCGACTTGCAAACTGAATAGCAGCCGACCGAGCGCGGTGAGTTGGGCGTCGGTCATTTTGGCGTGCGGCAGAAGAGCGTGCCAGGTCCGGCCGCCCAGTTCCGGCGTATCGCGACCGAACACGGGAAACGTGTATTCGTATTTCCCTTCGGGCGTGTGCAGCATCAGGTTCAGGTCGACCTTGTAGCCGCCCTGGATCATCGACCACTCTTTGACGCCACGGAACTCGACGTTGTACTTCCCGTTGGCCCGCCCGATGATCCGATTGATATCGACGTTGTTGAACGTCTGCAATTCCTTGCTGAACCGCGTCCGCAGGCCGACGATGTCCTTCTCGTCGATGCCCTTGCGGGTCGGCCCGTCGAGCGTCAGCAGAAATGCGCCTTCCGGCGGCCCCTGAGCGGCTTTGGCGAACCAAACCTGGGCGAACTCGGCCGCCTGATTGCGGAGGGCCAAGTCGATCGCGAACAGGTAGGCCGCATACGAACCGCCCGTGAGGCCGGCGATCCAGAGTGCGGCCTTGGCGAGCGACAACCCGGCATATGCGCCTTCGGAATTGACCACATGCCGGCGGGCGATGAACCCGAGCGCGAGTCCGACGATCGGGACCACCAGCCAGAGCGGATCGAAGGCGGGCTTGCCGGCAACCCGACCGGCGAAGGTCAGACCGCCAATCAGCACCAATCCGAGAATGGCAACGCCGAGCGCGGCGACGGTGAGGCCGGAAACCGGCGTGTAGGCCGGCGCCTCGTCCGGCGACAGGTCCAGGGGCCGATCGATCCTGCTCATAGGTGTGGTTCCCCCGGGGTCAGCCGTCGACCGAACCAGTGCCGCCGTACGGCACGGCGTCCTCGGCCACTTCGCCTTCGGCCGGCCGGGTCTTCAGGTTGTTCTCCAGATCAAGGTACACCTTGTCCTGGATGATTTCCTGCAGCACGATCGCCATCTTGTCGCTCGTCTTCATGTCGACGAGCGGCTTGGCCCCCTGGGTCAGGGCGACGAGGCGCTTCTGGATGAGCGTCGACAGCTTGAACCGGCCACCGATCTTGTTGATGATCGACTCTTCTTTCAATTCTTCCTGCATCACTGGACTCCCGTCTCAAAGGCCTGATCGATGACGGCGGCAAGTTCGGCGGCCGCCGTCTCGAGGTCGTCGTTGCGAATCTGGTGCCGGTATTCACCGGCGCGTGCGAGTTCGGCCCTCGCCGTCTCCATGCGGCGGGCGATGGCTGCCGGGCTGTCCGCCCCGCGGCTGCGGAGTCGCCGGGCGTAGTCCTCCGGGTCGGCCGCGGTGATGAACACCGAAACATGATCGGGGATTTTCGCCCGGACCTGTTCCGCGCCCTGCACGTCGATGTCGAGGATCACGCCGAAGCCGCGGGCCCGGTAAGGCTCGACCTCGCTCTTCAGCGTACCGTAGTAATCCCGGCCGTGAACGACCGCATGCTCGAGCAATTCGCCGGCCGCGATGGCCGCCTCGAACCGTGGCCGGTCCCAGAACCAGTATTCGACGCCGTCGGTCTCGCCCGGCCGGGGCGCACGCGTCGTCGCGGAAACCGAGTGCCTCAGCGGCCGCATGGTCATGGCCAGCAGTCGTTTGATCAACGTGGTCTTTCCCGACCCGCTGGGGCCGGAGACGATGATCAGCGGCCCGCGGGCGATGGCGCTGGTGGCGTTCATTCGACGTTCTGCAGCATTTCGCGGATCTTCTCGAGAACCGCCTTGATGGCCACGACCTGCCGGGAGATCTCGATGTCTCCGGCCTTCGCGCCCATGGTGTTCGTTTCGCGGCCCATTTCCTGGGCGACGAATTCCAGCTTCCGGCCGATCGAGTCGTCATTGCCGCGAAGGACTTCGCCGAACTGCGCGAGGTGGCTGTCCAGCCGGACGATTTCCTCGGCGATGTCCGACCGGTCGGCATAGAGGGCGACCTCGCGGGCCAGGTCCTCGTCGCGGAGCTGGGCCGCATTGTCGGCGAGCAGGTTTTTCACACGTTCGCGGAGCCGATCGCGGAAGCCCGCGGCAACGGTCGGCTGCCGGTCGCGGACGACATCAACGTGCCCCATGATCTCGTTGCGCCAGGCTTCGAGCTGAGTCGCCATCCTACCGCCTTCGTCGGCACGCATGGCCTGCAGGCGGGTCAGGGCGTCGGCCAGACCGGCCTCGAGGATCGGCCACTCGGACTCGGCATCGGCGGTGTTACCCTGCTCACCAGTCACGCCCGGCAGGGCGAGCACGCCCTGCAGCATCGATTCCAGCGTGGGCCTGTTCGACGACTCGAGGCCGCCCCAGGCGTCGGCGATCTGGCGGACGTAGCTCTGCAGAGCGACCTTGTTGAGCCGGAAGTCCTCGCCCCGGCTCTGTCGGTCGATCCGCAACTGAATGAGAATGGTGCCGCGACGAACGAAACGCCGGACAACCTTTTCGAATTCCGCCTCGAAGAGTCCGTACGGCTCGGGAGCCCGGAGATTGAGCTTGAGATGCCGGTTGTTGACCGACCGGACCTCGAAACGATAGGCGAGGGCAGCCGCGCCGCCGCGTGACTCCCCGAACCCGGTCATACTTAAGAGCACGCTGCGGCCCTCGGGCTTACGGGTTCCCGGAGGCGCCCGGCAGATTGATCGGGCCGTCGGCCGAGGGGCTCATGACGCGAACCTGCACCATGATGAGCAGGATCCAGGCGGCCGCGACGTAGATCGTAAAACGGGTGAAGGTATCGCCGGCCTTGGAGCCGAACGGCGAAGAGCCGCCGACGCCGCCGAACGCACCGGCCAGCCCGCCGCCCTTGCCGCGCTGGATCAGCACCACACCGATCAGAAAAATCCCGGTCAGGATGACCAAGAGATTGAGAATGTTTGCCATGGCTTCCGCCCTCACGCCGGGCCGGGCGGTCCTCACCTCGGCCGTAACTCAAGGTTATACGGAGATTCCGAGCGCCCGCCAAGCGAAAATCATGCCGCTCCGGCGACGATCGCGAGGAAACTCTCCGGCTTTAAACTCGCTCCGCCGACGAGCGCTCCATCGATATCGGGCTGACTCATCAGTTCCCGCGCGTTTTCCGCCTTCACACTGCCGCCGTATTGAATCGTCAGCGCCGCGGCGGACTGTTCGTCCCACGCTTTCCGGGCCAGCCCCCGAATGTAGGCGTGGACTTCCTGCGCCTGGTCCGGCGTGGCCGTCCTGCCGGTGCCAATGGCCCAGACCGGTTCGTACGCGATGGTCAGCCGATGGACCAGAGCGCGGTCGAAGCCTGCGAGAGCGTCGTAAAGCTGTCGCCAGATGATCTGCTGGGTGTGGTCCTTCTCTCGCTCTTCGAGAGTCTCGCCCACGCAGAGAATGACATCGAGACCGGCATCAATCGCCGCGCGGACCTTGAGATTGATGAACTCGTTGCGCTCGCCGAGGCCGTGCCGACGCTCGGAATGGCCGAGGATGACATACTTGCAGCCGACATCCTTGAGCATTTCCGGGCTGACTTCCCCGGTAAACGCCCCTTCATGGGCCGGGTAAAGGTTCTGGGCGGCGACACCGACGCGGGAGCCGGCCAGGCATTCCGCGATCAAAGCGAGATAAGGGTAGGGGGGAGCCACCGCGACGCGAACGCGGTCGTCGGTGACGCCGGCGGCCACGGCCCGGGCCAGCGCCCGCCCACTGGCCGCGGAGGTGAACATCTTCCAGTTGCCGGCCACGAACTTCTGACGGGCCATCGGTGATTCCTTTCGAGGCGAACCGCCGGGCGACGGGCGTCAGTCGGCGATCAGGGGAGCCATGGGGTAGCTGCCCAGAATCGTCATCTTATGCGTTTCCTTGTCGAGGGCCGTCAGGGCCTTTTTGGTCTTGGGGTCGTCTTCGTGCCCCTCGATATCGACGAAAAAAATGTACTCGTTCTTGGCATCGCGGGCCGGGAACGACTCGATCCATGTCATGTTGATCTTGTTCGACTTGAACACGTTGAGCGCGTCGACCAGCGACCCGGGATTGTGTTTGACCGAGAACATCACTGAGCACTTGTCTTTACCGGTCTTCGGGACCGAGGTGCTGCTGATCACCGCGAATCGGGTCTCGTTATCCGGCACGTCTTCGATATCCGGAGCCAGAACCTTCAAACCGTACCGCACCGCGGCCTGCCGCGATGCGACGGCGGCCGCGCCGGGCTCGGTGAGTGCGAGGCGGGCTGCGTCGGCCGTGCTCGACACTTCGTGCAGCGACGCGTGGCTGACATTCTTGGCCAGCCAGTTCCGGCACTGCGACAGCGCCTGCCCCTTGCTGTACACCCGGCGGATTTCCATCTGCTCGCAGTTGGCCAGCAGGTTGTGATGGATCCGCAGGCGAATCTCGCTGCAGATCTTGAGCTGCGGCAGGCGGATGAACATCTCGAGCGTGTCCGCGACCCGCCCGTCGGTGCTGTTTTCGAGCGGCACGACCCCGAACTCGGCGTAGCCGCGGTTCACTTCCTCGAAGACGGCCGAGATGCTGCCCACGCGGAGGAACTCGACATCCTGACCGAATCGTTCGACCGTCGCGAGATAGCTGTAACTGTACTCCGGCCCGAGGAATGCGACCTTGATCCGGCGTTCGAGGGCACGGGCGCCGCTGATGATCTCGCGGTAGATCGCGCGAACGGTCACCTCGTCGAGCGGCCCCTTGTTATGACTGACGACGTTCTGAAGTACTTCCTGCTCACGGGCCGGCGAAAAAATGTCGGATCCGTTGGCCTCTTTGAGTTTCCCGATATCGGAGGCCAGGCCGGCCCGCTCGTTAACCATCTTCAGGATCTGAAGATCGAGTTTGTCAATCTGCGTGCGCAGGGTCTTTACCTGGGCATTGGCTTTCGCAGCGGTGGCGGCCGGGCTTTCAGACTTCCGCGACATCGGCGAACCTCGGTAATCGGAGACAAATTTTCACCTACTCTAGTTGCTCAGTAAATCACTGTCAATGAACCAGTTAAAGCAACAGATGCCGATTTTCCCGGGAATTGTACCGGTTTCCGGTCATGGCGATCACACAGGATGCGCCGACTGGGAAAGATGTGTATGCCTGTCCAGAGGCGGGCCGCCAATTTGGCAGTCGGATCCTTGCGGGCCTCAAAACTCTGAGCGGGATCCGAGTCGGGACCGGTCCTATTTCAAGGGAAAAACGTCGACGGGAATCGCCCGTGCCGGTTTTTTATGAGAATGGCACGGCGGATGCTTATTGACCGCCGTTCCCTTAAACACAGTGCCGCCCCCCGGGCGGTTACACATACCGGAAATTGAAACGGAGCAACCAATGGCCACTGAGAAAATCATCGGGATCGACCTGGGCACGACCAACTCGGTTGTGGCGGTCATGGAAGGTGGCGAGGTCAAAGTCATCGCCAATCAGGAAGGCAACCGCCTGACCCCCAGCGTAGTCGCGTTCACCGACAAGGGTGAGCGGCTGGTCGGCGACCCGGCCAAGCGTCAGGCGATTACCAATCCCCGTCGGACCATTTACTCGATCAAGCGGTTCATGGGCCGGCGACACAACGAGGTGGAAAGCGAAGAGAAGCTCGTCCCCTACAAGGTCGTCGGTGGCGCGGCCGACCTCGTAAAGGTCGATATCGACGGCAAGCAGTACACCCCCCCGGAAATCTCGGCCCTCGTCCTCCGCAAGCTCAAGGAGGCTGCGGAAGCCTACCTCGGGCACACGGTCCGCAAGGCGGTCATCACCGTCCCGGCGTACTTCAACGACGCCCAGCGTCAGGCGACGATCGACGCGGCCCAGATCGCCGGTTTCGATACCGAGTGGGAGATCGAAGACCCGGCCACGGGCAAGAAGTCAAAGCAGCGGATGCGCATCATCAACGAGCCCACCGCGGCATCGATCGCCTACGCCCTCGACAAGAAACATGACCAGAAGATCGTCGTGTTCGACCTCGGCGGCGGCACGTTCGACGTCTCGGTCCTCGAGATCGGGGCCGACGGCGTGTTCCAGGTCGTGTCCACCAACGGTGACACCCACCTGGGTGGCGACGACTTCGACCAGGTCCTGATCGACTACATTGCCGACGACTTCAAAAAGAACAACGGCATCGACCTGCGGAAGGACCAGATGGCCCTTCAGCGTCTCAAGGAAGCTGCCGAGCGGGCCAAGAAGGACCTGTCCCAGCAGACTTCGACGGAAATCAACCTGCCGTTCATCACGGCCGACGCGTCGGGGCCGAAGCACCTCCAGCTTTCGATCACCCGGTCGCAGTTCGAGAAGATGGTCGACGGCCTGATCGAGCGCTGCAAGAAGCCCGTGCTGACCGCACTGGCCGACGCCAAACTTTCGAAGAGCGACATCGACGAAATCGTGCTCGTCGGCGGCATGACCCGCATGCCCCGCGTGCAGGAGATCGTCAAAGAGATCTTCGGCAAGGAAGGCCACCGCGGCGTGAACCCGGACGAGGTCGTCGCCATTGGTGCGGCCATTCAGGGCGCTCAGCTCCTGCTCGGCAGCAAGAGCGACATCCTCCTGCTCGACGTCACGCCGCTGACCCTCGGCATCGAGACGCTGGGCGGCGTGTTGACGCCGATGATCGCGAAGAACACCACGATCCCGCACAAGAAGAGCGAGAAGTTCACCACCGCGGCCGACAACCAGCCCTCGGTGGAGGTCAAGGTGTACCAGGGCGAGCGACCTATGGCCAAGGACAACAAGGCCATCGGTACGTTCCACCTCGACGGGATCGCCCCGGCCGCCCGGGGAACGCCGCAGATCGAGGTCACCTTCGACATCGACGCCAACGGCGTGCTTAACGTCTCGGCCAAGGATCTCGGCACAGGCAAGGAAAACAAGATCCGCATCGAAGGATCGAGCGGTATGAGCGCCGACGAGATCGAGCGGATGAAGCGCGACGCCGAGGCCCACGCCGACGAGGACAAGCAGAAGCGGGAACTGGCCGACGCCCGCAACGAGGCGGACGCCCGCATCAACCAGATGGAGAAGCTGCTCAAGGACAATGCCGACAAGATCAAGGACACGGACAAGGCCCCGATCCAGTCGGCCATCGAAAAGCTGAAGCTGAAGGCCTCCGGCGAAGACGCCGCCGCCATCCGGCAGTCGATCGAGGAACTCATGACGGCGTCGCAGGCAATGGCCCAGCACCTGTACGCCCAGCCCAGTGGCGGTGCGGCCGGGGCGGCCCCCGAAGCGGGTGGCGGCAAGGGCAAGGACGACGTCATCGACGCCGAATTCGAAGTGAAGAACTGATCCGGATATCCTGAGTGTAACAAGCCCGCCGGCGACCCCGGCGGGCTTTCTCATGCGCGGATATCGGGTACACTGGAGCAGTGTCGATGCCGGGAGGATTCCGAATGGCCGTGCAACCCCTCGCGCCGGAACCGAAGTTCTGGTCGAAGTACTCTCCGCACCAGGAACTGCCCATCTCCGGCCTTTCGTCGGCGGCCATCCACGTCGGCTGTGCCGTCCTGCTCGTTCTCCTCCTGAACTTCGTCATCGGTGGTGGTCGTGACCCCGGCATGCCCCTCGAGGTATTCGACGAGGGAACGATCAATGCCGGGGGCGGAGGCGACCCCAACGGCAAGGCCGTCAGCAACGTCCCCGGCTCGGGACGGGTCGAGCGTGCGGATACCGAGGAACTCCCTGCCGACACGCCCAAAGCCAATGCGGCCCTCGGCGGCCTGCCGGACGTCCGCGATACCCTGCCGGACCTGCCGGCCAACCCGCTTTCCGATCGCACAGTCGATTCCTCCGCGGCGAAGAACCAACTCGACGGCGTCGGCAAGTCGGCACCGAAGGGCCCGCCCCAGAGCGCGGGCCGGGGCGGCCCGGGTTCCGGCGGCGGGAAAGGGAAGGGCTCGGGGCCCGGCGAGGGAACGGGGGATCAGGCGGGCTCTCAGGGCTCAATCCGCCACAAGCGGAATAAACGCTGGACGCTATCGTTCAACACCAACGGCGACTATTTACGCCAGCTCTCCGCCCTCGGTGCGATTCTGGTGGCTGAATACCCGGACGGTACGCGGGTCATGTTCCGGAAGTTGGATCAATCGCCGGTGCCGCCCGAGGTGATCGACCCGGACATCCGCAACCGCATGGTCTGGGTCGACGAGCGCCCCTCGGCTGTCCGCGAGTTGTCGGAAGCGATGGGCGTCTCCCGGATGCCGACGGCCATCAAGGCGTACTTCCCGTTCAAGCTGGAAAACGAAATGCTGAAGCTGGAACTTGCCTACCGCGGCAAACAGGAAGAGGAGATCCACTCGACCGTGTTTCGTGTGCTCATGGACGGCCGCCGCTACCGACTTGTTGTAGAAGAACAGCGGTACAACTGAGGCCCAAGGCTTCCAAGATACTCACGAAAGAACTGACAATCTTGACTACCTTGAGGCCGGGCACGGCCCAAATTCCTGACACCCGCTATTCCTTCTTCACCAGCAGCGTCTTTTCGATCCCGGCAGCCCGGGCGGCATCCATGACGGCGACGACCGCGCCCCAGTCGACGCCCTGCGCGTCGAGCAGGATCTGGCGTTTCTGGGCCGTCTTCACGAACTGTGCGAGCCGGGTGGAAAGCTCGTCCTTGCCTACCGTCTGATCCTCAATGCGGATGCCGTCGGGCCGCAGGGTCACGCGGATCGTGAACTCCTTCACCCGCTCTGCCACCGCCTGTTTCGCACCCGAGTCCAGTTTCGCCGTGGTCGCGCCCGGCATGTCGAGCACTTTGCGGATCGACTCGTACGTCGTCGTCAGAATGAAGAAGATCAGGAGCACTAAAGTCACGTCGATGAGCGGATTCATGTCGAGCCGGGACTCGTCCTCGTGCTCGGGCCGAAGTGGCGGCTCGACTTCGGCCGCGGCGGCCGCGAACACCGGATGGGCTTCCAGCGACACCCAGTCACCGGACTCACCCCGGACCTCGTCGGTGGGGTCCAGACGTCCGTCGGCCAGGCCGGCGCGGATGGCCTCGGTCGTCTGCCCGGCGACCGATCGCGGCGAACCTTCGTGGCGGACAGACCAGGTCATTTCGGCCGCTCCTGGACTTCCGCCTTGACCTCCGTCAGTCCCTCGGACCGCAACGCCCCCAGGCGGCCCGCGAATTTCTGCACCACCTCGAACGGCAACTTGTGATGCGCGGCGACCCGGCAGCCCAGCGTCTGACCGGCTTCCCGACTCTTGAGCTTCTGTCGAATCCGCTCGATCACGGCATCGGCCGAGATTCCGTCGTCCGCCGGGAGGGGAGGGCCGTCGCCGACGGCGAAGGAATAGACCGGCTGCCCGCCGGGCCCCAGGTCCATGCCGACAACCAGCGTCCCCTGGCCGGAGAACAGCGTGGCATAGCTCGTCTCCGGCACGATCACCTTCGAGCCGCCGACGGCGACCGTCGCCGTCATCATGAAGAAGATGAGCAGTACAAGGCTGATATCGATGAGCGGGACCATGTCGACATCGTCGTCTTCGTCGCCGCGGCGGTGCCGGATCGGCAGACCGAGTTCGACGGGTTCGAGCGCTTCCGCCCGGTCGTCGGCCACGGCGACATCACGGCGTGGCAGGTAGATACTGAATTCGGGGCTGTCGGCGATCAGCGACCAGTGGTCCGATCCCGCCGGGCGCACACGGTCGCGTGACGATACTCGGCCCTGCTGAAGCCAGTCGGCCAGCACCTCGTACGGCACTGATTCGTAGGCGCGGTTGGCTGCCGAGAGCCAGACATCGTAATGCGTCGCCGGCATCAGGCCTCCGCACGGGGGCGGGCGTCCTGAAGCAGCACCAGCAGTTTCTGGCCCGCGCTCTTCATCTTTAGCTCGTAGCGGGCGATCCAATCTTTGAAAAGCACGTGGGCGAATACCAGCGGGATGGCGGTCACGAGCCCGAGCGCGGTGGCGAACAGGGCCAGGCCGATGGCCCCGGCCTGGCTGGTCACGCCGCCGGCCGCCGCCGCCTGAATCGCGGTAAACGTGTTGATCATGCTGATGACGGTGAGCAGCAGCCCGACCATCGTGGCGACCTTGGCGATCGCGAGGATCGGTGCCAGAAGAAAGTTCAGGTCGGGCAGAATCTCCAACTCAATGATGTTGGCCATCGACCGTCTCATGGCCGCGGTGCCCTGAGCCTGCGTATCGAGCGCGGCCGGGAACAGCTTTTTCGCGATGAGCCCCGGCTGGGTCTCGCAAAACAACTTCGCCTGGGCCGGACCGTGCTCGTTCAGTACCGCCTGGAACTTCGGCAGGAACTGGTTGAGGTCGGTCCGGGCGTCGAGGTTGAGCAGGATTCGCCAGATGACGAGCGTCAGGGCGGTCAGCGACATGGCGAACAGGGGCAGAGCGAAATACCACTCGCGCGTAACGAAATCGAAGAATGCCCCCATCGCAGCGTCCTTTCTGACGATTCACCGACTTGAGACTTAGAATCCCATCTCGACTCGCCCGCGGCAAGGGGCCGGCCCGCCGGTCGAACGGATCATTCGACGTTGAGAATGTGCCCGAGCTTTTCCTTCTTCGTCTCGAGGTACCGCCGGTTGTTTTCCCCGGCGGGCACTTCGATCGACACCCGTTCAACGATCTTCAGCCCGTAGGCGTCGAGGCCGACGACCTTCTTCGGGTTGTTCGTCAGCAGGCGAATCTTGCGAATGCCGAGGTCGCAGAGGATCTGAGCCCCGATGCCGTAATGCCGCAGATCGGCCGGGAATCCAAGCCTGCGATTCGCTTCGACGGTGTCCAGATTTTCCTGCTGCTGCAGGTTATAGGCGCGGAGCTTGTTCAGCAGCCCGATGCCCCGACCTTCCTGACGCATGTAAAGGACCACGCCGCGGCCAGCGGCCGCCACCTGGGCCATCGCCCGGCCGAGCTGCGAGCCGCAATCACAAAGGCCACTGCGAAAAACATCGCCGGTCAGACATTCGCTGTGGATGCGAACGAGGACCGGGTCGATGGCACACGGCACGCAGCCGTCCTGCTCGACTCCGACCCCACCCATGGTCAGAGCCAGGTGCGGCTCGGCATCCACGATTGACGTATACGCGATCAGATCGAACGTGCCGTACGGCGTCGGCAACTTGAGCGCGAGTTCCCGGCGAATGAGCTTTTCGCGGTCCCGGCGGTACTTGATGAGCTCTTCGATCGTGCACATTTTCAGGCCATGGGCCTTCGAGAATGCGACGAGATCATTCAGCCGGGCCATCGTGCCGTCCGGGTTGACGACTTCGCAGATCACCGCCGCCTCTTTGAGCCCGGCCAACCGGCATAGGTCGACGCTGCCTTCCGTGTGTCCGGCCCGGACAAGGACGCCGCCCTCCTTGGCCCGCAAGCCCGGGACGTGCCCCTTGCCGCGGATCAGGTCTGACGGGCCGCTGCGGTCGTCGATCGCGACCTGAACCGTCCGCGCGCGGTCGAAGGCCGAGATGCCGGTAGTAATGCCGGTGCGGGCATCGATGTACGGGGTGAATGGAGTGGCCGCAGGGTCCGGGCTGTTTCCCGGCAACGGCTCCAGGGCGAGCCGCTCGCAGATGGGCGGGGACATCGCCAGGCACACAAGGCCGCAGGCGTTCCGCATCATGAAATTGATCGCGTCGGCCGTGGCGTGTTGGGCCGCGACGACCAGATCGCCCTCGTTTTCCCGGTTCTCGTCGTCGACGAGAATCACCATCTTTCCCGACCGGATGTCTGCCAATACGTCTTCGACGGGGCTGAATACGCTCTCGGCCTTGCTCATGGTGTCGTACCCGGGCGGTGTTGGAAACGGGATCGTCCTGTATTATAGAGGGTGTGCAGCCGCCCGCCGGCGTACTCCCACCTGACTTCGCACCTCGGACGAGATGGAATGGCCTCGCGACGCGTCGGAATCTGGCTGATCGGCGCGGGTGGTGCCGTCGGTGCCTCGGTCGCTCTGGGTCTGAGTGCACTTTGTCGGGGTCAGATCGACACCACGGGACTGGTTTCCGCGCTCCCCCACTTCCGGTCGCTCGATCTCGACCCGCTGGATTCGATTGTGCTCGGTGGTCACGACATTCGAGAGTATGACCTGGCGACGGAAGCCGCGAAGGTCGGCGGCGGCACGCCGGCTTACCCCCCACGACTGGTCGACGCTTGCCGACCCGATCTCGACACCTGGACCCGCAATGGCCGGCCCCGGGCGGCCTCCGTGGCCGACTTTCAGCGTGACCTGGCCGAATTCGCGACCCGTCACAACCTGACGCAGCTCGTTGTCATCAACGTGGCCTCGACGGAGTCGCCGGCCGAGCCGCACCCGGCCCACGACTCGGCCGAGAAATTGATGGCTGCAGCCCGCACCGGGGACTACAGGTCCATGCCTCCCAGCGGGTGGGACGCACTGGCAACAATCTCCTCCGGGCACCCGTACGTGAACTTCACGCCATCATGCGGCTGCAACCTCCCCGGACTCCTGGAACTGGCCAGTCAGAGAGGTGTCCCCGTCGCCGGTTCAGACGCCAAGACCGGGGAGACACTACTGAAGACGGTGCTCGCGCCGATGTTCGCCGCCCGCAACCTGCGCGTGCTGAGTTGGGTCGGACACAACCTGCTCGGCAACAACGACGGCCGAACGCTGGCCGACCCCGACCGGAAGGTGTCCAAGCTGAAGAACAAAGACCAGGTGGTCGCCGAGTCGCTCGGTTACTCGCCCCAATCGCTCACATCGATCGAGTTCGTCGAGTCACTCGACGACTGGAAGACCGCGTGGGATCATATTCACTTCGAAGGGTTTCTCGGCGTTCGCATGTCGCTTCAGTTTACCTGGCAGGGGTGTGATTCGGCGCTGGCCGCCCCGCTGGTCATTGATCTGGCCCGGTTCGCACTGTTGGCCCAACGGAAGGGAGAGGCGGGGCCAATGGCACACCTCGGCGTTTTCTTCAAAAACCCGCTTGGGGGCGGCCGCCATGATTTCGCCGAGCAGTGGCGCACACTCCGGGAGTATGCCGAACGATGAAGCTCGCCTTCAGCACGAACGCTTACCTTCGCGTTCCGTTTGCGGACGCCGTCCGCCGGATCGCGTCCATCGGGTACTCCGGCGTCGAGATCATGGCCGACGTACCGCACGCCTGGCCAGCGTATATCCTGCCGGAACAAGTCTTCGCATTGCGGCAGGCCGTCGACAACAACGGGCTCGAGATTTCGAACGTCAACGCCTTCATGATGCATGCCGTGAACGATCCGCGGCAGAAGTACTGGCACCCGTCCTGGATCGAGCCCGACCCTCATTACCGCCGGCTTCGGGTCCGCCACACGATCGCGGCCCTGGAGCTAGCGAAAATGCTCGGCGCCCCTTGCATCACCACGGAGCCCGGCGGCCCGCTTGAACCCGGTACGTCCTGGCAGGTCGGCCTCGACCTGTTCGTGGAAGAACTCAAGCCTGTCATCGAAAAGGCTGACAATCTTGGAATCTTGCTCCTGATCGAACCGGAGCCGGATCTGCTCATCGAGACGGCCGAGCAGTTCGAGGAACTGATGACCCGGATCGAGTCGCCCGCCGTCGCGTTGAATTTCGATGTGGGGCACTTTTACTGTGTCGGTGACGATCCTCCGGCCACGCTCCATCGCCTCCGGCGATTCATCCGCCATATTCACCTGGAGGACATTGCCGGCACACGGGTCCACGCCCACATGATTCCGGGGGACGGGGCAATCGACCTTCCGGCAACGCTCGCGGCGATTCGCGAGATCGACTACCGGGGTTGGGTCACGATCGAACTCTACCCGTACGCGGCCGACCCGGACATGGCCGCGAAAACAGCGTACGACCGGGTGCAGGGAATGTTGGACGCCCCTTGCCCGGATGGTAAGATGGGGTAAAGCCCGGACTGGGGTGCATCATGATTCGCAGGTATGCGTGGGCTCTCGCGTTGTTTCTCGCTGTGGGTGCTTCGGCTCGTGCATCCATCATCTGGGGCTATGCGCCCAGTCTGCCTTCGCCAAACAACCCGGGCGGCCCGGCCGTATACGACCCTCGGTTCGACCGGTTCAGCACCAATTTTCCGACCGAAGGACCGATCGCCGCACCCGCCGGGAACCTGCTCTTCGGGCAGGGTTCGGGTGTCAACATCGATCTTTCGGGAGTCGGCTGGGTGACCAATGATCAGGTCCGCGGCCTGACAATGGTCTCGCCGAATAACTTCATCGCGGCGGCCCATAGTGGGCTCATCACCGGAGCATTTGCGCCAGGCAATCAGGTATCCTTCCTGACGACCGGCGGAACCATCTTCACGACAACCATTGCCGCTAACATGCGCGTCCCCAGCGTGGTCGGTGCGTCCAATCCAGTGACTGATATTCTCTTTGGCACTCTCACGAACCCGGTCCCGGCTGGCGTTCGGATCTACTCCATCGCGTCGGGGCCGATCAACCCGACTACTGAGATCGGCATGTACACGATGGAGCAGCGGGTCGGGTTGAACCGACCATCCGGCCTGTTTGGTGACGTGACTCTGGGTGAAGGCGATAGCACAAACGTATTCATTAGCGATTTTCAGCCAAATACGCCGGGCATCGGCTATAACCCGGGTGAAACGCTTTACACCGTCGGCGATTCCGGTGCCCCGAGCTTCATCATTGAGGGGGGCGACATCCGATTGCTCGGTCACCACATGGCCGTGACAAACATCTCAGGAATCGACTACACCGTCGATTCCTACCTTCCGGACTACAAGATGACGATCGAAAACCTGATCGCCGTGCCGGAGCCGACATCGTTCGTGCTGGCCGGAATCGCAGCTTCGGGCTGGTACATCCGTCGCCGTCGGCAGACGGCGTGACCCGGCTGCTGACCTTCGCCCGTCTCGTCCGCCTGCCGAATGTGTTTACCGCCACGGCCGACGTCAGCGTCGGCCTCCTGGCAGGGCAGATCGGCGGACCAACCGCCTTTGCAATTCTCGGCGCCTCCGCCTGTCTTTATGCGTCCGGAATCGTCTGGAATGACTACTTCGATCGCAAGATAGACGCGGTTGAACGCCCCGGGAGGCCGATCCCCTCGGGTGCAGTTTCCGCCCAACTCGCCCGCATGCTTGCGATCGTTCTTATGATCAGTGGGCTGGCCTTAGCCTGGTTTGTCAGTCCGGCGACCGGGTGGCATTCGGTTGCGTTGGCGATGCTGATCCTCGGATACAACGCGGGGTTGAAGTCTACGACTCTCGGCCCAATGGCAATGGGCGGATGTCGGGCGGTCAACGTCCTCCTGGGCTTCGCCACCACCTCGGTTAATTGGTCTCTGGAAATTGCATCTGCGACGATTGTCGGCATATACATCGTCGGTATCACCGTGTTCGCGCGGGACGAAGCCGGACTGAGCCGGCGATCCCGACTCACGTTCGGCGCGGCCGTTGTTCTGACCTCGATCCTGGCTGCCGCAGTGGTGCCGACCCACGGGTCAGCGCACCTTTATCTGCTGGCCGCGCTATTTGCTTTCCTGTCGTCGCGCGCGGTTTTTGCCTGGCAGAACCCTCACTCCGGGCCCGTTCAGCGGTTTGTGAAAGCCGGGATTCTGGGACTGATCGTATTGGACTCCGCGCTGGCGGTGGCCTTGGCTGGTCCGATCGGCCTGGCGGTCCTAGTCTGGCTTCTGCCTGCTTTCGCCTTGGGGCGATGGGTTTATTCGACGTGAGGTCACGCATGCTGCGAAATTCCGATTGGGTGGTCATGGTTGGCCTGTTGATGGTTCTGGCCGGTCCGCTGGCGGCCATGGCCGCCTCGCCCGAAACAGACCGTGCCCGCAAGTTCGTCGCCGACCACGAAGCACGGATTCGCCCCCTCGACATCACAGCCGGCAAGGCGTGGTGGGACGCCAACACCACGGGCAGCCCCGAATCCTACAAGCGCAAGGAAGAAGCGCAGAACGCCATCGACGCGGCACTCGCCGACCCGAAGACGTTTGCCGAACTCAAGGCAATTCATGCCGACCGGAAAAAGATCGACGATCCGATCACAGCGCGGTGTATCGAGGTGCTTTATCTGATGTACCTCGAAAAGCAGGTCGAGCCCGAACTCCTCAAGAAAATCAGCGCGCTGGCCAACGAAGTCGAAAACAAGTTCAACGTTTACCGCGCCAAAGTCGACGGCGTGGAACTCAGCGACAGCAAGGTCCGCGAGATCCTCAAGGAATCGACCAACAGCGCCCGCCGGAAGGACACGTGGGAGTCGAGCAAAGGTGTCGGCAAAGCGGTTGAGGCCGACCTTAAGGCTCTCGTGAAACTCCGCAATGAGGCGGCCCGAAAGCTGGGATACGCCAACTTCCACGACCTGTACCTCGCCCTCAACGAACAGGACGCGAAGTCGCTGTTCGCACTCTTCGATGAACTCGACACGCTGACCCGCGGGCCGTTTCTTGCCGCCAAGGCGGACATCGACACCCGTTTGGCCGCCCTGTACGGCATCGGTGTCGCGGAACTCCGCCCCTGGCATTACCACGATCCGTTCTTCCAGGAGAGCCCGTCGGTCTATGCAGCGAGCCTCGACCAGCCGTTCAAAAAGGGCGACATTCTCGACATCTGCAAACGGTTCTACACGGGCGTCGGTCTGCCGATCGACGACGTGCTTGCCCGCAGCGATCTTTACGAGAAGAAGGGGAAGAGTCCGCACGCCTTCTGCACCGACATAGACCGGGCCGGGGATGTCCGCGTTCTCGCCAACATCGTGCCGAACGAGTACTGGATGGGCACGATGCTCCACGAACTGGGCCATTCGGTTTACAGCAGCAAGAACATTCCCGCCACGCTCCCCTACGTCCTCCGCAGCGAGGCCCACATCCTGACAACCGAAGGTGTGGCCATGCAGTTCGAACGGTTCAGCAAACAGCGACCGTTCCTGGAAAAGATGGGCCTGACCATTGAGAATCCCGAAGCCTTTGACGAAGCGGCCCGGAAGACGCAAGTCAATCAATTGCTCATCTTCTCCCGCTGGTGCCAGGTCATGCTCCGGTTCGAACGGGGCATGTATTCCGACCCGGATCAGGACTTGAACAAACTCTGGTGGGATCTCGTGGAAAAGTACCAGGGCTTGAAGCGGCCCGAGGGGCGAAACGAGCCCGACTACGGGAGCAAGATCCACATCGTCAGCGCGCCGGTGTACTACCACAACTACATGATGGGCCAACTGTTCGCGTCACAGGTCCATCACGCCCTGTGCCGGGAAGTCTTTAACGGAGCCAATCCGGCGACGACGCTTTACAACGACAACGCCAAAGTCGGTGCCTGGATGACGAAGAAGGTGTTTGCGCCGGGCAAGTCGCTGAGTTGGAACGCTTTGACGAAATATGCGACCGGTGAAGAGCTCAATGCCAAGGCATTTGCCTCGGACTTCCAGGCCAAGCCGAACCCGGTCAGGTAAATCGGAAAAGTACCCTCGCCGTGCCTTCGAAGATCAGCTCGTGCAGGTGCGGCGCGAACCAGCCGGCGATCAGATCGCGGTATGACTGGATGTTCACGAGCGGCCAATCGCTTCCGAAAACGAAGCGGTTCGGCCGCTCGGCATATCGAAACGCCCGAAGTACGGCCGCCCGCAGGTCGGACAACTGCTCGACGACATCCTCATCAGGCGATTGCCATTTGGTACCGACAACCAGACCTGACAGGTCGGCCCAGACGTTGACGTTTTTGTAGATGACCGCGGCGGCATCCGTCAGCCACGGGTTACCGAAATGGGCGATCACGAATCGCACATTCGGGTGGTCAACGGCTACGTCGTCGATGGGAAGCGGATGGGCGAACCGTAGTCGTGCACTCTGCGAATACGTGTCACCGGTGTGGAAGATCACCGGAATGTTGTGCCGGGCGGCCAGTTCGTAGTAAGGCCGATAGTTGGCATGATCGGGCGGGAAGGGGAGGTAGCCGAGATACACATTGAGGGCCCGGACCCGCCCGCCCGCCAGCACACGGTCGCACCTGCGAATGTGGTCTGGATTCGATCGACCGGGGTCGCACACACCCGCGGCATAAATGCCGGGCACCATTTCCCCGATCCGGAGAGTCAGATCGACGCCGAGCGGGTCGTCTTCGGCCCCCAGCCAGGAGCCCATGGCAATACAGCGTTTAATCCCGGCAGCGGCGAGTTCCGCCCGGACGCATTCGGCGACGGACTCGGGCGGCCCCTCGAGTCGGGAGTCAAGTGGCCCCACACCGGGGAGCCGTGGCGGAACTAAATGAAGGTGCGCATCCGTCATCACCGGGACAGTTTACCGCGCGGAGGATCCAGTCTGGATAGGCGTCAGCCCCGACCCTTGCGGAAATTCGTCATATCATGCTGCATGATCGTTACGCCCGAACTCCCGTCGGTCGTCGGTCCCAGAGTGAAGACCCCGAATTTCCCCGAGGTCGTCTCGACGAGGTACAGGGCCGACTGGCCGGGCGTAATCGTTCCGGTGGTCATGACGAAATTGACCCCCTGGCTCGGACTGACGCCGAATACGCGGAGCAGGTCCATTTCGGCGAACCCGGTGACCTTACCGGCCGAGCGGTCGACCAGAGTGGCCATCAGTTTGCCCTGTTTGTGGTCGAGCAACCAGACACCGTCGAGCGGTGACCTCGGATTCACCCCGGACATGCCGGTGCAAATGATGTAGTTTTCCGACCGGTCATTCGCGGCTTGCGCCGGTCGGGAACAGAAGTGAAACCCTGCTGTGGCGAGTACGCCGAGCGATATCCCGCAAATCAGTGTCGGAAACGTGCGCACGATCACCATCCTCCCGGGCCGAGGGTATGGTGTACCCGATCCCGCAGAAAATGGGCAACCCCGGTTAGTAAGCCCTGTCCAGAGTACCCTTGTCGCCGCGAACAAACGGCAGCCAGACAAGGCCGACGAGCCTGACACTGATGTTGGCTTTCGTGGGCTTGATCTCAGCCGTCTCCAGTTGGAGCTTGGCGGCGTCGGCGCTCTCCGAAATCGCGTCGATCTCCGCCTGCATCGTGTCGTGCAGTTCCTGAAGTTTCTGCTTTTCAGCGTCGACGTTTTGCTGTGCATTCTCGGCATTCTGGCTCTGCTGCATCGTCCGGCCCACGGACTTAGCCGCCGTCGCCGCCTTGCTGATGTTGCCTGCGGTCACGACTTTGCGCCCGCCGAAGATACTTCCGAGAATAGTGGAGCCGAACGAAATCACCGTACTCATCTTCGACGACTGCGCCTGAGCCTCCTTGGCCTGCAAGGCGAGTTCGGCCTTTCGAACCTTTTCTTCCTGTTTCGCGAATTCCTTGGCGAACTTGGTCTGCAGTTTCGCTACGGCGGCGTCCCGGGTTTCCCGCATCGCCTGCTGCACACGGATGCGGAACTCGCGTTCTTCCTCGCCAACCTTGGAAGTGAGATCGATATCGTCGTTCGAGAACTGAAACAAAGTGAGCCGCTTGTTGGCGTAAACCCAGTTGGCGAAGTCCTTGCTCCACTTCGCGTAGTTTTTGCTTGTGGAAGCCGGCCCGGCACATTCCGCGAACTCGCCGTGCGGGGCGTCTTTCGACAAATCGTCGAGGGGAATTTCGATTTCCTCCGCCTGGTCCCAATTCACCGGGACTGCATCGTCCGTGATCTCGACCACGGCTGAAATGTCCTGGCCGTCGTCCACTTTCAGCTTCTTGTCAGCAAACCGGACCTGGGCGCAGGCGAACAGCCGGGGCAGGAAGACGATGCCATCGCCGGCTCGCGGGGGAGCAAACAGCTGAGTGATTTCCGGCGGAAGCACCGGGCGTGCGGCGGCGGCCGGCTTCGCGGCAATCGCCGGCTTATTTTCGCTACCGGCCGGCTTCGGGGGGACTGCTTCGGCCCGACGTGCCGCCATCAGGCCCTTGATTTGCGCTCTCGACATCGGGCCGCGGAGATACGACATTGCCCACCGCGACTGCATGATGACCTGACCATCGTCGTGGACGCTGTGGAGCAGGAAGACGCGGTTTCCCAGTGCCGAGAGAGTCCGCTCCATTTCGCCGCGGTCAAACTTCCCGCCCTGTGCCGACGCAGCGCCGTCGAGCCCGTCGAGGATTCGCATCTTGTCGCGCTCCGTCTGGAGCCGACCGATGAACCAGGTCCCGATGTTTGAGAGTCCTTTGTAGTCGATGTCGACCGGGTTTTGCGTCGCCAGCACGACGCCCAACCCGAACGCCCGGGCCTGCTTGAGCAGCGTAAGAAGCGGTTGTTTGGACGGCGGATTGGCGACAGGCGGAAAGTAGCCGAATATCTCGTCCATATAGAGCAGGGCACGTAGGCTCGACGTGCCAGACTGTGATCGCATCCATGCCAGCATCTGGTTGAGCAGCATGGTAACGAAGAACATCCGCTCGGCATCACCCAGATGCGCAATGGAAAAAATGGCGACCTGCGGCTTGCCGGCCGGGGAGTACAGCATTTTTCCGATGTCGAGCGGTTCACCTTCCATCCAGGCCGCGAAACTCGGCGAGGCCAAAAGGTTATTCAGCTGCATGGCCAGTTCAAAGCGGTCCTTGGCCGGGAAAAACGTGTCAACGTCGAGTACGCCGACTTTCTTCACCGTGGGGTTCTGCACCTCGGCAATCAGCCCGCCCAGATCGAGGCTTCTGCCATCGGCCCATGCTTTCTGAAGTATGTTGGAAAGGAACACCATCTCGCGGCTTTTCACCGAATCCGCGCTCACTCCGACGAGTTGCAGGAGGCCACCCACCGTGGAGCTGACTCGCTCCCGCAAGAGTTCTCCATCTTCGAGGATTTCCGGTGGCGGCACGTCGAAACTGCGGAGCACTGATACCGGTAGCCCGGCGGAACTCCCCGGTGTGAATACCGAAAAATCGGCAGCGGCGCGAAGTCGGTCGATCCGATCGGGCTCTTGCTTCCAGTCGGCGAGCCCTTTTTTCCACATCGCCGCCTGCTGAGCCGCAAACTCGTCAACCGACACCCCGGCCTTGACCGCATCTTCTTCGTTGACCCACGGCCGAAATTGTTCCGGCGTCAGCCCCGGAAAGGTGAGCAGTAGATTGCTCAAATCGCCTTTGGGGTCGATCACAATCGCCGGGATGCCGTCGATCGCAGCTTCTTCGATCAAATCGAAGCACAATCCGGTCTTTCCGCTGCCGGTCATTCCGACGACCAGACCGTGCGTTACGAGGTTTTTGGAAGGGAACAGGACGAGGTCGTCGAGAGTCTTTTTCGCAGGCAGATCGTACTTGCGGCCGAGGTAAAAAACGCCGAGCTTTTCGTAATCGGGGAGTGCGGCTGCCATATCAGACGGTCTCGTTGAGAACGACGGGGCCCGTCTGGGCAGTGTATCGGCCGGGTGCCGGGCAGTCCGCCTTGCAGGGCTGGTGCGATGAGGTTTACATTCTGATCGCGGAAACCCGGTTCGGGAGCAAGGATGCGCAACTTCCTGCGAAGTCTCAAGTTCGCTTACACCTATCGCTGGCGGTTCGGCGCTTCCGTTGTTTGCGTCATCCTGGCTGCTGCACTCTGGGCGATGAATCTGTCTGCAGTTTACCCGGTCATGCAGTTGCTCTTCCGTCCCGAGCAGACCTGGGCGGTGCAGCTGGACGAAGAAGTCAACAAGTGACTGTGATGAGCGACGGCCTCGGCGGGAGATTCGGATCCCGTTCGGGCAGAGCTTTGGCCGGGTCCCGGGCAGTCCGCCTTGCCGGATCGGGGCAGGGTGGTTTACATTCCTGTCGCGGAAACCCGGTTCGGGAGCAAGGATGCGCAACTTCCTGCGAAGTCTCAAATTCGCTTACACCTATCGCTGGCGGTTCGGCGCGTCCGTTGTTTGCGCCATTCTGGCTGCGGCGCTCTGGGCAATGAACCTGTCCGCAATCTACCCGGTCATGCAATTGCTATTCCGCCCCGAGCAAACCTGGGTGGTGCAACTGGACGAGGAAATTGACAAACTTCAGAAGGATTACGACGAGAATGCCCTCGTCCTCGAAGCCCATCGCGCAGAAATGACTCGAACGGCGGCGGCCCCGGCCAATCTGGATCGCGAACGGCGTGAACGGCAACTCATAGGCGCAGTCGCCCAGATCGAAGGCAAGCTCCACCGTATCAGCCGAAACATCTACTGGCGGCAATGGGCCAAGTGCTTCTTCCTCAGGTTCATGCCCACAGACCACTTCCGGGCGTTGTTGACCGTTTTCGGTCTGCTGGTTGTGGGTGTTGCCATCCGAGGCGTCTTTGAGTTCGGGCAGGAGTCGCTGGTCGGCTCCGTCGTCAACCGGACGCTTTTTGACCTGCGTAACGCCTTCTTCCGGCGAGTCGTCCACCTGGATGTCGGCCAGTTCGGCGATCCCGGTGCGCACGAATTGATGTCCCGATTCACCAATGACACCGAGGCGCTGGGCCTCGGCCTCAAGACGCTGATGGGCCGGGTGATCAGCGAACCGCTCAAGATGTTCGCCTGCGTATTCGCGGCGTGCATGATCTCCTGGCAACTGACCCTGTTGTTCCTGGTGCTCGTTCCGCTGGCCATTGTTGTGCTGACGCGAGTCGGGCGCATGATGAAGCGGGCCAGCCGTCGCCTGCTCGAGCGGATGTCGAGCATTTACAAGATCCTGCACGAGACCTTCCACGGCATTAAAGTCGTCAAGGCGTTCCAAACCGAGGGCCACGAGCGGATGCGATTCCGCGAGGCGACTCGCGACTACTACCACAAGGCCATGCGAGTGGTGCATCTCGACGCCCTGACCGGCCCGGTCATCGAGTTGCTCGGAGTCGGCGCGGTTTCGGTAGCGGTGATTGCCGGGGCGTACCTCGTGCTCGAAAAAGACACCCACCTCTTCGGTATGCGGATGACCGACTATCCCATGGACATGCCGACGCTGCTCCAGCTTTACGCCATGCTGGCGGCCATCGCTGATCCGGTGCGGAAACTGTCAAGCGTTTACACCAAGCTGCAATCAGGCGAGGCGGCGGCCGACCGGATCTTTTCAGCGCTCGACCGCATGCCCAGTGTCGGGACGAATTCCGGCGGCCTGTCGTTGCCGCGGCACACCGACGCTATCGAATTCCGCGACGTGTGCTTTGCCTACGACCCGGGCCGGCCGATCCTGTCAAATGTCAACCTGACGGTGAACCATGGCGAGACGGTCGCCCTCGTCGGGAAGAACGGGTGCGGGAAGACGACTTTGCTCGGCATGCTCCCTCGCTTCTTCGACCCGGACTACGGTTCGGTGTACATCGACGGTATCGATTTGCGGGAAGCCCGGCTTCGAGATCTTCGCAGACAAATCGGCCTGGTCACCCAGGACACCGTCCTGTTCGATGATTCGGTACATGCCAACATCGCCTACGGATGCAAGCGTGTGACGCGGGAAGATGTGGAAAAGGCGGCCAAACAGGCGTTCGCCCACGACTTCATCGAGAAACTGCCCCAAGGTTACGACACCTGCGTCGGCGACGGCGGAGCAAAACTCTCGGGCGGTCAAAAACAACGCCTCGCCCTCGCTCGGGCCATTCTCCGCGACCCCCGGATCATGATCCTCGACGAGTTCACCAGCCAGTGCGATCCGGAAAGCGAATCGCTTATCCACCAGGCCCTTCGCACATTCCTGCGCGGCCGGACGTCGTTCGTAATCACCCACCGGTTGAACACTCTGGAGTTCGCCGACCGGATCGTGGTCATGGATAAGGGCAAAGTTGTGGCCGTCGGGAAGCACCAGGAGCTGGTGGAAACCTGCCCGGCCTATCAGCGACTCCACGAAGCGCACTTTCAGCGGAAAGTGGCATGATTCTGTTCGCGCGGCAGGCCCGGCTGCGCCACCTGCCGGTGCCCCGTGTGACGCCGGTCTTCGGCATCGGCGTCCTGGCCGCCGTTGTCCTGTTATTCCATCTGAATGATCGCGACCTGTGGGCCTCTCACGAGGCACGGGCAGCCCAGAACGGCCGATACGTACTAGAACACGGCCCATTCGGGGTTTCCCGACTCGCGGATGGGACGCCGGAGTTTCAGAAGCCACCGCTCTACTACTGGCTGGTGGCAGTTGCAAGTTGGATCCGCGGCGACGTAGATGCCGTGGCCACTCGGCTCCCTGCAGCGATCACCGGCTGGCTGACCGTCGTGATGGTCACAGGTTTTCTCCAACGGCGAGATCGGCCGACGGCCGCCTGGCTGGCCGGCGTCGTTCTCCTCTCAACGCATCACTTCCTCAACATATCCCGCACGGCAAGAATCGACGTGCCGCTGTGTTGTGCGACAACAGGCGCGATTCTCGCGGGGTGGGACGGCCGACGGATTGTATCGGGACTCTGGATCGCTGCCGGCTTGCTGCTGAAAGGCCCGATCGGCCTCGTGCTGCCCGCGGGAGTATTGGCGATGACGGGGGCCCCTTGGCTCTGCTCTGTTGCCGTCGGAGTCAGTCTCGCGTTGCCGTGGTTCATTGCGGCCGGTCCGGATTTCGCGAGAACGTTTTTCTGGTACCACAATTTCCAGCGGGCTGCCGGTACCGCGACTGATCTGGCCCGGCACCCGATCTGGTTCTATCCGGTTCGTCTCGCCACCGGGACAGCGCCGTGGTCGATCCTGGCCTGCACTCTCCTATTCGTTCGCCGGCCGCCCGCGACCGCCATCGAATGGCAGTTTGAGCGTCGGGCAATAGTCTGGCTAGGCGTTGTCGTCGGTATTCTGAGTGTGTCGCAATGCAAACGAGCGGATTAGCTGACTCCTGCCTACCCGGCGTTCGCAATCATGCTCGGATGTTGGTGCGAGCGGGCCGGATGGAATCGATGGGTTGTCACACTCGGAGCGTGTTCGTTGATCGGTTACAGCGTTTGGGAATTCGCGTTTCT
>JAIBBI010000120.1 GCA_019694755.1 Gemmataceae bacterium
GGCAAGGGTGCTGTTGGTGATCGTGGTGCTGCCGTGGCTCATGATCGCGCCGCCGTCGTTGGCGGCCGTGTTGCCGGTGAACGTGGACCCGGTGATGACCACGGTGCCGTCGGTCCGGAGCGCGCCGCCATTGAGGCCCGAGGTGTTGTTGGCAAACGTCGAGTCGGCGATGTTGAAGCTGTACCCGATGACCGCGCCGCCGAGTTGCGACGCATAATTGTTCGTGAAGGTGCATGAGGTGATGCCTGCCACGCCGACCGTCGTGCCGTTGATGAGCGCGCCGCCCCAGCCGGTGCCGAAGTTGGCGGCGTTGCTGTCAAAGGTGCAGTTGTTGACGCTGACGGAGCCGACGTTGAAGATTGCCCCGCCGTAGTCGGATTTGTTGTTGGTGAAGCGGGAGCTGGACACGGTGACTGCGCCGCTGTTTTGCAGCGCGCCGCCGTAGGAGCTGGTGCAGTTCGCGACGGTCATTCCAGTCAGTACGCCGGAGACGCCGCTGTTGATCAGAAACGCCCGGCTCAGGTTGTTGCCGCTGATTGTCAGCAGATTCGAGCCGGGACCGGTGATTGTCGTCGCCCCGGTCGTGTCGGCGAATACCATCTGCCCGCTCGTCAGCGTGATCGTCTTCGCGCTCGCAAAACTGCTGTCGAAGGTGATGGTGTCGGCGCCGACGACGCGGTTGCTCTCGGCGACGGCGTCGCGCAGGGAGCCGACACCGGCATCGTTCGCATTCGTCACGAGTGTGTTGAGCTCGAACGCGCCGATGTCTACGCCGCCGTTGTTCCGGTTGATGCCGCGCTGGTCGGTGGTGAGCGAAAGCGCGTTGCGACCGGCGTTTCGCAACGCGCTGCCGGCGTCGAACGCGACGGACTGCGTCGGGCCGCCGTTGAAGGCGAGCGGGCGGAGTTGCAGAAGGGCGCCCACGGGCAGGTTGTTGCCCCCGGTGAGCGTGAACCCGGCATTCGAGCCGATGGCGGAGAAGTTCACGTTGACGACGTTGGGCGACTGGATGTCGACGCCGCCCTCGGCCGTGAGATTGCCGCTGATGATCGAGCTGTCGACGGTGATGGATCCGCTGCCTTCGAACAGGCAGATGCCACCGCCGCCACCGCCGCCGAACGATCCGGTGCCGCTGGTGTTGCCGGCAACGGTGCTGTTGTAGACCTGGAAGTTGTTGCCGAGCCGCTGCAGGGCGATGCCGCCGCCCTTGCCGGTCGCGGAGTTGCCGGAGACGGTGGAATTGGTGAAACGCAGGCCGGCCGCGCCGGCATTCCCGAGGACGAAGAGCCCGCCGCCATTGACGCCGGAGTTGTTGTTGACGACGGAGCTGGCGACGATTTCCGCGCTGCTGCCGCCGAGCGAACTGTAGTTGAGATATATTCCCCCACCCAGGACCGACGCGATGTTGCCGCTGACGGTCGATTGCGTGAGGTTGAGCGTCCCGCCGTAAGTGACGGCAATGCCGCCGCCATTGGTCGCGGAATTGCCGGTGATGACAGAGGCGGTAACGGAGATCGATTCGTCTTCGGCAAGCAGCGCGCCGCCGACGCTCGCCTTGCCGGCGGTGAGCGTGAGCCCGCTGACGGTGATCGCCGCGCCGGCGGGGGCCGGGCTGGTATTGAAGAGCCGCCGGGCGTTGCCTCCGCTCACGGTCGCCAGGAGCGCGCCGGGCCCGGCAATCGTGAGCGCGTCGGTGATGGCAATCTCCGCCGACGTCAGGACGATCGTCCGCGGCGTCGCGAAAAACGCCGGGTCGAAGGTGACGGTGTTCGCCCTCGGCAGGTTGTTGGCGTTGATGATCGCCTGCCGGAGGCTGCCGTCGCCGGAGTCGTTGACGTTGCTGACGACCAGGGACGGAGCCGTGACGGTCCCCTCGACCGCGCCGATGTCGGCCGTGCCGCCGACGACGCGAGGGAAGCCGATCCCGCGCTGATCGTAGGTTTCGTTGAACGGGTTCGTTCCGTTGTTGATCGCGGGGCTGCCGGCCAGGACGCCGTACGTGAGCGTCGGGCCACCGTAATTGTTGAACGGCCCCAGCAGCGGGTCGACGCCGACGTTGGCATTGGTAAAGCTGTCGCCGGTGAAGTTGAACGCCCCCGCTTTCGAGCCGATGAGGCTGGCGGTAGCAGTGATCGCCACGCTCGAGCGCAGGTCCGGACCTGTGGGAGCGACGTTGCCGAACACGATGGAGCTGGCAAGCAGAACTTTGCCGAAATAGCCGTTCTGGTCGATGCCGCCGCCAGCGTTGGCGCTATTGCCGGTGATGGTGCTGTTCTGGATGTCGATGGTGCCGTTGAAGCCGTAGTCGCCGGCAATCGCACCGCCGGCGGCCGCGGAGTTTCCGGTGAGGGTGCTGTTGCGGATGAGTGCGCCGGCACCGTTGACGGCCCGAACGAAGAGGCCGCCGCCGGCGTTGCCGCTGCCGGTGACTGAGTTTCCGCTGATGGTGCAGTTCAACACGGTGACCGAGCCGTTGCTGGCATAGATGCCGCCGCCTCCGAAACCGGTGCTGCCCGGCGCCTTGTTGTTGCTGACAGTGCTGTTTTGCAGGGCCAACGAGCCAGCGCTCATCCAGATCGCGCCGCCGCTGACGTTGGCGGAATTGTCGGTGAGCACGCACCGGTCCAACAAGACGATCTCGTCGCCCATCTGGAGGCCCGCGCCGAAGCTGGCCTTTCCGTTGGTGATGGTCAGGCGGCTGAAGTTGATGACTGAGTTGGCCGGGGCGTTGAACGTGTTGAAGATGCGGACGGCGTTGTTGCCGTTGATCGTCACGGGTGCGGCAGCCGGGCCGATGATGGTCACGGCCTCCGTGATGTCGAGTTGGCTGGTCAGTGTGATGGTACCCGTCAGGTTTACGTCGAAGAGAATGGTGTTCGCGCCGGGCGAAGCGTTGGCCTTCGCGATGGCCGCCCGCAGCGAGCCGGGGCCGCTGTCCAGCAAGTTCGTCACGGTGCCGGCGCCGCCCGACTTGTTGACGACGACGATGGCCTTGTTGTTCGCCAGATTGTTGCCGACTGGCAGGACGAGCGAGGCGTTATTCAGGGCGGCGTCGCGGAGCGTACCGCCGCCCGGCAAGGACAGTGACGTCACGTTCAGATCCGACGACCCCTGCCCGGCCGCCACAGTGTATGTGCCGCTGAACTTCGTACCCGTGAACGGCCCGTAGACATAAGCCGCGCCGCCGCTGTCGAGCGAGATGATGAGCGTGCCGTTGAGGGTGACGGCCTCGCTGAAGTTGACATCGATGCTGACGGACGCGCCAGCGCCGTAGCTGCCGTCCGGCGTGGTGCTGGTGATGCTGATGATCGTCGGTGCGGTGGTGTCGGGCACGCTCGTCAATTCGACGCTGCCGATGTCGGTGCCTCCGAGCAGAGTGCGGGTGATGCCGCGTTGGTCGGTGGTCAGGCCCGCGGGATTGCTGCCGGCGTTGACGACCGGGCTGTCGCCCGCGGGCAGGTGCGTGAGCGTCGGGCCGCCGTTCGGGGCCAGTGGGCCGAGCTTGAGATTCGCGCCGAAGGGCAGATTGTTGGTACCCGTGAACGTGAAACCGGCAGCCGAGCCGATGGCCGAGCGGTTGACGGTGATCGTGGAAGTGGACGAGATGTCGGGCCCGGTGCCAGCCGAGTTGCCGGAGACGATGGTGCTTTCCAAGTGGATGTTCGGTGTGCCATTCAGGGAGTCGAGGCCGCCGCCGCGATTGCTGGCCGTGTTGGCGGTGACCGTGGTGTTGCGGATCGTGAGCGCACCGATAAAGGTGTCGAGCGCGAGGCCGCCACCGTTGGTCGCCGAGTTGCCGCTCACCGTGCTGTTGAGGACGGTCAGCGTACTACCCTGGCCGCTGAGGTAAATCGCTCCTCCCACCCCGGCCGAGTTGCCGACCAGCGAGCTGGCGATGACCTCGGAGTTACCCCCGTTGACAAACCAGATCGCGCCTCCGATGCCGACGGCGATGTTATTGGACAGCGTGCTTTGCGTCAGCGAGAGCTTGCCGCTCGGCCCGACGAAGATCGCCCCGCCGTGGGTGGCGAAACTCTTGGAGAGTGTGCAGTTTTCGACGACGAGGTATTCGTCGTCGGCACACACCGCGCCGCCGAGCCCGGAACTGGAGGGGCCGGCGACGTTGTATCCGGCGGTGAGGTTCATGCCGCGAAGCACGACCGACTTGCCCGACGGGACCGCGGTGATGTTGAAAATGCGGCTGGCGTTGTTGCCGCTGATCGTCAGCAGGCCGGACCCCGGCCCGATGACGGTCGCCGCATCGGACATCACCATCTCGCCGCTGTTCAACACGATTGTCTGCGGTGTACTGAATGCGCCGCCGAAGGTGATCGTGTCCGCGCCGACGACGCGGTTGCTCTCGGCGACGGCTTCGCGCAGGCTGCCGGCTCCGCCATTGTTGGCGTTCACGACGGTCGTTTGCAGTTCGAATGCGCCGATGTCGACGCCGTTGTTGTTGCGCGGAAAGCCGCGCTGGTCGAGGCTGAAGTTGTTGTCGACGCCCTTGTTGCGCAACGGGCTGTCGTATTCGAAGGCGACAGTCGGCGCGGGCCCGCCGTTGTTGGCGAGCGGGCGAAGCTTGAGGTTCTGGCCAATGAGGTTGTTACCGCCGGTGAGCGTAAAGCCGACGGTGGAGCCGATGGCGGACCAATTCACATTGACGGCGGTGTTGCTTCCGATGTCCGGTGCGGTGGACGGGCCGGTGTTGCCGCTGACGATGGTGCTGCTGAGCGACATCGTGCCCGTGAAGCTGCCGGTGCGGAGGATTCCGCCGCCGCCGCCGTTGATCGTGGAGTTGCCGGTGATCGTGGAGTTTTCGACGGTGAAGTTGCCGGAGAAGTTCTTGAGGATCACGCCGCCGCCCCCGGCCGCGGCGGAGTTACCGGCAATGGTGCAGGCGAGGGCGCGGACGCCGGGCGCTCCACTCGTGTTGGCGGTGCCAAAGAAGTAGAGCCCGCCGCCTTCGCCCACGACGGCGACGTTGTTGACGACGGTCGACTTGAAGAGGTCGACGCTGCCGCCGTTATTGACGTAAACACCGCCGCCGTCGTCATTGGCAACGTTGCCGCTGACGGTGCAGTAGCTCAGGGTGAGCGAGCCGGCATTCTCGACATTGATCGCGCCACCGTCGACGGTAGCGGAGCAGCCGTTGATGACGCTGTTCTCGATCGTGACGTTTTCGTTCCCGATGTAGATCGCACCGCCGTCGGATGCCAGGCCGGAGGTGAGAGTGACATCGCGGATCGTGATGCCGGCATTGGAGGGGGCGGCGTCGGTATTGAAAATCCGGCTATTGTTATTGCCGCTGATCGTCACAAAGCCCGAGCCGGGCCCGTTGATCGTGACCGCCTCGGAGATCGCTAACTCGCCGCCTGTCAGAGTGATGGTTCTGGGCACGTTGAAAAAGCTCGAATCGAATGTGATCGTCTGAGCCCCGGGGTATGCGATTGCGTCGAGGATCGCCTGTCGGAGCGTGCCGGGGCCGCTGTCGAAGGGGTTGAACACTTTGAACGACGGTATCGCCTTGATCGTGAAGTCGACGTTGGAGATGTCGTAAAAAACGTTGCCGACCGCGCGGATGCGGAATCGGGCCTTCGTGGTGGCGGAGTTGGCCGGCAGCGTCACCTGCGCGCTGCCGTCGTTGACTTCCGAGGCGCTGATCGTTGTAAACGTGTAGCCGCCGTCGGTGGATAGGTCGATGTTGACGAGATTTGTGTTGATGCCATTGCCGGTAGTGCCGGCCACTTCCCAGGTGACGGTCTGTTTGGTCCCGGCGAAGGCCTCCGTGCCGAAGCCGTTGAAGTTGGTGACGCCAAAGCCGACGCCGGTGTCCTTGGCGTGGATGATGGTCGAACTGGAGTGAAAGGCTCCCCTGTCGGGACGATTGTCGCGGGCGGTGAGCCGGAAGACCATGTCGCGGGTGGTGGTGATCGCGGTTTCGGGGCCGGAGCTGTTCTGGCTGAAGCCGTCGAGGACGGTGGCGAGGTTCGGGAAGGAACGCACGTTGCCGCCGGGAGTCGGCAGGACGCTGCGGAAGAGCGGGCTCTTACCGTTGTCCGGGTCGCCGACGTTCATGGCGGGGCCGAGGTCGAATTGCTCCCAGGTGAACGTCAGGGGGTCGTTGTCCGCGTCGGTGCCCGATCCGCTCAGGACGAAGGGAGTTCGCGCCGGGATGGTATACTCGCCGCCGGCATTGGCGACGGGCGGCGTGTTGCCCGACGCGGCCTTGCTGCCCACGCCCGGGATGGTCGCCAGGAAGTTCGTGATCTGGTCCAGGGACGCGATGTGGAAGTAGTCGTCGGTGAAGCCCTGGAGATTATTCTGGGGCAGCGAGGCGGCGTTGTAGCCGTAGGACATGATGGTGGTGCCGCCGCCCGGCTCGTAGGCGTATGCTGAGTCGCGTTCACTCAGGCCGGAGTCCATGCCGTTGTACGTGTGGCTCGCCCCGAACTGGTGGCCCATCTCGTGGAGGACGCACTCCACGAACGGGTGAAATGTACTGGCGGGGGTGCCCGAAATGGACACGCCGCGCGCCTTCGAGACGGCATTACCGACGACGCCCAGGCCCGCGAGCCCGTTGAAACTGGTCAACGGGCCGGAGCAATCGAAAACATGGCCGATATCGTAGTTCGAGGTGCCGATGACGCCGTTCACTTTCAATTGATTCTCGTCGATCAGCTTGTCGCTGTTGCCGCTCGTGTACCCGTCGGTGTTCGTGTCGGTGAAGATGATGCTGTTATTGTTGGCGACGAGCAGCAATCGAACGGCCAGCTCGGGTTCGTAGACCTGATTGATGCGCGTGACCATCGATTTGATCGCGGCTTCCGCACCGGCCGCGCCACCGAAGTTCGCCGTGTACTCGGCTGTAGCCGCTACCGCCAAGCGGAACGAGCGGATTTCGGAGCCGTTGCTCAGGAGCCCCGCCGGTTGGTCGTCGGCCGGCCCCGACGACTTGAAAGATGCGGTGGTGGGACCTTCGGGCGATTTGATGGGCAAGTCGTCGGTCTCGCAGTGCATGTCGCCGCCGGCGGCGGGGGCGATGTCGCCGCGGTCGTAGACGGCGTACACGGATTGATTCAGGTGGAAGTACGGATCGATGTACCACGACCCGTTCGGTGACCGGACGCTGGCATGGAATCCCAGCGCGCCGCCGATATCGACGGCGAGCGAGGCGGCCGGGTCGTCGATCCCCCGGCCGACCAGCGTCTTCATGTCCGGATTCAGCGTCGCATATCCCGGCTCCGTGTACGACACCTCCCACACCCTGAACTGAGCGGACCGGCCGTCGGGCGTCGGCAGCGACACGGAAATCGAATTCTGTACGGCCGTCCCGGGAGTCTCGCGCGGGGCCTTGCTCAGAATCGATTGCAGGGCGGGCAGATCGACTCCGACGGCCCGCATGTGCGTGAGCGAAATTGCCGGCGTGATTGCCGGGACGGCCGCGAGGTCGTGGAATCCCGGCGCCGCGACCAGTTGGGCAAAGGGTGTTGTCAGCCCGGTTGCCGGGGAATACCCGCCCAACACACTGGCCGAGGGAGCCAGCCGGTCTTCCAGGGTGCTCAGCCACAATCGACGTGTGCGCGTTCGCATGGCATCAAGTCCGGACGGTGTGGTGAAGTCGGTTCAGCCTTCACATACGTAAGCGCCGTCCGGGTGCGGCCAGTCTCAGTCGAGTCCAAATAATCATGGAAAAAGTCGCCGCGGGACTAACTGCGGCGCGGTGCGATGCCCGCTACTTGGGCCCGGCCGGCAATTCCGCCATCAACTTGTTGAAGTCCGGCCGCTTACGCAGGACGTTGAGGTCGGCATCCTTCGCCATGTGCGCGCCGTCCCGGAAGCCGGCCGCCACGGCCTTGCGGAGCCATTCCATGGCCCGGTCAGCCTCGTCGTTGGCCTGTTTCTCGGCCTCGGCCGACCGGTCCCGGTCGCGGATCACGCAGGCGACAATGGCGTGGGCACATGCCGTGTTGTAAAGGCCGATCGCATCCTTGCGACTCAGGGAGTCCCACAGGGCTGCGTTCTTCCGACAACCCACGACATCCCGGAGTTTGATGAAGTGCTGCATCCGAAGGAGCAGCAAGTCGAATATCAAGCGGGGGTTGTCCACTAACTTCGATGCCCGTTCGATGCCATCGTCGATGACGGGTATGGCATCCGCCCCGCGGTCGAGGGCGCAAAGACACCGCGCCAATTCGTACACGACCGATACGGTCTCGGCGTGCCGGGGGCCGTTCTTGACTTCGCGCGCGTGCAGGAGTTCCTGCCAAAGCGGCAGGCCGTCTATCTCTCGGCCGCCCCAGCGGTAGCAGCTGGCCAGGTTGTGCAAGCTCTCGAGCGTGTGCGGGTGATCCGATCCCAGATGGGTCCGTCGTTTGGCCAGCACCTTTTCGAGCATCTCGCTCGCCTGCGAAAATTGCCGAAGGGAAATGTAGGTGGTGCCCAAGTTATTCATACTTTCGAGCGTGAAGCGATCGTCCGGCCCGAGTCGGGCCGTCCGGATAGCGACGACTTTCTCCTGGACTCCGAGAGCCTTCTGAAAATCTCCGAGCATCCAGTAGCTCACCCCGAGATCGTGGAGGTTGTGGACCGTGTGGGGGTGGTCGGGCGGGAGCGTCGCTTTTCGGATCGCCAGGGCCTGCTCGCGCAAATTGAGCGCGTCTTCGGTTTTGCCCACGCCGTCGTAACCGACGGCCAGGTGGTCCATGGCCTTGAGAGTGACGAGGTGTTCCGGGCCGAATGTGACGCGCATTTGCGCTAATGTCGCTTCGCCCAACTGACACGCGTCCGCAAACCGCCCGTCTTCGTAGTAACAGATGACCACGTGCATCGCGCAGTTGAGGGTCGTCTTGTGTTCCGGCCCGAGGATCTTGGCGTATATCTGCTTCGCTGCCGCGTACTGCTCCGTGCTCTTCTTCGGATCGCCGAGACAACCGAACGAATAGCCGAGCGACATCCGCAGCCGGGCCTCGAGCAGCGGTTGATCCTTGAACCCGTCCTGCACGAATGGCACGGCCGCTTCGATGGCCCGGCGGAGCGGCACATCGTGGCCGAGGCCGCCGTCCTGGCCGAGCGGCCGGGCGGCCGCAATGACGCGGTTTTCGAGGAAGGAGATGACGGCCGCCGCTTCGGCCTCCTTGGCCTCGACCGCGATTTTCGCCCTCTTTTCCGCGGCTGCGGACTCCTGCGCCTCGTTCCGCGCCTGCGTTGCAACCACCGCCTGCCAGACGGCGACTGCCGTGCCGGCCGATAATGCCGCGAATACGAGCGCTGCGGAAGCCAGCGCCGCTTTATTCTGCCGAACGAATTTCCTCAGCCGGTAACTCAAAGTTGGTGGGCACGCTTGCACGACCTCTCCGTCCAGATACCGCTGAACATCGTCGGCCATCGCCCCGGCCGACTCGAACCGCCGGTTGCGGTCCTTTTCCAGCGCCTTCATTACGATCCAGTCGAGCTCGCCCCGCATGAGCTGACTCAGCTTCCGGGGCGTGCAGTTGCGATCGATCAGTGCGGTGTTGCAGGCATCGCCCAGCGTGCTGATCCGCGTGCTGGGGCGCACGGGTTCTTCCTCGCGGATGATCCGGATCATCTCGTCGTAGGCGACTGTGCGCATCCGTTCTCGGTCGAACGGCGTCTTTCCCGTCATCAGCTCGTAAAGTAGCACGCCCAGCGAGTACACGTCGCTCCGCGTGTCGACGTCCAGGCCACTCATCTGGGCCTGCTCGGGGCTCATGTACATCGGCGTGCCGATCATTTGCGCGAAGTTGGTGAACAGCGTCTTGTCCGTCAACTGCTGACCGGTCGCCTTGGCGATTCCGAAGTCGATAATCTTCACGACGGGGGTGAGGTCGTGCTGCGTGACCATGACATTCGACGGCTTCAAATCGCGGTGGATGATCCCCTTCTGGTGCGCGTGCTGCACGGCCAGGCAGACGTGAGTGAACAGCTCGAGCCGCTCGCGCACGCTGAGGTGATTCCGATCGCAGAAGTCGGTAATGGGTACGCCGCGGACCAGTTCCATCACGAAGTAGGGCCGGCCCGAGTCCGTCGCCCCGCCGTCGAAAACCTGGGCGATGTTTGGGTGACCCATGAGCGCGAGGGCCTGCCGCTCGGCCTCGAAGCGGGCGACCACCTGCCGGGTGTCCATCCCCGGTTTGACGATCTTCAGGGCCACCTTCCGTCGGACCGGATGCTGCTGCTCGGCCATGAACACCACGCCGAAGCCGCCGTCGCCGATCTGTTCCAGGAGCTTGTACGGCCCGATGATCGACCCGGGCCCCTCACCGACCGCAGAGACCGCCACCGGCACCGGGGCCGCATTTGCCTGGTCGAGCAGGACGTTTGGTCGTCTGTGGCCGCGGAGCAGCGACTCGACGCGCCGGCGCAATTTGGGCTCGCCCCGGCAGGCCTCGTCGAGGAATCCGTCCCATTGCTCCGGCGCGTGATCCTCGACCGCGGAGAGGAAGATCGCCTGGACTCTTTTCTGGTCGGTATCCACCATCTGATCCCCGAAACGGGACTCTCCATTCCCCTAGCGCAACGGCCGGCCTCCGAGTCTCATTCCAAGTCGCGGATTTTCAGCCCCGGTCGCCGTCCTGTAAATGGGCATTCAGCCAGGCCCGGGCGTAAGTCCAGTTTCGGAACGCCGTGGCGCGGGAGACGCCGACGATCTCGCCGGCATTATCGATGGTCATGCCGCCGAAGAGTCGGAGCTTCGCGATCGCGGCCGCCTCGGGGTCGTCGTCAGTTAGTTTTGCGAGAGCTTCATCGAGGAGCAGTAACTCATCCGGGCCCGCCCCGCCGCGCAGATTTGCCTCGTCGAAGGCAACCCGCTTGAAGTCGCCGCCGCGCTTTTCGGCTTTCTTCCGGCGGGCGTTCTCGACGAGGATGCGCCGCATCGCCTCGGCGGCCGCAGCGAAGAAGTGCCCGCGACCGTTCCACGACTTGGCCGCGTCGCCACCGACGAGCCGGACGTAGGCCTCGTGTACCAAGGCCGTGGCATCCAATGTCTGGCCGGGGTTCTCCGAGGCCATTCGGGCAGCAGCGAGTTTGCGCAACTCGTCGTAGACGAGCGGCAAGAGTTCGCTCGCGGCCTTCGTATCGCCGGCGGCCGCAGCGTCGAGAATCCGCGTGACTTCGAACACACCATCGGTGTAACCGAGTTCCGTCGGCCGGCAACAGGAAACTGCCTCTGACGGTCTAATCGACGCATACGTGGACCAAAAGCGAAGCCGACGTTTTTCAGTGAATACGACACTGGTCGCATGCCTGACGCTTGCAGGGCCCGACGGTAAGAACCCGGTGTCGGAGTTCGCTCCCGGGCTCAATGTTTGCGGACACTTCGGTACCTCATTCGACCGGATGACGGGCTGTTCCCCATCATCGCGGATCACAACAGGGCTCGGTTGTGCCCTGTACGCTTCCCTACCGATGTCTCCCCGCCCCGCGATTCACTGTTTCTCGATCGCACAAGATCGAGGATTCCAACGGCCTATCGCCAATGCTCGGCCGCCGCCCAAATCGACCGCCACGAAGCTCGCGGGTGACGATACCATATCTGTTGATCGTGCGTATACGTCAACGGGCTGTTCAGGCAGAATGAGGTTGGGCTACCGACGAACTATGCAGACGACTTCGCTATCCTTGCTCGAATCCTTCAGGCGGCAACCGGATGAAGCCACCTGGCAACGGTTGGTGCAGCTCTATTCACCGATGTTGTTTCACTGGATGCAATCGCGGGGTCTGCAATCAGCCGACGCGGCGGACCTCGTCCAGGACGTCTTTCGCGTGCTGATCCGGAAGCTCCCGGAGTTTGATTACGATCCCAAGAGCAGTTTTCGCGGTTGGCTGCGGGCGATCACCTTGAACGTCTGGAAAGATCATTGCCGCAAACATGCGAAGCGGCCGGCCTTGATGGAGAATCTGGAAGACTGGGAAAAGACCGAGGGCTGTTTCTCCGCCGAGGTGCATCGCCGGGAATTGGTCGCGCAGGCCCTGGTCGTTTTGGAGCCGGAGTTTCGGCCGGAATCCTGGCGGATCTTCGTGGAGCATGGCGTTAACGGTCGGCCGGCCGGCGAAGTGGCCATAGAGCTCAATACCACGATCGGTGCGGTATATGCCGCCAAGTTCCGAGTGCTGGCCCGGGTCCGCGAATACTTGCGGGGAATTCTGGATGAAAATGACTGACCGCCCGTAAGGATTGGCCGTGGGATGCAAACAGGAACTAACGACAGGACGATTCGATGACGGTGCAGACCGCATGTCCGCCGAAGGCGGCATTCGAACGACTCCTCAAACTCGGCGGCTCGGCCGAGTTGAATGACCAATTGCTTGGACATTTGGAATCCTGTTCGCGATGCTGGGAAACCATCGAACCCTTGCTCGCTGGCGACACACTTTTGAACGGTGTCGCTGGCGGCTTGCCCTCCGCATCCCCGGAGATCATCGACAAACTGCTGGCGATCAAGGCTTCGGAACCCACCGGCGAGTTCGCGGCAATGTGTGCAACGCCACTGGATGGCTCGGGTGAACAACACTCCCATCTTCCGGCGGCCCCCTCCACCATTGGCCACTACCAGATCGAACGGCTACTCGGTCGGGGCGGCATGGGCGCTGTGTACCTGGCGACCGACACGCGGCTCCATCGGCCAGTGGCACTGAAGATCATGTTGCCCAAATTCGCGGCCAGCCGTTTTGCGAAGGAACGATTCCTCCGCGAAGCCCGCGCTGCGGCCCGGATTGCCAACGACAATGTCATCACGATTTACGAAGCAGATGAGCGCGACGGCGTCCCGTATATTGCGATGCAATACCTGCAAGGGGCCTCGTTGGAACAGCACCTGCGGACTGGCGAGAAATTCACACCGGAGCAGATTCTGCGCATCGCCGAGGAAACCGCGACCGGGTTGGCGGCAGCGCATGCGATGGGTTTGATCCATCGCGACATCAAGCCTGGCAACCTGTGGTTGGAGTCTCCCGGCGGTCGCGTGAAGATACTCGACTTCGGCCTGGCCAAGCCGCAGGACACCGAAGTCGATATCACCGGCCACGACACGATGGTCGGCACGCCGACGTTTATGTCCCCCGAGCAAGCCCGCGGCAGGAATCTCGATGGACGCACCGATCTTTTCAGCCTGGGCGTCGTGCTTTATCGCCTCGGCACCGGCCAACTGCCGTTCGATGGCAGCAATGCCATGGCGGTGCTGATGGCGTTGGGTACCGACGAACCGGTGCCGGTCCGTGATCTGAATCCTGCCATCCCTGAACCGTTGGCCGTGCTGATCCGAGACTTGATGGCCAAAAGTCCGGCGGCTCGACCGGGTAGCGCTCCCGAAGTGATCGATCGCATTCACGCGATCCGATCCGGTCAACCTGCCCGGATCAACCCACCCAGGAATCGCGTTAGCATCGCGGCCGCTTTTGCCGCGTTGTTTGCGATCTTCGCGTGTGGCATCATCATCATTATCAAGAACAAAGACGGCTTGGAGACCCGGATTGATGTGCCGGATGGCGCGTCGGTCACCGTCAAGGGCACGGATGGCATGTCCGTGACGACGGTCGCGCAAGTGGCCGACAGTGACTGGGAAAAGTCCATCGCGAAACTCAAAGGCCGGGATCGCTTCGTCGCGGTGGCGGCCCGGCTGACGGTGCTGAACCCGCGGTTTCAGACTGGTGCGCTGATTCCCCACCTGGAGAACGGGGAGGTCGTAAGCCTCGAAATCACCGACGCTTCGGACCTGCCCAACCTGAGTCCGTTACGGGCGCTCACGGCCCTGACGGAGCTTCGCGTGGAGGGACACTCTCGCAACCCTGGCGACCTGAGTCCGCTTCGGGGGCTGAAACTCACGAGCGTGCACGCAAACGGTTGCCCCATCGGGGATCTATCGCCGCTGGCGGGGATGCCGCTGACTCATGCGTACTTTTGGGGGCAAAACACCGCGGATCTGTCGCCGCTCCGCGGCATGAAACTGGTCGAGACGAATGTCGGTTACAGCCCGGTGAAGGACATTTCAGTGTTCCAGGGCATGCCGCTGGAGAACGTGTGCCTCAACCATACATCGGTGGACGACCTGTCGCCGTTGCGCGGAGCACCGCTGCGTAAGTTGGCGATCGAGAACACCAAGATCACGGACCTGTCGCCGCTGGCGGGCATGCGGCTGGAGGTCCTGCTCATGAAAGGCGCCCCGATCAAGGACTATTCGCTGTTGAAGACCTTCCCGCTCAAGGAAATCAGCATCGACGACCCGAAGCGGCACGTCGAGCTGCTGCGGGGGATCCCCACGCTCAAGACCATCAATTTGAAGCCCGCCGAGGATGTGCTCGACGGTACCGCGGAACAGCCAGACCATGTGGCCGCGGAGTGGGTGCTGTCGATTGGCGGTAACATCAAGGTCGGTGGCCAAACCGAAGTCTTCAAGTCGGTTGCGCAGTTGCCAAAGGAGAGGCTCACGTTGACGGCGGTCTATCTGTTTAACAACCGCGAAGTGAACGACGCCGGATTGGCGCGACTGGCGAAGCTCGCGGACTTGCGGGAATTGGTACTCTATAACACGCCGATTACCGACGCTGGAGTGGCCCACCTGAAGGGCTTGAAGGATCTCACCCGGCTCGACCTCGGCGAAACCCGGGTGACGGATGCCGGCTTGGATTCGATCAAGGGCCTCAGAAAACTGACGAGCCTCGCGCTACACTACACGGCAGTGTCGGAGCCCTGGCTGGAGAACCTCAAGAACTTCGAGCAACTCGCGTCGTTGAGTCTGAATGGCGCGGTCAATGACGCCGGGTTGCGGGGCGTGGTCCCCTGCAAATCGCTTCGGGATCTCTCGCTGGAAAACGCGCCGGTTACGGACGCCGGCCTGGCCGTGCTCCAGGGCATGACCGGGCTGACGCGAATCAACCTGCGTAACACCAAGGTGACGGCCCGCGGGATCGCGGAGTTTCACGCGGCCGTGCCCGGCTGCAAGGTCGAGCACAACGGCGGGGTCGTGGAACCTCGCAAAGAGCCGCGCACGAAGTAAGCGGCCGCATTCATGCCGCTTACTTCGTGCGCGGCTCTTTTTTTTACGAATCGCGTAAGGATTCCGCCCCTCGTGCAAACTGCTCTGTGAATCTACCCCTTCCGGAGCCGGCCGATGTCACGATTCAATTCCTGGTTGCTGAAATCCGCGCGGTCCACGGGCCGGATCACGAAATCGCTGCGAACGCGGCTCCTTTTGCAGCCGCTTGAGGCCCGCGAGGTGCCGGCGACGTGGACGGTCAACATCGGCCTCGGACACATCACCGGGGATGATGCGAGTGCGACCACCGTCAACGGCGTGCCATTCATCACAGCGATCACCGATTCCTCGACCGTGCTCGAGATCCGCGTTCTGGGCGATCTCGTCCTGCCGGCGAGCACGTCGGTCACGTTCACGAACAACCCCAGCAATCTGGCGGTGCGGTTCTTCGCGGGCAACGACGTCGTCATCGGTGCGGGCAGCGTGATCAACGCATCGGGCAGCCTGTCGATCGCCGGGCCGGGTGGCGGCTTTGGCGGTGGTGGCGGTCTCGGAGCGGCAACCAACAATTCCATCGGCATCGGTGGAAAGGGCGGCGCGGGCGGGACCGGCGGTGAAGGCGGAAGCGGTGGAAGCGGGGCCCCCGCCGATTTCTTGAATTCAATATCCGGCACAGACGGCAGTGCTGGCGGCAAAGGATCAGCCGGCGCCAACGGAAGCTCGAATGGACTTGGCACGAATGGCTCCGTGGGCTTTTCATCGGCGGCTGGCGGGAATGGCGTCAACAATCCTCTTTCCGGCGGGTTCGGCGTCAGCGGCGGAAGCAGCGGAAGCGCGACGAAGGCATTACTGGCTGGTGGACCAGGTGCCAGCGGCGGAGCCGGCGGCGCGGGCGGCCTCAGAGGCCGGAACTTCTCCGTTTCCGGGACTTTAGGCGACGCCGGCTCCGGCGGTGGCGGTGGCCTATTCGGTCTGGACGGGGTCAATGGCGCCAACGCCGGCAGCGGCAACGCGGCAGGGTCGGGAAACAGCGGTACCGCTGGCACCCAATCCAATCGCACCGCCCTGCTGCTGA
>JAIBBI010000279.1 GCA_019694755.1 Gemmataceae bacterium
CGCGCCGCCATCGACCGCGATGCCGACGACGTGCGCTCGTGGTACTTCCTTGCCCTCGCGGCGCGTTCGGCCGGAGACGTTGAAGCCGCCAACAACGCTCTGCGCCAAGCCGCAGCGTCGGAACTCCTCGGCCTGTGTGATTCCGCCCAGGTCCGTCTCGCGTTGGAACGCATCCAAGGAGAACCGAGGCAGTTCCTGCGCGAATCTCCGGCTCGGCAGATCGACGTGGCCGCGGCGCGAAATCTGGTCGCCGCTCGTCGATTCGCCCCGTCCGCCGACTCTGCCAAGAGCGTTGCCAAAACGCCCTCCAAGTAATGGAGCAATCGAGGCCATCCGGCGTCGATGCAAGGCAAGCGATTTACGCTGCTGGTCGTGCATCGATGCCCGACCTTCCTCCCAATTGGCTTTGTCGAACAGAATCAATGGACTGCCAATCCGGTCCGCGCGCTCGAATTCTTGGGCGGTATTTGGATTTCCTCACGACCGTCGAGGAACTTGAATCCGGGTCCTGATCTGTCGACGCCGTCGATCGAGAGGGCAGGTCTCGACTACATTACGGCGTCGTGAAGTGTGTGCGGCGGAGTAAAAGTGCAGTGGCGGTACGGACAGCGCCCGGCAGCCCCTTCGTCGAGTGCATCCTCAGAGTCGACGCGACCTGCCGTCAACAGCGCCGCAGCGTCTGGGTCCATCTGCGATGAAGCGACCCACGCCGCCCGACCAATCCTGTCGCTGCTCCCCACTCCGCTCGCCGAACGAGTTACCGCCTATAACCGGCCCGTGAACGCGTACGAACCGTTTTCAGCGTCCACTGACAGCAAGAACGAACTGCTCGCTCCGCGGTTCAGTATCGATTCTGGTTCACAGTAAGCAAACGTGCCCCTGTTCAAGCTGCTCGGAATTTACGTTCGAATCGCCCGTTGCGCGTTCTTCATCACCGTCTGGCGGAAGTCGGCAATGACGGTGCTGTCGACAAGGCGACAGCGGCCCCGCCGCAGGCGAGCAACGAGGTCCTCGACCGTTTTCATGTCGTCAGGTTCGTTAGACCATGACACGCCGGGGTTCCCGTTGTTCCGAAAGGACGCTATCCGATCGCGGACAACGAGTTGAGTATCAAGATTCGCAGGAAGCGATTCATTCACCAGATAAATGGTCGCCGGAGCCGAGCCACGAAGCCTCGCTTGGAGACTATCGAGGAAATCCATGATCCGGTCCGCCGAGACGATGCGGATGGCATCGACACTGGTCAGTTGACGCATAGCCGATTCAGGAATGTAGTTCACGATCCTTGGCACCTCGTCGTCGTCGAAACCCCGGTACTGTCGACGAACGAACTGGGCCATGCGCTGGTAGTTCGAACAGGCGTCGTGATCGAAACGAAAGACGTGTTCGTAAATGTAAGCCACCAGTTCGCGTGGCAAAAGGGCGCTACTGGGGAACGAGGAGACGATCGTGTAGATGGGATTGGCCATACCCTCGGTAGCGTTAAGGAGCGCGTCGGGGTAGGTGCGGTGGTTCTGGTGAACGGCGGGAATCCACATCCCGTCATTGCTGGTTGACCCCGTGCCCGGCTCGCCAATCAACGACGAGATGGGTACGTCGCAGATCTCCGAGAGCAGATAAAGGAAATACACCGGAATAGATCGGCGGCTTTCGGCCGCTTCCGGAGAGATGAGCCGCCGGAGTTGCGATTCCGTCATCGGTCTACGAATCGCTTCGAACTTGGACCGAAGTTCGGCCCGGTCCCACCCACGGCTATTCATGACCGCAGCGATGTTGTCGCGAATGCGCCGGTTCAGGTTGTTCTCGCTGACCATGGTACCCACCCTAGTTGTTCACCGTGCCATCCACTCATCCCTGAAAACGCCTTAGCCTCGAATACTTGCGACGGCGATTTTCGCCGGACGTCCGATTCTCGCCGAAACCCGTGGCCCATCATTGAGTTGCGGCGATCTCGCACTTACGATGGGATCGTAATCGATACGTCACTGTGGATTGGAGGTCCCCATGTCCCGCCGAGCAAAATTCTTGCCGTTCAGCGGTTCTGACTACCGCCTCATCGAGGCTCAGCTCCTCAGGGGCGAGCGACCGGCCAACTATGAAGAGTGCCTCGCTCTGATCGCCTACGGCCTGGGTAATCAACGCTTCGACATCGGCCAGCCGCATCGGGCACTACCGCTTTTGGAACTTTCCAATGCCTTCGCCCAGGAGTTTGGATTTTGCCAGTACTGGCACCACTGGCAACACGCCCACATGCGCACGCTGCTGGTCACTACCACGGCCTCCGTCCGGGGCCTCGCGGCAGTACCTGCGATTCCCGAAGACAAGCTTCTGCCGGGCACAGTTGACTACCTGACCGCCCTTACAAACAAGGGCGGCGAATGGTTGCTCTCGTCGGATTCGATCAGCCATGTACCCATGGCGAGCATGGATCTCTACCTGGGTCGCCGACAGTTAGGCAGCCACGACACCCTGCTCGACGCGGATCCGAAAGCCGTCCTCGTCACTAAGGCGGATCTTCCACAACTCGCCAATTATGCCGTTACCGGCAAGCCCCGAAATCCGGTTCGCGCGGCCCGATCTCACCTGCTACTGGCGATCCAACATCGCCTTGCCGGGCATTTGAATGACGACAAAGCTCTTGTCGCGGCCGAACAAGCAGTCAAGCACGCAACTGGCATCGACACATTGATGATGGTCCGTGCGAGCTTCGAACTGGCGGCTGTCCACCGTGCTCGCGGCGATGCCGCTACGGCCTCCGAGATCCGCGACCGGGCGGAGTCTGCCAGCGAATCACTCGGATTCCGACATCTTCTCCGCGCTTGATCCTCTACTCACTACTCACACGGAGTCAAATATGAGGATTCACAGCACACGAAGTGTCGCCCTCGCCGTCATTGCCATGGCGACGATGCTCGCGACGGCCGCCTTGGCTGGTCAGCGCTCGCAAGTCTATGCGGCACCCAACGCCTTCGGCAACTGGGCGGTGGTCCGCAGCCAAGTCAACGGCCCCGGCACCTACACCATCAAGGTCGAACCGATCGGCAAGACGTCGGTCGTCGGTGAAGTCCGCTATTTCCGGTCCAAGGATAACACGCAGGTCGTCGAGT
>JAIBBI010000280.1 GCA_019694755.1 Gemmataceae bacterium
CTTCACTCTTCACCCTTCGCTCTTCACTCTTCACCCTTCACTCTTCACTCTTCACCCTTCCTTCGCTCGCGATTTGCTCGGCGATTTCCAGCGGATCGAGTGGCTCGGCGAGCGGAACTCGGCGGCACTCGCAAAGGCTCCGAAACCACGTTTCCTGGCGACGCGCGAACTGGCGGGTTCGCGCCTTCACGAGTTCCTTGGTTGATGCCAGGTCACGTGTTCCCTGCAAGTACTCGTAAACCTCTCGGTAGCCGACGGCCTGCGAGGCGGTCCGGCCAAGCTGACCGTAGTCTTTTTCGAGCCGCTGGGCTTCGTCGATCAATCCAGCGGCGAACATTCCTTCGACGCGCTCTTCAATTCGTTCATGGAGCCTGGGACGCGGCCAGTCGAGCACGAAAACTCGGCATGCCTCGGCGGGTGTGCCTTCATCGAACTGGGTTTGTTGATGGCTGAGCGGGCGGCCGGTCACTTTGTAGACTTCGAGCGCGCGAATGATGCGCCGCATGTCGCTCGGGTGGAGTTTGGCGGCCGAAAGCGGGTCGACTTGCTCGAGGCGCTGATGCAAGGCTTCGATGCCCACCTGCCGCACTTCTTCGGCCACTTGTTGTCGAAACGTCCAGTCCGGCGGGGGTCCCTGGTAGAGACCTCGCAGCAGGGATTTTAAATAGAGCGGCGTCCCGCCAACGAACAAGACTTCGTGACCACGCGAGCGGATCGCCGACATTTGTTCGTGGGCCGCGTCGACGTACTCGGCCAGGCTGTAATCGTCGGTTGGGTCCACGATGTCGATCAGGTGGTGGGGAATCAGCTGCCGATCCTGAAGCGAGGGCTTGGCGGTTCCGATATCCATGCCTCGATAGACAGACATGGAATCGAGCGAAATGATCTCGGCGTTGAGCCGCCGTGCCAGCTCCAGGGCAATGCGACTTTTGCCGGATGCGGTGGGGCCCGTCAGATACCAGGCATCGAGTGCCGGGGGCTTCGGATCGGGGTGGACGCCGGAAGAGGATGCGGCGGTCATGGTTTCCTTATCAGCGTTGGACCGTCGAGCGGAGTCGATGGTGGAGGGGGGCTGGATGGTCTATCGAACGGCAGCGGCCAATTGTCACCAGGGACCTCTCGATTTAGGATGAGCGGCAACTGTTTTGCATGTGAAACGATTTGGTCCAGGCAACCTGCCAAAGCACCAGCACACGACCCGAACCTCATGAACCTGCCAGGCAAGCTGGCAGGGGACGAGGAGTGGCGGCGATGTGGGGCGTCCAACCTGGCGCTGTTCAGCTAGGGGTTGTGCGTGTTTCATCTCGCAGGCGTTACAAGGGTGTTCGCTTTACGGCGAGGGAGGAACGAGTGACAGAGACGATTCTGTGCCAGCTGATGGCCGTCATCGAGGACCGGAAGCAAAATCCGCCCGAGAAATCGTATACGACGACCCTCCTTCGCGGTGGCGTCACCAAGGTCTGCGAGAAAATTATGGAGGAAGCCGGCGAAGTCGTCGAGGCTGCCTCACACTCGGCCACCACCGGCAAAGGGCCGGTCGTCTACGAGGCGGCCGACCTGATCTACCATCTGCTCGTTCTGCTCGCTCAACAAGACGTCTCGCTTGCCGACGTGGAAGCCGAGTTGGCCCGCCGATTTGGCATCTCCGGAATCACGGAGAAGGAATCCCGGGCGGCGAAGCCGTAGTTCAATACCACGCTTACCGCGTTTCGTGCCCTCGATTCACCCACAAAAATGCCGCGATTGCTTGGGGGATTGAGCCCGCACGTGTCGCGGCCGTGAGGCCTGTCCTCGCCTAAGAGAGTACCTTTATGGCCGAGTTGCCGTTACGTATTGCGATCCCCAGCAAGGGCCGGCTTTCTGAACAGGCGAACGATTTGTTTGCCCAGGCAGGGCTGAGCTTTCGGCGCCAGGAACGCAGCTTGTTCGCTCGAATTGCCGAAGTGCCCGCCGAAGTCATCTTCCTGCGCGCCGAGGATATCCCCGTTCTGTGTGCGGAGGGCGCGGTGGATATGGGCGTCACGGGAAGCGATCTGATCACGGAGGCCGGAGTCGACCTGCAACAGCGGCTGGCGCTCGGCATTGGCCGATGCCGTTTGGCCGTTTGCGTGCCCGATTCGGCGAATCTTTCGGGCCCGACCGAGCTGCGAGGGGCACGCATCGCCACCAGCTTTCCGCGGATTACCGAAGACTACTTTCGGCAGCATGGAGTCGACGTGCACTTGGTCTCGCTGTCCGGATCCGTCGAGATCATGATCTCGCTGGGAGTCGCCGAGGCGATCGTTGACCTCGTGGAAACCGGCAGCACGCTGGCCGCCAACCGCCTGCGCGTCCTCGACGAGATCGGCCAGTACGAGACTTGGCTGGTTCAGAATCGCCGGGGCCGACACACGAGCGTGGCCGATCGGATTGTGCGACGTCTGGAGGGAGTCGTAATCGCCCGCGGCTGGTCGCTGCTCGAGTACAACATCCCGCGGGAGAAGCTATCCGAGGCCGAAAAGATCGCGCCCGGATTTAACTCGCCCACCGTCAACTCGCTCGAGGACCCCGCCTGGTGCGCCGTCCAAGTGATGGTCCGCCGCAAAGACGTCATCGCCGTGATGGAGAAACTCGAGTCACTCGGCGCTTCGGCCATCCTGGAAACACAAATCACAAACTGCCGACTGTGAAAGAAGTGTGAAGAGTGAAGGGTGAAGAGTGAGGGGGCGTCTCCCCTTACAAGCTGCACCCCTCTTCGTTTACCGCCCAGCCGAAGGCGCCGGCTCCCCACCGCTGCGTTCCTCTTCGTTTACCGCCCAGCCGAAGGCGCCGGCTCCCTACCGCTGGTCCACGTCGCGGTAATGAATTGCGATCCGGCGACGCGCAAGCGAGTGGGCCAGGATCGGCACCCATCGCGCCGATCCTGACCCGCTGGTAAGTCTTATCGGCCCGACTTCCGATTGAGTTCCGCGATGGGTTTTTCCCACCGTTCCGCCTTATCCTGCTCGCTGGGCTTCAGTCGCTGGGCTTAGCGGCGACTCAGACCCAAGTTGCTAACGCTTTGAACGAAATTTTTCCTGATGGAACTCAGGGGATCGACCAAGGCAACGTGATGCGCAGCGTATTC
>JAIBBI010000121.1 GCA_019694755.1 Gemmataceae bacterium
GCCACCGCCGCTGCGCGGGGCCGGCACCTCGACTTCGTCTACTTCGGCGGCGGCACGCCCTCGTACCTGAGCGCAACGCAATTGCGCTCGCTGATGACCCGCCTGCAGGCGATCCTGCCGTGGGACAAGGCCCGCGAAGTCACCTTCGAGTGCGAGCCGGGCACGCTGCAACTCCACAAGCTGCAGGCCCTCCGCGAACTGGGCGTCACCCGGCTGAGCCTGGGAATCGAGAACTTCTCCGACCGCGTGCTCGAGATCAACGGCCGAGCCCACCTGAGCGCGGAGATCTACCGGGCGTACGAGTGGGCCCGGTCGTGCGGCTTCAGCCAGATCAACATCGACCTGATCGCCGGGATGCTCGGCGAGACCGAGGACAACTGGCGTGACTGCGTGGAGAAGACGATCGCCCTCGCCCCGGAAAGCGTGACCATCTACCCGATGGAGTTGCCGTTCAACACGGTCTTCTCGAAGGAGATCGCCGGGGCCGACTCGCCGGAGCTGGCCATCGCCGACTGGCCGACCAAGCGGCGGTGGGTCAGCGAGGCGGTCACGCAGTTTCTCGATTCGGGTTACGAGCGGTCGAGCGCGTACACCGTCGTCCGCAAGGCCGAAGTGATGCCGAGCTTCGTGTACCGCGACGCGCTTTGGCACGGCTCGGACATGTTCGGCACGGGCGTGGCGTCGTTCGGCCATATGTCCGGCGTGCACATGCAGAACCACGACCAGTGGGCCGACTACATTGCCGCGCTGCTCGAGCGCGGCGAACTGCCGCTGCACCGCGCGTTCCCCGTGTCGCCGAAGCAACGGCTGATCCGCGAGGCCGCGCTGCAGTTGAAGACGGGCCGACTTGAAGCGGCATACTTCCGCCGGAAGTTCGGCGTCGAGATCGCGAAGGAGTTTGCCGAGGCGTTCCGCACGATGGCCGCCGACGGCCTGCTGGAAGCCACGACCGACGGCGTCGCCCTGACCGACCACGGCTATCTGCATGTCGACCGGTATCTGCCGACGCTGTTCGAGCCCGAATACCGGCAGGGGCGATACACTTAGCCGAAGAACGCCCCCACGGAGATTCGGTATGCGTCGAGCGGTGTTGTTGATCGTCTGCCTGTCCGCGCTCGGGTTTCACCGGGCCGACGATGCCGACCCCGAGCGGCTTGCCGGGTTCATGACCGGCGCGTTCTCGTCGAAAGCCCAGGCCGACACGGACAAGGAGTTTTTCGACGTGCACCTGCACATGGCCCGGGCGTGGAAAGACCGGCCCGGCGAGTACTGGCTGTACGTGGAACAGGCGATGGCGACCGCGCTCGACAAGCCTTACCGGCAGCGCGTGTACAAGCTCGAAAAGAAAAGTGACAAAGTGATCATGAGCCGGGTGTACGACCTGCCCGGCGATCCGCTGAAGTTTGCCGGGGCGTGGAAGAAGGACGAGCCGCTCGCCGACATCAAGCCCGAGCAACTTACCGAGAAGGCCGGCTGTGCCATTACTCTGCTCCGCAAGGCCGACGGCAGCTACTCCGGCGCGACCAAGGGACAGGGCTGCGTCAGCAACTTGAAGGGCGCAAGCTATGCCACCAGCGAGGTCACCATCACCGCCGACACGCTGACGAGTTGGGACCGCGGGTATGATTCGGCCAACAAGCAGGTCTGGGGCTCGGTGAAAGGCCCGTACGTATTCAAGAAGTCCGCGAAGTGACCGGGAGCCGCATGGATTCACTCCTGGCCGCGGTCGCCCGCAGTCCGTTTTACCAGCGCAAGCTGGGCGGCGTGGTGCCGGGCGCGCTCGCCGACTTCCCGTTCACCACTAAAACCGAGCTGGCCGCCGACCAGTACGAACACCCGCCGTACGGCACGGTCCTGACCCGGCCGCTCGCCGAGTACACCCGGCTACACCAGTCGTCGGGCACGACGACAGGCCGACCGCTGGTCTGGCTCGACACGCCGGACTCGTGGGACTGGCTGCTTGCCCAGTGGGAGCAAATCTACTCGGCCGCGGGGCTGGCGCCGGGCGACCGGCTGTTCTTCGCGTTCTCGTTCGGCCCGTTTCTCGGGTTCTGGACCGCATTTGAAGCCGCACGCCGCTCGTACCTCTGCCTGACTGGCGGCAGCATGACGACCTCGGGCCGGCTGCGTCACCTGTGCGAACACCGCGCCACCGTCGTCCTGTGTACGCCCACCTACGCGCTGCACCTCGCCGAAGTCGCGGCCAGCGAAGGCATCGACCTCGCCGGTTCCAGCGTCACCCGGCTGATCGTCGCCGGCGAGCCGGGCGGGCTGATCGCCGCGACGCGCTCGCGCATCGCCGCCGCCTGGGGCGCGGCCGTCTACGATCATTACGGGCTCACTGAAGTTGGACCCGTCACCGCACAATCGGCCGACGACCCCGATGCCATGACCGTGCTCGACGGGTACATCCCCGAAGTCATCGACCCCGAGACGGCCCGGCCCGTACACGACGGCGAAGTCGGCGAACTGGTGCTGACGAACCTCGGCCGGCTATCGAGCCCGCTCGTCCGTTACCGCACCGGCGACCTCGTTCGGATGCAGGGCCGGCGGATCGTCGGCGGCGTCCTCGGCCGGGCGGACGACATGGTCCACATTCGCGGCAACAACATCTACCCGGCCACGCTCGAGGCGATCGTCCGCCGGTGCCCCGAGGTGGCCGAGTTCCAGATCGAGATCGACCACCGGGCCGCCCTGCCGGAATTGACCATCCTGTGGGAGCCGTACCCGGACATCGACCCCGGGCCGATCACCCAGCGGATCGGTCAGACAATCCGCGACGAATTGCTCTTTCGACCGACCGTCGTATCCGTAACTCCGGGGACTCTCCCGCGGTTCGAGATGAAGGCCCGGCGAGTCACCACCCGACGGTAAGCCCCGCGCCCTCCCCGAAGAGATTCTGCGATGCATCCGACACACCGATTGGCCCGGGTTGTCCTGTTCGGCTGGGCGGTCGCCACGGCTGGTACGCTGTCGGCCGCCGACTGGACGCACTGGCGCGGGCCGAATCAGACCGGCGCGGTCTCGGCCTCGGGCCTGCCCGACCGCTTCGGCACCGATCCGACCGCGCCGGATTCCAACTTGATCTGGAAAGCACCGTACGGCTGCCGATCGACCCCCGCGATCCTCGGCGACCGCGTGTTCGTCATCAACAGCGACGGCGAAGGGCTCAACGAGGGCGAGCGGGTCATGGCGTTCGACGCCAAGACGGGGAAAGTCCTCTGGGAACACAAGTTCAACGTGTTTCACACCGACATCGTGAGTAGCCGGGTCGGCTGGGCCAACGTCGCCGCCGACGCCGAGACGGGCTACGTCTACGCCCACGGGGTGCAGGGCCTGATGTGGTGCCTCGACGGCGCGAACGGCAAAGTCGTCTGGAGCCACTCCCTTACCGAGGAGTTCGGCCGAGTCACCGGTTACGGCGGGCGGGTCGTCTCCCCCGTGGTCGAGGGTGACCTCGTCGTCGTCGGCATGATCAACGCCAGTTGGGGCGATCAGGCCCGGGGCAACAACCGGTTCGTCGCCTTCGACAAGCGCACCGGCGCGGTCCGCTGGTGGAGCAGCCCCTGCGAACTGAACAAGCTCACCTACAACTCGATCCCCGTGGCCGCGACCATCAACGGTCAGCGGTTGCTCATCACCGGCACGGCCGACGGCGCGGTCACCGCCATCCAGGCCAACACCGGCGCGAAAGTCTGGCAGTACATGTTCGGCGCACAGGCGATCAACTCGTCGCCCGTCGTTGACGGCAACCTCGTGTACATCACCCACGGGCAGGAGAACATCGACCAGGCGACCCAGGGCCGGGTCATTTGCCTCGACGCGTCGCAGGTCACCGACGGTAAGCCGAAACTGGTCTGGGAAGAGGTCGGCGTGAAGAGCGACCTGAGCAGCCCGTTGCTCGTCGACGGCAAGCTGTACGTACCCGACGACGGCGCGACGCTCTACTGCTTCGACGCCAAGACCGGAAAGCGGCTCTGGAAGCACAAGTACGGCAAGGTCGCCCGGGCCGCGCCGGTGTTCGCCGACGGCAAGATCTGGATCGCCGAGGTGAACTCGAAGTTCCACATTCTCAAGCCGGGCGACAAGCGCTGCACCGACCTGGCCGAGGTCCCGTTCTTCTCGGGTCGGGGCGTGTCGACGGAGTCGAGCGGCACCGCGGCCGTGAGCAACGGCCGGGTCTACTTCGGCACCGAGACCGACTTCTACTGCGTGGGGAAGAAAGACTGGACGCCGGAGGGCAAGGCGCCGGCCGGGGTCGGGAAGGTAACGATGCCGCCCTCGCAACTGCCGCCGGCCCTCGCGCTCGTGGTGCCCGGCGATGTCGCACTCCGGCCGGGCGAGTCGGCGACGTTCACCGTGAAGCTCTACGACAAGAATGGCGACTTCATCCGCGACGAGGCGAAGTGCGACTGGTCGCTGCCGCTGCCGGCCAAGACTCCGTCGGGGGCGCAACCGCCCGCGCTCGTGGGCACGATCGAGAACGGCAAGCTGACGGTCAGCAAGTCGCCGCCGCCCGGCCAGACAGGCATGGTGGAAGCCAAGGTGGGCACGCTGACCGCAAGGGCCCGCGTGCGGGTGGCCCCCGCATTGCCGTACAAGCTCGACCTGAGCAAGGTGCCGGTCGGCAGTACGCCCGGCGGCTGGGTCAACGCCCAGGGCAAGTACGCGGTGGTGGAGGTCGACGGAAAGAAGCTGATCAAGAAGCTTGCGGAGAATGCCGCCCCGCCGGTCGCCCGAGCCAACGCCTACATTACGCTGCCGGACGCGGCGAACTACACGATCCAGGCCGACGTGTCGGGCAGCCAGGCCAACAACAACATGCCGGACATGGGGATCGTCAACAGCCGTTACACGCTGCAGATGAACGGCAACAAGCAGCAACTCCGCCTGCTGAGCTGGGAGGCGGTGCCCCGGCTGGACAAGACCATCGACTTCCCGTGGAAGGCGGGCGAGTGGTACACCTTGAAGCTGACGATCCAGCCGATGGGCGGGAAGTCAATGATCCTGGGCAAGGCCTGGCCGCGGGGCACGCCCGAGCCGGACAAGTGGACGATCGAAGTGGAAGACACCCGGCCCAACCCCGGCGGCAGCCCCGCGCTGTACGGATACGCCACGGGCATCCTGGCCGGTAAAGTGGGCGCGGAAGCGTTTTACGACAACATCGCGGTGACGCCGAACAAGTGACCGACGCTTCTGCGAAGCGTCGCTAAACGGAGATGAGTATGCGCAACTGGATGATTGCAACGGCCGCGCTGGCCACGGGCGCGGTCGCGTTGGCGGCCGAGCCGATGGCCATGTTCGGCGTCACGCCCTCGCGGAACATGGTCAACACGACCGATAAGAACCCGCCCACCGAGTTCGAGATCAAGGAGAAGAAGCACATCAAGTGGGTCGCCAAGCTCGGCTCCCGGGCCTACGGCGGCCCGACGATCCACGGCGGGAAGATCTACATCGGCACCAACAACGAGTCGCCCCGCAACGAGCGCGACACCCTGCTCCGCAAGGACGGAAAGCGCGAGGCCGTCGACAAGGGCGTGCTGATGTGCTTCGACGAAGCCACCGGCAAGTTCCTCTGGCAGCACGTGTGCGACAAGCTCCCCTCCGGGCAGGTCAACGATTGGCCGCGCGAGGGCTGCTGCAGCACGCCGGTCGTTGACGGCAATCGGTTGTGGTACGTCACGAACCGCTGCGAAGTCGTCTGCCTCGACACCAACGGCTTGGCCGACGGTAATCAGGGCGTGCAGGACGAGCAGTACAAGGAGCCGACCGACGCCGACGTGATCTGGCACCTCGACATGATGAAAGACCTCAACGTCTTCCCGCACAACCTGGCGGCCTGCTCGCCGCTCGTCATCGGCGATCTCGTGTTCATCGTGACGGCCAACGGCGTGGACGAGGGTCACATCAACATCCCCTCGCCCGACGCCCCGAGCTTCCTCTGCCTCAGTAAGGACACCGGCAAGGTGGTCTGGAAGTCGAACATCCCCGGCAAGAACATCATGCACGGCCAATGGTCGAACCCGACCTACGCCGAGATCAACGGAATGAAGCAGGTCCTGTTCCCCGGCGGCGACGGCTGGCTGTACAGCTTCGCCCCGGCCACGGGCAAGCTCCTGTGGAAGTTCGACTGCAACCCGAAGAACAGCAAGTACGAACTCGGCGGTCGCGGCACCAAGAGCGACTTCATCGCCACGCCTGTCGTCGACGGAGGCCTGATCTACATCGGCACCGGGCAGGACCCCGAGCACTTCACCGGCGTCGGCCACCTGTGGTGCATCGACGCGGCGAAGAGCAAGGGCGAAGGCGAAGACCTCAGCCCCGTCGGCGACAACTTCGACCCGAAGGCCCCGGCCAACGCGAAGAGCGGGCTCGTCTGGCATTACGGCGGCCCGGCCAAGGACCCGAACAAGGAGGGCCGCGACTTCTATTTCGGCCGGACGATGAGCACCGTCAGCGTGAAGGACGGGCTCGTCTACGCCGCCGAACTGGACGGCTTCCTGCACTGCCTCGACGCGAAGACCGGCGAGCACTACTGGAAGCACGACACCAAGTCCGCCATCTGGGGCTCGACCTACTGGGTCGACGGCAAGGTGTTCCTCGCCACCGAGGAAGGCGACGTCTGGGTCTTCGAGGCGGGCAAGACGAAGAAGGACCCGATCAAGATCGAGTGCGAGCAGCCGATCCGCTCGACGCCGATCATGGTCAACGGCGTGCTGTACGTGATGACCGAGTCAAACCTGTACGCGATCGGAAAGTGAAGCATGACCAGCCCGGAAGCGATCGAAGCCTACCGGCGCATGGGCCCCAACGGCCGGCTGCAACTGACGCTGGACGCGATCCGGGATAACACGCCCGCGCTCCTGGAAGGGACGCCGGAAGTCGTCCGTCGGAGGTTCGAACTGATCCGCCGACGGAACGACGAGTTCAACGAAGTCGTCTGCCGAAAGCTGATGGAGGCCGAGGCCCACGATGAGGGGCGTTGACGACACGGCGGCCGACATCGTCCGCCTGTTTGACGAGTTGCAACTCCCATACGCCCTCATGGGTGGCTTGGCAGTCCGAGTCTATGGACTGCCCCGACCCACATTCGATGTCGATTTCGCCGCAACAATTGATCGGGATCGGCTACCGGAGCTCTATCAGCGCGCCGAATCCATGGGGTACATGATTCCCGAAGCACAGAAGACGGGATGGCTGGATACAGTCCGGGCGATGTCAGTCGTCAAGCTCCAGACCTTCATCGATCAGGGCGTCGTCGATATCGACATCTTTCTCGCCGAGACGAACTTCCTACGCCAGGTCATGAAGCGCAGGCAGCAGTTCGAGTCCAACCGTTTGCGCGCCTGGTTTGTGAGCCCGGAGGATCTCGTGCTGTTGAAACTGATGGCCAATCGCGACAAGGACCGGGCCGACATTGCCGACATTTTTCTCATCCAGGGTTCCATGGACCGCGCTTACATGACAGAATGGGCGACCCGGCTAGGCATCTCCGAAGAATTGAACCGGGCCCTCGCCGCGAACGACCTGACCTGAACCATGCGTATCCTCGGTATCGACCCCGGCCTGCGGATTACCGGGTACGGCGTCATTGACGCCGGCCCGGGCGCGGTGCGCATCGTCGAGGCGGGCGTCGTCCGGCCCGCGGGGACTGACCTCGCATCCCGGGTCGCTTCGTTATACGATGGATTGGCCGAGGTGATCGCGGCCCACGCGCCCCGCGTGATGTCCGTCGAGCAACTCTACGCACACTACGACCACCCGCGCACCGCGATCCTGATGGGCCACGCCCGCGGCGTCGTCCTGCTCGCCGCCGCCAAGGCCGACATCCCGGTCGCGCACTACGCCTCGACCCGGGTGAAGCGGACGGTGACGGGCCATGGCCACGCGACGAAGGAACAGATGCAGCGGGCCGTGCAGCGAGAGTTCGCCCTGGCGGCGAAGCCCGAGCCGCCCGACGTCGCCGACGCGCTCGCCATCGCCCTGACCCACTGGTACGCTTCCAAAAGCAAAGCATGATCACCAAGCTCACCGGGACCGTGAACCGCGTTTTCGACGAGGAGGCGCGCGTCCAGGTCGGGCCGCTCGAATACCAGGTCATGGTCCCCGAGTTCGTCCGTCGCCGGCTCCAGGGGCAGCTCAACACCGAGATCACGCTGTTCACGACGCAGTACTTCGAAGGCAACATGAACACCGGCAAGATGATCCCCCGGCTGGTGGGGTTCCTGGCCGAGGCCGAGTTGGAGTTCTTTGAACTGTTCTGCACGGTGGAGAAAATCGGGGTGAAGAAGGCGCTCAAGGCGCTCACCCGGCCGGTGAAGGAGATTGCCGACGCGATCAGCCGGCAGGACGCCAAGTGGCTCACCACGCTGCCCGGCATCGGCCCCGCCTCGGCCGACCAGGTGATCGCCACGCTCCGCCGGAAGGTGACGCGCTACGCTCTGATCCCGGGTATGAGCGAAGACGGGGCGACCCCGGTGGCCGCGCCGGACGTCCTCGAAGATGCCTACCAGTCGCTGATGCGGCTGGGCCTGAACCCGCTGGAAGCCCGTCAGAAACTCGACCCGGTGCTCCAGAGCGGCAAGAAATTCGCCAGCGTCGAAGACGTACTGCTGGCCGTCTATGCGAAGGGGTGAGAGACGATGACACTGCAACTCTCTCTCGATGAGTCCCAGTCGCGCCAGATCGCGGCCGCGGCCCAGCGACTCGGAATCGATCCGGAGGAGATCATCCGGCGGAGTATCGACAGTTACCTGGCGAAGCAGGAGAAATTCGACGCGGCCGCGACACACGTTCTGGCGAAGAACGCCGAACTGTATCGGCGACTGGCGTGATAGAAAGTGTAGAGACACCCACAGCCCACACACTGAGCCAATAACCACCCTCAAACCGAAGAGCATCAAATGAAAGCGCATTGCCTGGCAATCATTGCAGTTCTTGCCGGACTTTCCTCCGCACCGGCCGACGACAAGAAGGACGCGCCGAAGCTTTCCGGCAAATGGCAGCCGACATCGATGCAGCTCGGCGAATCCAAGGTGCCGGCCGAGCAGCTCAGCAAGACGTCGCTGGTCATCGACGGCGACAACTACAGCGTCATGGCCGGCAACACGCCGGACAAGGGCACGGTCAAGCGCGACGACGCGGCCAAGCCGAAGGCCATGGACATCACCGGCACCGAAGGTCCGAACAAGGGCAAGACGCTGCTCGCGATCTACGAACTCGACGGCGACACGCTGAAGGTCTGCTACGCCCTCGAAGGCAAACGACCGACCGAGTTCAAGGCGTCGAGCGACAAGATCCTGCTGGTGACCTACAAGCGCGTGAAGTAGGTACGTGTACGTTGTGGCAATGGACGGAACTCATGCCGCGAATCGCTGCTGCCGACATCGAAAAGGAAGTAATCGCCGTACTCGCCCGAGTGACGAAAGCCGGCGATGGCGGTGGACCTGCCGGGCTTTCGGCGCATCAGATCCTGGCGCGGCTTCCGCGAACCGTGCGGGAGCAGATCGTCGCGGCCGGCAGGAGTCGGCGTGGCGGTCCCCCGGATTACTCGTCTTCCGCGACTCTCATTCGCAATGCGCTCCGGCGGCTGGGCGATCAGATCGAGATCGGGTGGATCGACGCTCGCGGCCTTCATTTTGAAGTGGCGGGCGACCTCATTCAGCCTCGCGGCCGGGTATGTGCGGTCTACAAGCTGGTAGGATCAATTTGATGCCGCGCGAAACGATGATTACCGGCGACGCACTGCCCGACGACGAGAAACGTCGCGATGCCGCCCTGCGCCCGCGGCGGCTTTCGGATGTGATCGGCCAGCGGCAACTCGTCCGCAAGCTGGAGATCAACGTCAACGCCGCCCGGAAGCTCAAGGAGCCGCTGGGCCACATCCTTTTCGACGGCCCGCCGGGGCTCGGCAAGACGACCTTCGCGATGGCCCTGCCCAATGAGCTGGGTACTTCGATCCAGCTCACCAGCGGCCCCGCTCTGACCAAGCCCGCGGACCTGCTGCCGTTTCTGACGAATCTCGAAGAAGGCTCGATCCTGTTCGTCGACGAGATTCACCGCATGCCGCGGGTGGTCGAGGAGTTCATCTATCCCGCGATGGAGGACTTCCGCGTCGACATTGTGCTGGGCGAAGGGCTGAACGCACGAACAATCTCGATGCCGCTCAAGCGGTTTACCCTGATCGGGGCGACGACCCGCAGCGGCATGCTGTCCGGTCCGCTGCGCGACCGGTTCCGCATGCACGAACATCTGGAGTTTTACACGGTCGAAGACCTGGCCACGATCGTGACCACCAACGCGAAAAAGCTGAACACGCACCTCGACCCCGATGCGGCGATCGAAATGGCCCGCCGGAGCCGGGGCACGCCGCGGATCGCGAACTCCCGGCTGCACTGGGTCCGAAGTTTCGCCGCCAGCGAGTCGGACGGGCGGATCACCCGCGCGATCGCCCTGGCCGCGCTGGAGCTTGCCGAAGTCGACCCCGAGGGGTTGGACAAACAGGACCGCCGGTATCTGGAAACGCTGATGGGCGTGTTCGACGGCGGCCCGGCCGGCGTTGAAGCGATCGCGGCGACCATGAACCTCCCGGCCGACACGCTCGCCGACGAAGTCGAGCCGTTCCTGCTCCGCGAACAGTTCGTCGTCCGGACCCCCCGCGGCCGGCTGGCCACCCACCGCGCCTACAAGCACTTCGGCAAGACACCGAAGCCGACGGAGGGGGAGGACGCAGGTTTGTTCGAGTAAACAGTCGGGCCGGGCCGTTCGGCACCGTCGCTACAATCCTCCCAGTCGTGCTGACAAGCTGGCCAAGCGGCGAAGACTCCCGGGGTCGCGCGGGCGGGCGGCCGGGGCGATTCCTGACAAAATCCGCTACCGCGCGCCGGGCCGTTTTCCGGCCGTGGTAGGATGATCGGAAGAGACGGCACGCCCGGCCGCCCGAGGTCCAACGCACCGGACCTGCCGAATCTTCTGGTTGGCCCGGTTGCATCTCATACCGGCATGGCGCAGACGCCCCCCGTCTGTTGCGCCGCGGAACCCCCTGACTCGGGTCCAGACGGACCGCTCATGCGGACGATACCGTCGTCTGTATCGGTGAACTCCGCCGTTACAACTTGCCAACCGCAGGACGTTCAGGCGACAATGATATCCGACGCGGCGTATCCGACCGCTGCCCGGACTCATCGATCCGCTGGCCGATCCGCGGTAGACTGGAAACACGCTCGCGAGGACCGTCACCCTATGGCTCGACTCCGCCGTATCCGCAGCGAAGCCGTCCAGTCGCCACTGGAAACCTACCTTCGCGAGATCAACGAGACCGCCCTGCTCAGCGCGGACCAGGAAAAGGAACTCGCCTACCGCATCGAGACCGGCGATAACGAGGCCCGCGACCGCATGGTCCGCGCCAACCTCCGCCTCGTGGTCAACATCGCCCGCGGCTACTCGGGCAAGGGCCTGGCTCTGCAGGATCTCATCGAAGAGGGCAACCTGGGCCTGCTTCGCGCCGTCGAGGGGTTCGACCCCACGATGAACACCCGCTTTTCCACCTACGCCAGCTACTGGATCAAGCAGTCCATCAAGCGGGCCCTCGTCAACACCGCCAAGACGATCCGTATCCCGGCTTACATGGTCGAGTTGCTCGCCAAGTGGCGCCGGGCCAACAACCAGCTCACCGACAAACTCGGCCGGGTGCCCACCCACGAAGAGATCGCCAAGGAACTGGGCCTCCCGAAGAAGAAGCTCAGCATCATCAAGAAGGCTATCCGCGTCTACAACGCGGCCCCGCAGACCGATCAGGCCGACGGCAGCTGGTCCATCGATGAAATGGTGGAAGACGCCCGCTCGAAGGCGCCGGACCTCGAGATGGTCGAAAGCGACGATATGTCGCACGTCCTGCAACTGCTCGACAAGATGGACAAGCGAGAAGCCACCGTGCTCCGCATGCGGTTCGGCCTCGACGCCGAGGAGCCGAAGACGCTCAAGGAGATTGGCGAGAGCCTCGGCCTCACCCGCGAGCGTGTCCGCCAGATCGAGAGCGAAGCATTGGCCAAGCTCTACGAGAGCCTCTCGGCCGACTGACCGGGACAGACACACCGAACACGAACGGCCGGGGTCCTGCGACCCCGGCCGTTTTGCGTTTTCCTGCATCAGTGCCGGTTCAGTTCAACTGAAGCACGACGTCGCCCGCGCCGGCTTTCACCGTCACGGTGAGGCCGGATCCGTTCGGGTCCCAGAACTTCTTCGGGATGCTCGTCGATCCGGGCTTCGTCGCCGTACGGATCCAGTCGGGCTCGACGGCCACCTTGTATTCGCCGGGTACGAGCCGCAGCGCGAATTCGCCGCTCGGCTGCACGGCGACGAAATTCTCGATGCCGTCATTGCCGTGGGCCGGGTAAAAGGCCACGCATCCTTTCGTCAGCGCGGCATTGCGGACCGTGACCCGCCCCTTCACTTCGACCGGCTTGGGCAGCGGGTTACTGACGCCGTCGCAGCCGAGTCCGGTCAGAGTCAGGCCGAGCACGGCTAAGCAGATCGTGAGGACGTTGCGCTTCATAAGTAGGTTCTCCGATCAATCCAGGCCATCAAGCGAATCCGCACCATCCGGAGTGCAGATCGCCCGGAGCAGCTTGGCCGAGAGGGTTTCCCGCAGGAAGCTGACGTGTCCGTCGCCGAACACCGCCAGGCACCCGCCGGAATGGAAGCTGAACGGCTCGTCGTTCGGCCCGCAGTTGTTGGTACCCCAGGGGCAGTTGGTGCCGCCGCCGCGCGGCGACTTGTTGTTGTTGATCCGGGCCACCTTGTTCACGGTGTCGTTGTGTGGCCCCGACACGCCGTTGCCGTTGTCCGGCTCGGCCCAGCGGTAGTTGTTGCGACGGCCGGTCGGCGACTTGTCAACGCAGTTGGAGCAGTTGTCCATGTACCCGGAGGTCATGTTGGGGTCGTACGACTCGTGCAACTTGCCGACGTCTTCGATGATGGCGATGGTGTTCGAGGTGCCATCCGACACGGAAGTCACGCGGCGGGGCGCCCGCTTCATCATCTGGGCCGTGCCGTCGGAGTTGTAGCCCGTCACTTCGTTGTGCAATGTCAGGAGCCCCGGCGTGCGGTGAATCTTGGGGCTGTTCAGGTCTCGCACGCCCGTATTCGGGTCGATGTCGGTGTAGGCCACCGGCATGTAATCCACCTGGCCGTACTTCTGCGGGTCCGGCTGGTAGTACGGGTGGCTCGGACAGAGGAACGGCTTGATCTCGGTCTTCGCCCCGCCCAGCGCGGCGTTGACCGGGTGGTTGTACGGATAGTCCATCTTGATCAGCGCGGCGGCCGAAGTCGCTTCCATGTACGGGAGGATCATCGTGTAGGTCGAGTGCAGGTCGAACTTGGTCGACTGGTTGTCGGTCGAGTTACCTTCGCCACTGGTCGGGAAATAGCCGTTGCCCGACTCGTAGTTGTGAAGGGCGATGCCGATCTGCCTCATGTTGTTCGAGCATTGCGATCGCTGGGCCGCGTCGCGGACTTTCTGCACGGCCGGCAGCAGCAGTCCAATCAGGATCGCGATGATCGCGATCACGACGAGTAATTCAATGAGTGTAAACGCTCGACGCTTCGGCCGCGCCGTCCCCGATAGTTCCTTCATGTTCCACTCCGGATAGCGAACTGTTCCGAGTCCTACGAGTTCAAGCTACCCGTGCTCCATGAAGATCGTGCGAAGGTGTGATGACGTAATGCAGTAACTTCCGGCTTCGCCGGCTGGCATGCGTCGATTCGAAGATATTCAGACAATCCAATACGTGAATACATCGACATAGACTATCAGGGCTGCTCGACCATCGAGCCGTCTGTCAGGCCGGCCGCGCCGACTGTCACGAGCTTTTCAATTCCGGTCCAGGCGCGCCAGGCGGCCGGCTTGCCCTGCTCCGCCGTCTGCAACTCCAGCACCTCAATCTGCTTTCCGTCGCTGTACCCGACCCGTACCGGCGTGCGCACCGCCTTGCCGTCGCGCATAAGAAAGACAAACTGCGTCTCCGCGATCCGCTGCACCGCGCCTACCGGCACCACCCAGCGGGCCGGCGGATCAATCGTCAGCGTGGCCATCGCGTACATCCCCGGCCGGAGTCGGCCCTGCGGATTGGGCAGGTCGATGGCGGTGCGCAGCGTCCGGCTCTTCGGGTCGAGCGCCCATGAGGTCCGGCTTACCGTGCCGGTCATCTCGTCGCCGAGCGCGGGGACCTGCACGCGGGCGGCGGCCTTCTCGGCGAGCGCGGCCGCGTCGTTCTCCGACACCTCCACATACACGCGGATCGGGTCCATCATGTCGATCACGAACAGTGGCTCGCCCCGGCCCGGCGCGAGCAGATGGCCGACCTCCACATTCCGCTGCGTCACCACGCCGGCAAACGGCGCGGTGATGCGGGCGTATCCCAGCAGGGCCGCGAGTCGACCCGCCTCGGCCGCGGCGGCACCGGCCTTCGCCTCGGCGACCGCCACGTCGGCGGCGGCCCGGTCCCGCTTCGCCGCTGACTCCGCCGCGGCGGCCTCCGACGAGCGGATGCGGGCTTCCACTTCTTCGAGCGCGGCCTCCGCCACGCGGTACTGGCTCAGGGTCTCGTCGCGGGTTTGGGCGTCGATCACCTTGCGATCGACCAACCCGCCGACGCGGTCGGCTTCCGACTTCCACCGCTCGAACGACGCCTGGACGCGCTTCCGGCCGGCCTTCGATTCCTCGACAGTCGCGCGGGCGGAAGTCACGGCCGCGGTGGCCGCCTCGAGAGACTTCCGCGCCAGATGGATTTCGGCCTGTGACTGCTTTTCGATGGCCCTCTTCTGCTGAAACTCCTGCTCCAGTTCCGGCTCAGCCAACTCGGCGAGCAGTTGCCCTGCCTTCACCCGGTCGCCAATATCGGCGTGGACGGCGCGGACGTATCCCGCGATCTTCGCGGCCAGCGGCGTCCGGGCATATGCCTCCACGTGGCCCGGTTGACGGACCGCCCGCGGCAACGCGACGCGCTCCGGGCCGGCGACCACGATCTTCGGGGCCGGCGGCGCAATAGCCGAGGCCGCGCCGCAACCGATCGCGGCGACTGCGAGCAGTGGTACCATGCGGGACATCATGTGACAACCTCCCGGGCGGCGGCGATCTCCCGGCGTAGCGGCACCCGGACGGTGAACCGACTGCCGTGACCCGGCTCGCTGTCCAGACCGACATCGCCGCCCAGCAGCTTTGACAGTTCCCGGACGATGGACAGGCCCAAGCCGGTGCCCTCGTGTTCGCGGGTCAGCGGGTTGGCCCCCTGCCGGAACTTGTCGAAGACTGCCTCGCGCTCCGTCGCTGCAATGCCCACGCCGGTATCGGTCACCGTGAAGATCAGCTCGTCGCCTTCGACCGCGGCCGCGATCGCGATGTCGCCGCCCTCGGGCGTGAACTTCACGGCGTTCGAGAGCAGGTTCGAGAGGATCTGCACGAGCTTGCCGCGGTCCTGCCGGGCCAGCGGCAGGTCGGCCGGCGCGTCGGTCCGCAAGTCGAGCTTCTTCTGCTCGGCCAGCGGCCGCATCGTCGCCGCGACTTCCTCGACGAGCCCGTCGATGGGAAACTCCGTCGCCCGCACTTCCATCTTGCCCGCTTCGAGCCGTGCGAGCTCGAGGATGTCGTTGATCAGGTCGAGCAGGTGCGCGCCGCTGCTGCGGATGTTCTTGGCCCAGCGCTTCTGCTTGTCGTCCAGACCCTCGGCCTGCTGCAGCAGGTCCGAGAAGCCGAGGATGCTGTGCAGGGGTGTCCGCAGTTCGTGGCTCATCGTGGCCAGGAACTCGCTCTTGAGCCGGTTCGACTCGAACAGCTCCAGGTTCGCCCGGGCCAGCTCATCGACTTTCACGTCGAGGGCGGCCTTGTTTTCGGAAAGCTCCTCCTGCTTG
>JAIBBI010000122.1 GCA_019694755.1 Gemmataceae bacterium
AGCACTACTCCGACTCCGGCGGCAAGTCCGGCGGCCAGAAGGAGAAGCTGGCCTACACGATCCTGGCGGCAAGCCTTGCCTACCAGTTTGGTCTCGACAAGAGTGCGGCGGGGTCGCGTGATTTCCTGATTATTCGAGCCGATTACGGCAGGTCGATCGCGTCGCCGGCCGGCGCGGGCGGCGGCATCGCCATGATCTTCTGCGCATTGTAGGTGATGAACTTGGCCGAGCCGTCCGCGAACAGGAACATGGATCCGTTCGGGTGCGTCGACCAGTAGTGCCACTTGTGTTCGTCGGTCGGGTCGTTCATGTTACCCGGACGAAACTTCTCCGGGGTGTAACCCGGCGAACGCCGCTCGGCGACACCGAGAATGACGTCCGTCGCACCGAGCTGACCCGGCGACGTGCCGCAACCGGCAAACCACCAACCGTATTCGCCGTACGACGTCGGCGGGTTGTGGTATGACGGCGGCTTCTCGCCGACGATGAGCGTGTTGCTCATGCCGTCCTGAATATCGCCTGGAGCCATGGTCTTGTTGGTCGCGAGAATGCCGTCGAAGGCGTATTGATCGGTCCCGCTGACACCGAAGTAGCCGGTGAGGGCCACGAGGTCACCCTGCCAGTTGATCACGAGTTCGGAACGAGCATCCCACGGGCACTGGTACTGCTTGACCGGTGCCTCATTGAGGGGATGCTGCCACCAGGGCGTCTGGCTCCACTTGATCTTGGAGTACAGATCATTGCGTTCGATGTGAGGAAGAATGAAGGTCGCCCAGGGCCACCATTGCCAGTAGCGTGCCCGGTTGGAATACTGGGCCGGACGGGGCGGCACTTTGACGGCGGTGTATTCCTCGTTGTTCCGGAGCATGCCCGGAGGAAACTTGCCGTACTCTCCCAGGTAATTGTTCAACGCCACACCGAGTTGGTGCAGGTTGTTGGTGCAGGCGGTTCGGCCCGCAGCCTCGCGAACTTTTTGGACAGCAGGCAGCAGCAGCCCGATCAGGATCGCAATAATCGCGATCACGACCAGCAGCTCAATCAACGTGAACGCTTTTCTTCGTAGCGCCATCGAACGAGCCCCCTCGAAGGCGAAATCGGAACCCTCAACGCCAGAAGGCACATGTGCGCGAGATCTTCATAGCGTTTTCATGTATTCGATTATTGCCATTCGCTCCGGATCCGTCAAGCAATCTCCGAAAGAATGTCCGGAATTTCCCTGACCCGGCCTTGAAGTGTCAAAAACTCGCCGCTGGCGGATGACCGGGAGCCGGGCGTCCGGGGGGTCGGAAGGCGTCGTTTTCCAGCCCATTTTCATGAAATCGTAATCAGATTCCCCCGTCCCGAAACTGCGCGTGAAACGTTTGGGCCGGGTTTCGGAATTCAGCACGTCGTAAACCGTCGGAACTGATCCGTTGTGAAAATACGGAGCCGTCGCCCAGATTCCGTTGAGCGGCGGAGCCTGATAGCCCCTGCTCGCCCGCGCCGGGTAGCCGTCCTGCAACCATCCACGATGTTCTTTCGCGAACCAGGTCTGGTCGTAATAGAGTCCGAACCGGTCTTCTATTCCGTCGAACCGCGTTCGATCCGTTCCGATCTCCTCGAGCGGAATGATCTTGTTCGGGTACTTCCCGTCCGGGCCGTAGGTCCCGTGACATTTGGCGCAGTGATCCAAAAAGAGCCTCTCGCCCTCGGCCGCCCTGGCCCGGTCGATCGGGTACGGGTATTTCGGCGGCTCGATCGTCAGCAGGTAGTCGCGGATCGCTGCAAAGTCCGGCTCGGCTTCCGCAAATGCACGAGCCGGGGTCAGCGGGCTCATCATGAACTGCATGATCGAACGCACCGACCGCTGATCGGCACCACCGGTGAAGTACATCGTCTTCTTCTTCTTGAGCAACCACCATGCTGGCGGATCCTCGCAGAGATTATCGTGGACTCCCAGATCGAGCGGTTGCGCACGCAGGGTCAGGTCCGGGTTGCGTCTCGCAAGCAGGTAGACGCCCATGGCCCCGGCCTCGGTCGTGCCGCGGACACGTGTGAACGCGAACGGCACCTTGAACGGAATTCCGTCGGCGGCCGAAAGGTCTTCAAAGATCGCCTGGATATCAAGGGTGACGTTGCCGAGCCCGATGTAGCTCTTCCCGAGCATCGAGCCGCCGTGGCACACCATGCAATCGAGCGTCAGCGTCCGACCGAGAAACGGCTTGGTGATTTTCAGGCCCAGCGGGAGCCCGTTGTTCTCGAACGGTGCGGGCGGCAGACCGTAATACTGCTGGAAGGCCTTGTCGTAATCGGCCGGCTTTTCCCGGATGCCGGGCCACTGCTTCCAAACGTTGTCGTAGGCCGACCGGGTCCAACTGGCCGGCACATACGCCTTCTTCGTGAGGTACTCGTATCCCTGTTCGTGCCGGGACACTTCCGGGCCGGCCGAGCAAAGGCCCCCGACCAGGAGGACGGCGCAGACCAGGGCTCGACTGGCGGCAGATCGCATGCGCCCTTATTATGGCCGGACTTCCGGAGATTGCCATGCGTTTCGTCGTCATCGGTGCGGCCGGCCAACTCGGTCGGGATCTCACGCCACTCCTGCCCGGGGAAGTCATTCCCGTCGGCCGACCCGCCGTCGACCTAACTCAGCCGGAGGGGCTCTCGGCACTTTTGGACGAACACCAGCCCGACGCCGTGATCAACTGCGCCGCCTACAACTTCGTCGATAAAGCCGAGGCGGAACCCGACGCTGCTTTCGCCGTCAACGCCTGGGGCGTCCGGGCGTTGGCCCGGGAATGCGCCCGGCGGGATTGCCTGCTGATGCACTTCAGCACCGACTTCGTGTTTGGCCTCGATGCTCACAGGGCGACGCCGTACCTGCCGACCGACGCGCCGGGGCCGGTCAGCGTCTATGGCATGAGCAAGCTGACCGGGGAGTATGCCGTTCGGACCGAGTGCCCGAAGCACTTTGTGATCCGGACCTGCGGTCTCTACGGTGTTTGGGGCTCCGGCGGCAAAGGGACCAATTTTGTCGAGACGATGCTGAAACTGGCTGGGCAAGGAAAGCCGCTCAAGGTCGTCGGCGATCAAACATGCACGCCGAGCTTCACGAAAGACATCGCCGCGGTAGCAGTCGGGTTGTTGAAGTCGGACCGGTACGGCCTGTACCACGCGACCAACACGGGGGCAGTGACCTGGCACGACTTCGCCCGGGCGATCTTCGACCTGGCAGGAATCAAAGCCGACCTCAGCCCGACGACCAGCGCGGCTTACAACGCCCCCGCCCGCCGACCTCCGTACAGCGTCCTCGATTGTACCGGGCTGACGGCGGCAGGAGTCGCTGCTCCCCGGGATTGGCGAACCGCCTTGACCGAGTATCTGTCCGACCGAAATAGCAGATCAGCAGCCTGATTCAGCCCGATTGCACCGAATTGACCACCCTCGTCCGACCTTCCGGATCGAAATCGGACTGCGGGTCGTGGAAAATGGGTAAATTCTGTTGCAAGTGTGTTACAGGATTATTAGGATACGGTCGGTTTATCTGAGGGCGGGCCATGGCACGTCCCGACTCGCGCAGTGCATTCTCCATTCTGGAACTTCTCGTCGTCATCGCGATCATCGCGGTGATGATCGGTCTGTTATTGCCTGCCGTTCAGAAAGTCCGTGAAGTCGCGAACCGCGCCCGATGCCAGAACAACATGCGGCAGATCGGAATCGGGCTTCATCAGTTTCACGAAATCCACGGTCGCCTACCCGCCGCCAAGATTCACTCGGGTTCCGCCGGCTCGGGCCAGCCACAGTATCGCGGCCCGGAAGGGGACTTCCGTGGCGACGTTCTGAAAATCTACAACCACACCGGCTGGGTCGCGCTTCTCCCGTTCATCGAACAGGAAGCCCTGTTTCAGAAATACGACTACCGTCAGCCGTCCGCCAATTCGTCGTTCGGTGGCGGGTTGGACGGCACATCGCTGGCCGGCTCGGCCAACGCCAATGCCGGGGTCGTGGGATCCGAAGTCCGCGTCTACGAGTGCCCGGCCGACCGAGTCCCTTCTTCCGTCGCCTGGGATAATGGCCAGCCTGCCGATCCGAATGCCAATCCGCCGACGCCGTACATCCCGCCGTACCACATTTACAGCCGCCAGAATGCCCGGCGAAGCAACTACCTCTTTGCGAGCTACAAAGACACCGATTTCACGCCCCGATACCCCAGCGAGCGGGTTGCCGGCGCGTTTGGCACCAACGGCGCCGCCTCGTTCTCGCAAATCACGGACGGCCTCAGTCGGACCGTTCTCGTCGGGGAATCCCGGCAGGAGCACACCTCGACCACCCACGGCCCCTACTGGGGTAGCGGAACCCATTCGTGCTGTCACGGCGTCGTTACCGACCAGCGGTGGGCCATCAACTACCGGTACGGCGAAAAGGAACTCAACGAAAAGGGCAAAGAAGCTCTGCTGCAATACGCCTGGGGCTTCGGGAGTTGGCATCCGGGTGGCGCCAATTTCCTCTTTGGCGACGGGTCCGTCCACCTCATCAGCGACCGGATCAAATTCGAGACTTTTCAGGCCCTCAACACCATCAACGGTGGCGAGAGCCTGGAATGGGAAATGCAGTAATACGGGTCCGGTCCCCTATCGACGGTCCACAATCTGGCTCGGCAACCTCTTGTGTGATCTTCGGCTGCGTTGTTACGCCCGCGACTTCGGTGGCATGGGAATGATCATCGACACCCGTTCCTGATAACGCTGATACTCGTCTCCGTGAATCGCCACCAGCGTTCGTTCCTCGATGTGAATCGCGACCAGGATATAGGCCGTGGTCACGGCCGCAAACAACAGATGCCCCTGCGTCATGTCGGGCGTCGCCCAAAAGGCGATGATGAACCCGAGCATGAGCGGATGCCGAAGCCACTGGTAAAGCACCGTTTCCTTGAATACCACCGTCGTGTACTCCCTGCCCTGAAAGTACAGCCAGACCTGCCGGAGGCCGAACAAATCGAAGTGGTTGATCAGAAACGTGGAATACAAGACAACCGCCCATCCGACTCCGGCCAACGCGTAAACCACGGCGCGCCAGATAGGAGCCTCGATCTTCCAGACGATTCCGGGCAGCGGCTGCCACTGCCAGTTCATCACCAGGAGAAGCAGGCTGGCCACCAGCACAAACACGCTGCGCTCCACGGGTTCGGGCACGATTGACTTCCACCACTTTTTGAACGCCAGCCGGGCCATGATTGTGTGCTGGATGGCGAACAGGGCCAGCAGAATGACATCCGTAGTGATCGCCTGAAGTGGAGGCATCACCGCCCCGTCGTTGATCGCCTTCGGGACCACCACACCGGTGACGAAACCGATCTGGTAAAGAAAGGTCAGAAAGAACACGATGTAGGCGACCACACCGAACAGCAACGCCGGAATTCGTGACATGGGAGAACCCTCCGTCGGGGCCGTCTGTCCGGGCCTCAATTTATGGAGATTCTGGCCCGAAGGCGCACCCGGTAAGTTCCACCGCGGCGGATGTTTCTTCCTCGCGAACTCCACGTACCATAGCGGGTGACTTTCCCGGGTAATGTTCGGAGACCCCGAGGATGCGTTCTCTCGCCACACTCGCCCTGTTTCTACTCGCCGGGACCACGATCGCCGGCCCTCCGGCCGGGCGGTGGAAGCTCAATGTCGCCCGCGGCGTCGAGACGGAGCTTTCCGTCGCCATCCTCCAGATCGAAGAAGTCGATGGCAAATGGACATCGCGTCTCGTCGCCCGCAATACGGCGATGGGTCAGGTGATCGTCGGCAACACGACGCTGAAAGACGGCGTACTCACCATGGCCCTGACCCTTTCGGACGACGCCGTCACCTTCGAGGGCCGGGTGACCGACAGTGCTTACACCATTCTCGGCACTCTAGGCCAGGGCCGGAAGTTTTCCGTAGCCAACCTCGCGTCCACCGAGGACGAGCGGATCGACCGCGAGAAGATGAAGTTCAAACGGGACCTGCCGCAACCGCTCAAGGACTTCGCCGCGCTCGATGCCGAGCGTGCGGAACTCGCCAAGCTTCTTCTGAAGGCCTTTGCCGAGGACCGCGAACGCCTGATCCGCGAGCAGGACGCACACCGGGCGAAGATGGCCCGCGAAGTGCCGGAGTTGCTCAACAAGGCGATCACCGAACACCCCGACCACCCGGCCACCTATTTCGCGGGGCTCGACCTGCTGGCGCAAGCGTACCGGTCCGATCACCCGGCCGAGCGGATCCAGTCGTGGGCGAAGTCCACGCTGCAACTGGCCGACCGGTTCGGCCCCCGGTGCCGGGCCGACACGCTCCTTCGCCTCGTCGACGCGCTCGGCCGGTGCCCCAACAGCCTCGACCTGGCCACCGACCTCGCCCGCCAGGCCGACCGCGACCTCGGCAAATCACTGTCGGCCGCGGAACAGGAGGCCGTGCTCGGAGTGCTGGTTCATGGCCTGACCGCGACCGGCAAAGCCTCCGAGGCCGGCCCCTTCGCCGAGCGGCTGAAGCAACTCGATGCCAAAGCCGAGGCCGACTTCAACGCCCGGATTCCGAAGTTCAACGTCCACCCCTTCGAGAAGCGGAAGCCCAAGGCCAACCGCATCGCCCTCGTCGAGATATTCTGTGGCTCGCAGTGTCCATCGAGCGGTGTCGTAGCCGTCGCATTTCAGCGGTTTGCGGAGATCTACAAGCCGAGCGAACTGATCGCCCTGCAATACCACATTCACGTGCCCGGCCCGGACGCGCTCGCCTGCCCCGACGGGCTCGAACGCTGGACCTATTACTCCAACGCCTTCCCGAACGCGACCGATGTCGTACCGGCGAGTTTCTTCAACGGATTCCCGAGATCCAAAGGAGGTGGCCCGCTGACCCAGTCGCGCACCAAACTCGATGCTTACCTCAGCAACATCAACGAGGTGCTGGCCGAGCCGACCGCGCTTAAGGTTGCGCTCAAGGCGAAACGGGCCGGCGACAAGGTCACGCTGAATGCCACCGTCGACGATGCCGGCGACGACCTCAAATCCATCCGCCTTCGAATGGCGATCGTTGAAGAAGTGGTGCGTTATCACGGCGGTAACGGCGTCCGCGTACATCACCGCGTGGTCCGGGCCATGCCGGGCGGACCGGCCGGGATCACCCTGACGAAATCCGACTCGAAGCACACCGCCAGCGTCGACCTCGCGGACCTCCGCAAGAAGATCAACGCCGGCCTGGACGAGTACACCCGCAACTATTCGCCACTCCCATCGCCCGCCCGGCCCACCGACTTCGCGAAGCTCAAGGCGGTCGCGTGGGTTCAAGACGACACCGACCACTTCATCTGGCAGGCGGTAGAATGCGACATCGAAAGTCAGCCCACCCCGTGAATCCGGAGAACCGAGTGCCGACAGCAATACGCCAACTCTGCCTGATCGCTTTCGCGGTCCTGGGCTTGGGGGCCGACTTCCCGAAGCCGAAGGTCGCGGAGGAATCGAAGCCGTTCGGCCCGATCCGGATCACCCGTTACGAATTCGACCAACCCAGGCCGATCCGCGCCTGGGCCGCCCGGATCGACCTCACCAGCCCCGACATCGAGTTCGTCCTGACCCCGGCGGGCAAGGTGCCCGAAGGATTCCACACACTGAGCGCGACCACGCTCGAGTTCGCGCAGGCTGAAGGGTTGCAACTCGCCGTCAACGGCTCGCCATTCGCCCCGATGCGACTTCGGGCCGGCGAGCCGCAGAAGATCAACGGCCTGCACCTGACGCGCGGCGAGGTCATCGCGAGTCCGCCGGCCAAGTCGGAGTACGGCGCGCTGCTGCTCTCCGGCGTCAACAGGCCCTCGATTCGGAAACACCCGATCACTCCCGAAGATCTGGCCGCCACCCGCAACGGGTTAAGCGGATTTCACGTCATCGTCGCCGACGGGAAGCACCTGAAAGAAGACCAGGCCGAGCCGATCCACCCGCGCACCGCGGCCGGCATCTCGGACGGCGGAAAGTACCTCTGGCTGCTCGTCGTTGACGGCCGGCAACCGGGCACGAGCGAGGGCATGAGCTACCTCGATCTCGGGAACTGGGCCAAGTCCCTCGGCATCTCCGATCTCCTCAATCTCGACGGCGGCGGTTCGACCACGCTCGTTGTGCAGGACCCGGCCACAGGTCAACATGCTGTCGCGAATTCGCCGATCGGGCGCGGAACTGTCGGCTCGCTGCGCCTCAACGGCAACAACCTCGGCGTGCGCGTCTACGACCGGCCCGGCGACCTGACGGCCGGCCAACTCCGCGCGATCATGCCCCGGCTCCCGGCCGAGCGCGTGCCGCTCTTTCTCGGCCCGATTAATCGCGCACTGGCACAGTACAAGATCGATTCACCGCTCCGGCGGGCCGCCTTTCTTGCGCAACTGGCCCACGAGAGCGGCGAGCTGAAATACATGGAGGAGATCGCCAGCGGCGAAGCGTACGAAGGTCGCGCCAACCTCGGCAACACCCAACCGGGCGACGGAAAACGTTTCAAGGGCCGGGGACCGATCCAGCTCACCGGTCGCAACAATTACCGCAAGGCCGGGCAGGCGCTCGGCATGGAACTGGAAGAGCACCCGGAACGCGTGGCCGACCCTGAGATTGGTTGTCGTGTGGCCGGCTGGTTCTGGGACACCCGCAAACTGAACGACCTCGCCGATAAGGGTGACTTCAAGGAGATCACCCGGAAGGTCAACGGCGGCTTCCGCGGCCTCGAAAAGCGCGAAGCGTACTACAAAGTGGCGAAAAAAGTGCTCGGTGCCGAGGACAAGCCCGGCCCCTGAATTGTGAGCTATGCTTCGACAGTTTCCAGTGCTTTGGAATCCGCCATGCGTCTCCGAACCGGGTCCAACATTCTGCTGATTTCCTGGCTGGTGCTGGCCAATCCGATTGCGGCTCGCGCCGGCTGACGAGTCAATTGTGAGTCGCCGGCGACGGTCGCCGCCCGCGCGGAAGCACAACGTAAGGCCCAGATGGTCGTCAGCGGCGCGCTGGGTTGCGCCTTGCTCGTCGGTGTCGGCCGCGCGCTGCGAGACTTTTTACGGTCTTGAGTTGGCAGGCGTTACAGTTACAAGTGGCCGGTTTTCCCTCGGCCAGTTCGGATCCTTCAGCTCTCCCGTCGCGCGGTCGAATCGCTCACACAATAGCCGGTCGGCGTGATTCTCCGGCTCCTTGCTCGGAAGCGCACCCGTGATCAACAGGTAATCCATCGCCCGGGTCGTCGCGACATAGAGCACCCGCAGCGCCTCTTCCGCATCCGCCTGATTCTCGCATCGCTTCCACAACTCGTAGGGAAACGGCGGAAAGACCGGCGGGTCCTCCTTCGGCGGGTTGGCGACGCAGCCGAACTTCGGGTGCCAGGCCGCCCGCGCCGAAGTCGACTGACTCTTCGCGGTGAACTCGGGCAGCACGACGACGGGGAACTCGAGCCCCTTCGCCTGGTGGATGCTCATGAGCCGGATCACGTGTGTGGCCTCGGCCGGCTGCGTCGCCGCCTGCTGCTCCTTGGGCGGGATGTCGACCAACTCGGCAAGTCGCTGCACGAAGCCCGAGAGCGTGAATCCGCCGGCCGCGTCGAACTGCCGGGCGAGGTCGAGCAACTTCCATAAGTTGGCGAGCTTCCGCCCCGGCAGCGACTCGTACATCAGCGCGGCATCGTAGCCGGTGTCGGCAAGCACCCGGCGAAACAACTCGGCAATCGGCACGCGGTCTTTCTGGTCCCGCCACTGCGGTAATAGCGTCGCGATCCGCTCGGCCGGGCCGCGGTCGCCCCCGGGCAGCGACTCGCGTGTGGCCGGGTCGCGGAGCGCGGCATGCAACCCCCGCGGGTCGCGGGCCAGTCGGTAGACCGCGTCGTCGCTCAGGCCGACGAACGGCGAACGCAGGACGCCGGCAAGCGACAGACTATCCAGCGGGCTCTCGATCACGCGGAACATGTCGAGCCAGTCGTACACTTCCTGCCGGGAGTAGAATGCCGTGCCGCCGACCACGTAGTAATCGAGCTTTGCGTCCTCCAGCGCCTGCTCGTAGTACATCACACTGGTCATCGAGCGGAACAGCAGCACGACATCACCCGGCCGAACGGCCCGCGGCCGGGGTTTGCCGCCCCGGGGCCAATCCGAAGCGATTGGAGCTTTCCGGTCGATCAACTCCCTCAGCCGGTGCGCGAGCGCGGCCGCCGCCAGTCGCCGATTCACGTCGGCGTTGCCGGCATGGGGTGTCCAGAGAAACTCGACGCACGGGTCCGGGCTGATAGCCGGCACCGCGGGCTTCAGTGGCTCATACCCCGTCATGGCCGGGCCGACCAGCGCGTTGACGAAGTCGAGGATGGCCGGCTGGCTGCGAAAGTTCACCGTCAACTGCTGCCGGCCCGCTTCCGGTACTCGTTCGCACAGTCCGTTGAACAGCGTCACGTCCGCGCCGCGGAACCGGTAGATCGATTGCTTGGAATCGCCGACCGCGAAGAGCCGCTCGTCGGTGTTTGTCAGCAGGCCGATGAACTCCATCTGCACGGGATCGGTGTCCTGCAGTTCGTCGACCAGCACTCGCTTGTACGTCGCCCGACAGGCCCGGCGTACGTCGGGGCGATCGCGGAGCAGATCGCGGGCCTTCTCCAAAAGGTCGTCGAAGTCCAACTCCGACCGTCGGCGTTTCGCGACCGCATAGGCGGCATCGCAGCGAGCCGTGACGAGCAGGAACTTCCGGCCGAACTCGGCCGCTGTCGCAACATCCTCCGGAATCTCCAGAATCGGGAACAATTTCTTATTCAACGTGTCGCGAAGCGCGGTATAGCCGTCCTTCAGCACGGCATAGTCGGCCGGGTTGTCGAAGTGTTTGGCGGTCACAACACCTTTGACCCCGGCCCTTTCGACAATTGTCTTCACGACGATTCCGGGGTCCGCGGCCGTGGCAAGTCGCGCAAACTCATCGAGGACAATCCTCGCATTCGGCCCGGCCGGTGATCGCTCAATGGTAGGCGTGGCCAGTAGCCGGAAGAGCCGGTCGATTTTCCCGCCCGGCGATGCCATCTCCGCGAGCATCGCACGCACGGCCTCGGGCCGGGCGTCGGTCAACCAGCGTTGCACCCACTCACCGACCGGCCTTGAGATCCAGTCACGCCACTGGCCGCGGTCGGGTTCCTCGAGCAGGTCCCCGACGGCGTCGTGCGTGATAGTCCAGCCGAAGCAGCGGACGAGATCGCACAGCGCGGCACCGGCCTCAGACGGTTCCAGGAGTATCTCGTAGAGAGCGCCGCGCAGCGAGTCGGCCCGCACGTTTGGTGCGACGGCCTCCTCCATCACGCCGAACGCGGGATCGACGCCCGCGGCCACGGCGAACCGGCGGACGATCTGCGAGCAGAACGAGTGGATCGTCCCGATAAACGCCGTCTCGAGGTCCGCGAGGTGGGTCTTCCAGATATCCCCGCCCGGCTCATGTATGCGGGCTTCGAGGGTCGCGCGGATTCGGCGGCGCATCTCCGTCGCCGCCTTCTCCGTGAAAGTGATGGCCGCGAGGTCGCGGACCTGCAGTCCGTCGTCGAACAGGTACGACAGATACCGCTGCGTGAGCACGGTGGTCTTGCCGCTGCCCGCCCCGGCCGTCAGCGCGATCGCCACGCCGCGGGTCTCGATCGCCCGCTGTTGTTCAATGGTTAACGTGGGCTTACTCATCGGCGGCTTCCTCCACCGCCGGGGGCAGTTCGAAGTCCCAGTCCTTGATCCGGTTCCTGCTGCCCGAGATTCGGCAGGCCCGCCGATAGTCGCAGTATTCGCAGCTCTTGTCGTCCCGCGGATGCAGCGGGAATTCGGCCCGCCGGATGCGCTCCGCAATCTCCGTGAGCCAGTCCAGCAGCCGATTCCGGAACGCGTCCCATCCCTCGGCCCCGGCCCAGCCGGCCGCCTGTTTCGGCACGAACCCGTGCGGCCCGGTGTCGAGCGGCAACCAGTAGAGCAGCCGGCGCGGCGGGAACTCGGGCAGGAGCTTTTCGACGGCCAGCGCGTAAACGCCGAGCTGCAACTTCTGCATGTCGTTGACGCGGGCGGCCGAGTAGTTGCCCGCGCTCCCCGTCTTGTAATCGACGACCACTGCACCCGCGCCTGCCGGCCCCTCGACAGTATCCACGCGATCGATCACGCCGCGGAGCGACAGATCCACGTCGTTGTGATTGAGCGCGATGCGATAGGGGAGTTCCGCGCGATGAAACCTCGGCCGCCCCGTGTCGGCGAAGTGCTCCTCGTACTTGCTCCACTGCTCCGGGTAGCGGTTCACCCACCGCTCCCAGCGCTCGCGCTCCAGTTCCCAGAGCCGTCGCATGATCGGGCTGGCCGAGCGATCGAGTTCCTCCTGCACCGCCGCGGAGAGCGCACGACCCAGGCGTCGGGCGAGGTCGGGCGCGGGCGCATTCTTCGGGCCGAGCGCGGCCAGGGCCCGGTGAAACGCCGAGCCCCGGCTGTGGGCTTCGATCTCGTCGGCCGGGTCCGGTAAGGGTGCCAACCGGAGCACGTGCTTGCCGAAATACTTGAACGGACAGGCCACGTAATCCTCAAGACTGGTGGCCGAGAACGACTTCTTCGGCCCAAACGCTTCGGCCACGTCCGCCTTCACGGCCGGGTCGGCCAGCATGCCCTCGAACGGGGTGTACTGCTTCTCGCCGAACCGCGCATGCATCACCCGGCGCACGTGATCGAGGTGCCCCGATAGTTCACACTTCCCCTGGTTCTTCTTCACGGCAAAGCGCACGCGCCGCTCAGCCTCGGACAGTGGTGCGTCCGAGTCGTAGCCGTCGATGAGCATCGTCTTGCGTTCGACGTTTGCCCGCGAGACGAGCCGCGCGACTTCTCGCCAGAACGTCGCGGGCAGTTGTTCCTGCCCCTTTTCATCGACCGCGGGCCGGCTGAACACGACCTGCCCGGAGGCGGCAGCCACGAGCCGATGAAACAGCGTCATCTCACGCGGCAACCGCTCCATCGCGACTTCGAGTTGCAGGCCGACTGCAACGAACTCCTGCCGCTCGGCATCCGAATACATGCGGGCCCCGGCGGTGAGGCTGGGGAACGCGCCTTCATCGAGGCCGAGCAGAAACAGGTGGGTTGCGTGCAGCCCGGCGGCCGCGTCGGCCGGGACAACGCGGACGCCAGCAGCGTCGGCATCGCCGCGCGTCACGTGCCCGAAGCGGGCCACGAGGTCGATCTGCCGGAGGAAGTCGGCACGGGTCCAGCGTCGTCCGGGGTTCAGGGCATCGTCGAGCGTCTGAAACTGCTCGAGCGCGGCCCACCACGCGACGAAGTCCGACTCCTCGGCCGGGAACCCTAGTTCGGCGGCCCACGCCTGCATCCACCGGATGTGATCGGCCAGTAGTGCATTAGCCGGGGCCGCATCCCACGCGGCGAAGAAGGCATCGAGCAGCGGGCGACAGAGCTTGGCTTTTTCGTGGCGGACGCGGCGTGTGCCTGTCTCGGCCGCCTCATCTTCCAGCGGCGTCGGCGGCGACTCGGACCAGAGCCGGACCGCACGCAGGAACGCGTCGCGATCCCGCGGGACCCCGAGATCGCGGAGCAGCCAATCGGACCAGAGCGGCAGATCGTCGGCCGCGTCGCCCGCCCACGTCGGTCGAAACCAGCCGCTGCGGAGGATCGCGGTCACACCCTCGAACGACCAGCCGTCGTCGGGCAATCGCGCCGCCTGCACCAGCGCGACGATGCCGGGCACGCGCTCGAACGGCACGTGCCGCTCCATCGAATTGGGGATGCCATACTCCTCGAACATCTCGGCGAGCAGCGTCTCGTACTCCCCGAGGCTGCGGGCCGAGACGAGGATCGATTCCGGCGAAGTGCCCGCATCGATCAGCTTGCGAATCGCGCGGGCGACCATCCGGCACTCGCCGACAACGCCCGGCGCTTCGATGAGCGTCACACCCTCACTCGCTTCGCTCGCCGGGGCCGACTCTTCGAACAACGATGACACCAGATGGCTGAGTGCCGGCGGACGAGTGCCGGGCCCACTTTCGAGTTGAATCACTTCCGATTCCGGAAACGCCTCCGACAGGCTCGTCGTCATTTCACCGGGGTGGCTCAGCGACTCCGGCCCGTTCGACGGCAGAGTAATCCAGACCTCACTGGCGAACCCGGTCAGTCGCTGAAGCAGTCGTTGCTCGTTCGGCGTCAGGCGGGCGAAGCCGTCGACGAACACGGCCGCGAGCTTGGGCGGTCGCCCGGCACACGCCGCGGCAAACAGCCCGGCCGAGTCGACGAATCCGTGCCGCTCGAACATCTCCCGATAGGCCAGGTCGACCAGTGCGACCTCGGCATCGACGCGATCGCGCAGCGGGCCGGCCGCCGTCTGCCCGGCAAATTCCAGAAACTGTTCGGGAGTCACGCCCAGGAGATGAAGCTCGTCGATCAGCCCGAGCAACGAGTCGGAGAGCCCGTGCGTGTCGGCCAGCGGTGCGAGTGACTTCCACCGGCGGGCGCGGGCCACCTCATCGACGACATGTCGGAATACGATCTTGCGCTGCGTGTCGTCGAGGAGCCGGGCGTTCTCCGGAAGGCGGGCACACCGCCCGGCCGCCTGGAAGAACCTGAGCACGCGGACGTGTTCGGGCAGCCCCGTGAGTTCGCCGGCATGGCGTGCGGTGGGCACGATCCACCACACGTTGCCGGCCAACGCCTCGGCCCGCTCGCGGAGCTTCGCCGTCTTTCCGGAGCCGCCGGGGCCGAACAGTAATCGGACGCTGGCTGTCATGGGCGGGCCCCCGTCACGACCCGGCCGCGGGCACCGGTTCGCCGGCCAGCGTGGCCGGGGCGAGGGTCCGCGCGATGGGGAGGTGCATCGTGAACTTGGTCCCTTTGCCGGCCTCCGATTGTACTTCGAGTCGGCCGCCGTGCGCCTCGATGATCTTGCGTGTGATCGGCAGGCCGAGCCCGTTGCCCCCCGGCTTCGTGGTGAAGAACGGCTTCCACACCTTCTCCATCACGTCGGCGGGCATGCCCGGCCCGGTGTCGATCACGTCGAACCGCACGAAGTCTCCGGCCGGGGTGGCCTGCAAGGTAATCTCGCCGCCCTCGGGCATCGCCTGCTCGGCATTGAGCAGCAGGTTCAGGAGCGCCTGGCGGAACTGCTCGGCATCGAGCGCGACGGGCGGCAGGTCGGCCGGGAGGTAGGCGTGCAGCTCCAGCTTCGCCTGCCGGGCGGTGGGACCGAAGAAGTCGAGCATCTGGTCCACGACATCGCCCAGCTTGTGCGGCCGAAGGTCGAGCGACTGAATCCGCGCGAACCGCAGGAAGTCGTTCGACACGTCCACGAGCCGCTGACACTCCGACTGCAACCGTTGGATGCGCGTCAGCGAGCGACGCTCACGCTGCGTCTCGGGCTGGGCGTAGTCCTCGGCCAGGAGCTGAAGATTCAGGCCCAGCGTCGACAGGTGGTTCTTGATCTCATGAATGAAGCCGCCGGCCAGCTCGGCCAACTCGGCGTACTGCGTGGATGGCGCGGTGGGAGACATAAGGCTCAAGCCACAGAGAGCACGGAGGAAGATGAGGATAGAATAACCGGCCCGCGATCGAATTGCGATGGCGGTAGGTGCCGCGGGCAACCGGTTTCGGTCCGCCGGCAAATACTGGGGTTTTCGTGTAGACGCCGAGTTTTTCGAGGAGTAGTTTTCCCACCAACGGCAGTATTGATTGAGAGCCACCTTTTCCGGAGCCGCCCCATGGCCGCCGACCGCAACTTGCTGTTTGGTATTCTCGCGGTGCAGATGGACTTCATCACCCGCGACCAACTCGTCGCGGCGATGAACGCCTGGGTCCTTGATAAAGGCAAGCCACTGGGCCAGGTACTCGTCGAGCAGGGCGCGCTGCCCGCCGGCAAGCGCCAACTGCTTGAGCCGCTCGTCGATCAACACGTC
>JAIBBI010000281.1 GCA_019694755.1 Gemmataceae bacterium
TTATAGCATTCGGACCTAAGACACCGAAACGACACCTCGCCCTACGGCGACCGCGTGCTTTCGGGCGGCGCTGCGCTCTGGTCCTGTCGGACTTCCCCTTTCGCCCGCTGGTGCTGCGGCCTGACGGTCCGCCTGCGGACGCCTTGCGGCGCTGAAGGCATTTCTGTTTCGGGGACACCCCGAAGCCGTCAAGGGTCGGGGCCACGCTGACCTATCGCGGCAGCCTCCCGACCTTCCGCGCTCGTGCCTCGCTTGTGCAGGCCGGTGCCCTCCGCTGCGGTCAGCCCTTGACCGCTTCTCCCCGTGCAATTCGGGCTTCGCCCCCCTTGCTCCGAAAAGCGAGCGCTTTTTTCGCAAGGGGCGTTGCCCAATTTCAATCACGAGGAAACCAGACCATGAGCACGACCACCACCCGCACCGATGTTTACACCCGCGTCACGTCGCAGATCGTCGCCGAGCTGGAGAAAGGGCATCGCCCGTGGCTCAAGCCCTGGAATGCCGAGCACGCTGCCGGACGTATCACACGGCCGCTTCGCCATGAGGGAACGCCGTATAAGGGCATCAACATTCTGATGCTATGGACTTCGGCCGAATTGCAGGGGTTTGTGAGCCCCTACTGGCTTACCTATCGCCAGGCCCAGGAGCTTGGCGGGCATGTCAAGAAGGGGGAGCACGGTTCACCGGTCGTGTATGCCAACACCTTTAAGAAGACCGAACAAGCCGAGGACGGCACCGAGACCGAACAGGAGATCGCCTACCTCAAAGAATACACCGTGTTCTGTGCCGACCAGTGCGAAGGCCTGCCCGCCCCTTATTACGAAATGGCCGAGCCACCAAAAGAGTCGCTAGAGCGTATCGAACGGGCGGAAACGTTCTTTGCCAACACGAAGGCCGACATCCGCTATGGCGGCAACCGGGCCTTCTATGCGATCGATGCCGACTATGTCCGCATGCCGCCCTTTGAAAGCTTCCGCGATGCGGAATCGCACGCGGCGACGCTGGCCCATGAGCTGACCCACTGGACCCGGCACGAATCCCGCTTGGATCGTGACCTCGGCCGCAAGAAATGGGGCGACGCTGGCTACGCCATGGAGGAACTCGTGGCCGAGTTGGGTAGTGCGTTTCTGTGTGCTGACCTGCACATCACACCCGAGCCCCGCGACGACCACGCCGTCTATATCGCTTCGTGGCTCAAAGTGCTGCGGGACGATAAACGGGCCATCTTCTCGGCCGCGTCACTCGCCAGCCAGGCAACCGATTACCTGCACAGCCTGCAACCGGTCGCCGTCGCCTAACGATCGTTGTTCACGCCCGCCGGAGCCAAACCTGCGGGCCTATCCCTCTCACTTCCGCTTACTCAGGAACCAGAACCATGGACCCGAATCAAACGTATCTCGACCTGTTCACGGCCATGATGAACGGCGAACACAAAACCGCCCGCGAACTGGCCCACAGCTTACAGCAATGGCTTCGCAACGGTGGCTTCTATCCGCACCAAATGAACCCCGAGGCGATGCAGGCCTATCTTCACGATGTACTGCGACGCACGGCCTATGTTGACCTGCCACCGGAGCAACAGATCATGTTCTACGTGGTTTGTCCGGAATGCCGGTGCCATGTTGAGATCCCGGGCGACGCCGTCGGTCCCGAACGGACCGACCCCTGGAACGTCGTCGGCTGCGATGAATGCGACACGATCTTCGACTTCGACGACGAAGACGTCGCCCAGGTTCAGATGCCGGCCCCGCGTTAAAAGATCGCCGCCCGCAGCGCTTCGGCTGCGGGCGGTGCTTCATCGGTTACTTCACGACCAGCCGTTCCACGACCACGTCGTTCGGTGAGGCATTCATCAACTGCTGACCATCCGCTTCCTGGACCCACGTCACACGTTGCCGGACAAGGCCACTGACCAGTCGCACGCGCGGCCGCAATTCCGCATCGAGGTTGAGACCGGTGATCTTTACCGTCTCACCGGAAAAATCGAGGGTGATCCCTTCTGATGGATCGAAGGTCACTTTCTTGAGCCAGGCATAGCCGAAACTGGTAACGCGCCCGTCCTTGTGCCGAAACTCCAGCATGATCGCCCGGTCGCGCACACCCCGCAGCCAGCCGAAGCAGCCGAGGTCCAGCGGACCGTCGTCGATCGCCGGATCCTCCGCCTTGCGGGACATGACCCGGTCCAACACGCTTTCATCGCTCATAGATAAGTTCCTTTTCCCGTTGGTCGGCGGTCGGCGCGAGATGCCGCGATTAGACGTTGCAGATCAGCGTCGAGAGATGCCATGCCGAGACATTCTGAGCGCCAAAATTGCAGCGCCCGTGCAGCGCGGTACCCCTGGCAATAATCGCAACTGCAATAGCCTGAATCAGTTGGTTCAAGTTCGATTGAGGGTTCGATTCCCGCAGGGCACTTCATCACAGCGCATTCGGGGATCGGTCAACGGCAGGCTGCCTGGCTTTGAACCAGGAGATGAGGGTTCAACTCCTTCTCCCCGAGCTTTGCATGATTTTCACTCCGGGGCAGTTGCTGGTACGTGACGACTGGCTCTGACCCAGGAGGCCGTTGGTTCGATTCCAACCCCCGGAACCTTTTCGTGGCTCGACTGTCGCACTTTACGGAAGTCATCCGGCCGGATGAGGAACCTGTCTCGAAAACAGGCGGCGACCTGATGGGCGCTTGTGGGTTCGAGTCCCACGGCTTCCGCTCGATGAATTGCTTCGTAGTCCCGTGGCCTAGCGGCAAAGGCAGCACCCTTACAAGGTGATGTGCGTGGGTTCGAGTCCCACCGGGACCATTGCGGAAAGTCGGAAGTCAAAAGTCGGAAGGCAGAACGTCGTTGTCCTAGTTCTGACTTCATCATTCAGACTTCTGATTTTCATCTGTCCTCGTGGAGCAGCCCGGAGTGCTCGCCTGCCTGTCACGCAGGAGGACCACCGCTGCGCGGCGGTGCCCGGGTTCAAATCCCATCGGGGACGCTTCGATCGGCATGAGCGCCGGGCGCGGTACGCAATTCGGCAAAGCGGCGAAGCTCAAACCTTCGTGATTCTGCGGGTTCGATCCCCGCCTGCGCCACTCATCGGGTCGTGCTCCTCGC
>JAIBBI010000282.1 GCA_019694755.1 Gemmataceae bacterium
AGGGGCGGCATCGCGTCGATCAGCAGCACCGATCGGCCGTGCCGGGCGTACCCGAGTCGCCGGGGAATGCCCGCAAACCGCGCGATGAACGCCGAGCGGAACGAGTTGGGGAAGAGTACCGCGACATCGCACCCGGCCGCACGAAGTTCGCGGGCCGTGGCCAGCCACTTCTTCGGCTCGGCCGGCACGAAACGATCGAACCACGGCGAGCCGGCCACCACGTCTTCGACATACGGCCTGCCCACGGCAATCAGCGACCCGCGGACCAGCCCCTCCCACAGCGCGTTGATCGCCGGCGTGGCCATGACCACGTCGCCGATCCAGTTCGGTAGGAATACCGCCACGCGCATCGCTCGCCCCTTCAAGCCGCCTGAAGCTGCCGGAGTGTGTTGGTGGTGCTGTACCCCGGACGGAGGGGAGCGAGATGGACCCGGCCGCCGTAACTCTCGACAAACGTCGCCCCGACGACCTGTTCCTTCGAGTAATCCGCGCCCTTCACCAGGACATCGGGTCGGACTGCTTCGATCAACGCGAGCGGCGTCGCCTCGTCGAACGAAACGATGAAGTTGACCGATTCCAGGCCTGCGAGCACCGCCGACCGCGCAGGCCAGGGGTTCACCGGCCGGGTGGGCCCCTTCAGGCCGCGGACGCTCGCGTCGCTGTTCACGGCCACGACCAGCACGTCGGCCTGGGCCCTGGCTTCATGCAGGTACTGCACATGCCCGGCGTGGAGCACGTCGAAGCAGCCGTTGGTGAATGCCACCGTGTGCCCGGCCCGGCGGTGCCGCTGCAACTCACGGAGCAGTTGACCGGCTTCAACCACCTTGCCGACCGGGGCCAGGTCGCGCGGCTCGTGCTGATGCAGGTCTTCGACGATCTCCGCCCGCGACACCGGCGCGACGCCGATCTTCTCGACCTCGAGTCCGCCCGACACATTGGCCAGGCGGATCGCCTCGGGGAAATCGGCCCCGGACGCCAGCGCGATGCCGAGCGTGCCGAGTACCATGTCACCCGCGCCGGTGATGTCGTACACCTGCCGGGGGCGGGTGGGGTAGATGGCCCGCCTGCCCTGCCGATCGGCCAGCGCCATGCCATCCTTATCGAGGGTCACGACGGCCGCATCCAGGTCGTACCGGTGCAACAGCCGCTCCGCCGCGATCAGTGCCGACGACGTGCCAGTGATCTCGATACCCGACGCCAGGCTGGCTTCGAGGCGATTGGGGGTGATGGCCGTGCAGCCGCGATACTTGGCGTAGTCGCCGCCGCGGGTCGGGTCGGCCAGGACCGGGATTCCGGCCGCCCGCGCCAGGCGAATCACTTCCGCCAGCAGGCTCGGCGTGCAGACGCCCTTGTCGTAATCGCTGATGAGGACGGCGTCGCACTCGGGCACCGCCCGGGCGACGCTCGCCAGAAGCCCGGCCTCGATCGTGCCGGAGACGCTGTCGCAGGTTTCGTAATCGACTCGAAGGATTTGCTGGGGATGCCGGGCCTGCGCCCGGCCGATGTACCGTTCTTTCACGGTGCTGGGCCGGTCGGAATCGGAAACGACGGCCGAGTGATCGATCCCCCGCTCGTCGAGCAACTCGCGAATACGCGCGCCACCCTCATCGCCGCCGACGCCCCCGGCCAGCGCCACCTCGGCATCGAGCGCCCGCAGCAGCGCGGCCACGCTCGCCGCGCCGCCGAGCCGCTCTTCGCGCTTGTCCGCCCGGAGTAGCAATACCGGGGCCTCCTGCGAGACCCGCGCGGCATTGCCCCAGATGTACCGGTCCAGCATCAGATCGCCGACCACCAGCACCCGGGGCGTACCCAGATTCTCGACCAATTCCACCAGATCCGCAGCCATGGGCATCCTTTCCCGAGCGCAGAGGATCCGGAGTGTAACCCGATACCGGCTCTCCTGAAAAGGCGAAAATCGCCCCTCCCGGGTCAGTCGCGGGCCTCCAGAAACACGTCGAGCTGCTGGCCCACGTACACCCGCGTGTTCACGTCCAGGGCGTAGATCACCTGGAGCACCCGCGTATCCACCCGCTCGGTGTTCGCGCCGGTCAGCGACTTCTTGGGGATCACGAACGGCTCGACGCGGATGAACTTCAGGCCGAACTTCTGCCGGGGGTCGCCCCGCAGCCGGGCCTGGGCGTTGGTTTCCGGCGAGAACCGGTGAATGTCATTCTCGTCGATGTCCACCCGCACGTGCAGCCGGTCGATATTGCCCAGCACCACCAGCGGCTGGCCCGGCGGCGCGCCGACAAATTCACCCGGGCGGACGTTTACCTGCAACACCTCGCCGGCCACCGGCGCGCGGACCGCGAGCCGGTCCAGCTCGGTCCGCGTCATCGCCAGTTGCGCTTCCATCTGAGTCACATTGGCCTGCGCGACCATGCGGTCGGGTTCCCACGCGCCCGCTCGCAGCAGCGCGAGCTCCGCCTTCGCGCGGTCCCACTGTTCCTGGGCCGCCTGCCGTTGTTGCCGGAGCTTGTTGACTTCTTCTTCGCCGACGGCCCGCTGCTGGTACAGCTTCTGGGCCCGCTCGTACTGGTCCGTCCAGTTGTCGAGATTGGCCCGGGCCTCGCGGACCCGCGCCTCGGCCGGGGGCAACTCCTCCGCCCGCGGCATCGCCACGAGCTTCGCAAGCTGCGACTGGGCCGCCGCCAGGTTGGCCGCCCGCAGCTTTTCCTCCGCCCGCAGTTGCCGGTCGTCAATCCGGAACAGGACCGTGCCGGCGGCGACCCGCTGGCCGACCTTGATCGCTACTTCGGCAACGACCCCCGGCAGCGGCGTGCCGACGCTGATGTTCTCCGTCTCGGCCTCCACGATGCCGCTGCCCGCCAGGCTCCGCGTGAACGGCGACTTGGCCGGCTCTACCGGCGGCGCGCCCTTGGCCGGCACCTGTTGCGCCCGCACCACGTGATACACCGCAAACAGGAGCATCGCGCCCGCGATGCCCGGGATGATCCACTTACGCATGCTGCACCTCCGCCGACCGGTGGTCGGTCCGCACCCGGTCCACGTGTCCGTCGCTCATTTCGATCATGCGGTCGCCGAAGTCGTACACCCGGCTGTCGTGCGTCACCACGATCAC
>JAIBBI010000123.1 GCA_019694755.1 Gemmataceae bacterium
CGAGCAGCACGACGCGATGGCTCCCGGCCCCGACTCGCCGGGTCTGCGCCAGCGTCGACACGACGGCCGCCGCGACAATAGCCCGCGCCGGCTCGGGCTGCTGGCCGAGCAGGAGCAGGTTGTTCGCGCTTTGTCGGCGGAACACCGCGGCGGTCGGCGGCTTAATCGCCATCGCGTCGCCGAGCCAGATGGTCAGTTCACGCGGTGGTTGCGTCGGCCGGGGCCCCGCGAGCAGTTCGCGCAGCCGGGGGTGGGCCGTCAGGTCGCTGGGCACATTCCCCTCGAACACCATCATCGGCATGGGCGGCTGATAGTCGCGGTCGTGCGCCATCTTGGAAACGTCGGTGAGGTATTCCTCCCGGCGTTCGTCCGAAAGCCAGCAGACCTGGAAGATGTCGTTGCCTTCGAGCAGGCCGTTGGCGTCGTTGTAGATCGCTTCGCCGGGTCGCGTCAGCAGGCGGGCCGCGTTGTTGTCCTTGCTCAGGATCAGGCCCGCGTCGGCCTCGCTGCACTGGAGCGCGATACGGACTGCCATCTGGTCAATAGTGCTCCGGGCCAGCGAGTACGCCCCGCCGAGAGTTTGCGAGCCGAGCAGCACATGGAGGCCGAACGCCCGGCCCTGACGCACGAGGCGGTCGAGAAGCAGGGCGGCCTCCTGTGAGACGCGGTCGTCTTCGACGAAGAACTCCTGGAACTCGTCGACGATGAGCATGATCCGCGGCATCCGCGAGGCCGGGTCATCGGGCGGCGTGACTTCGCGATAGCCGCGGATGTCCTGCACGCCGGCCGTGCGGAACAAGTCGCCGCGCCGCTTCAACTCCTGGTCGAGCCGCTGCAACACGCTCAGGCCGAACTCGCGTTCGCTCTCGACGGCGATGACCCGGGCGTGCGGCAGTTTGAGGTTGGCGTACGTCTTGAACTCGACGCCCTTCTTGAAGTCGATGAGGTAAAGCTCGATCTCGTTGGGGCCATAGGTCAGGGCGAGATTGGTGATCAGGGCGTGGAGCAGCGTCGACTTGCCCGAGCCGGTCTTGCCCGCGACGAGGGCGTGTTGGGCGGTGCCTTTGCCGAGTTGCAGGTGCTGCCGCTTGGTCGCTCCCGCCCGGCCGAGCGGCACGTCGATGCCGCCCCGGCTGTCGTTGGTCCAGTACTTCTCGCGTGGTGGGGCGATGAACCCGAAGTCGACCTCGACCCGGCCGGCGACCTTCGCGGCCCGGCCGACCTTGTCGAGCGTCTTCATCAGCATGTCGGCCGCCGGCGGGGCGTCGAGTACAAGAGGCCACGGCTCGAAGTCGCTGTCTTTCCAGACAAACCGGTCGTCCTTCCAGATCAGGTTCAGGCTGGCACGTTCCAGATCGGCCGGGCTGTAGTCCTGCGGCGAGGGTAGGGCAGGGTCGCGGCTGACGATGGTGTAGACGCCGCAACTCGCTCCGCTCGCCGCGATGCGCTCCAATCGCCGCGCGGCCTCGGCCGTGAAGTTGGCCGGGAAGTTGGCGACGACCAGGACCCGATACGGCTCCGCGACCTCACCCGCCTGCGCGTTGTACTCCTCGATACTGGCGTACTGGCTCCGCAGATACTTCTGGATCACGTTCTCCATGTGGGCGGTCAGGTCGGCGAGTCGCTTTTCGATTTGAGCCGGCTCCGTCCAGATACGGGCGCCGACGAGCAGCGGGTCGTGGTCGGCGAGGTGCATCAGCGCGGCGAAGTTCTCGCCGAGGCCGACCGGGTCGATGATCGTGAGGCGGGCCTTCCCGGCCGGTAGCGACGTGAGAAACCGCGTGGCCAGCGCGAGCAGCGATTGGGCGGCCGCGGGTCGCCCGCTCCCGCCCGCGGTGATCAGTGTCGAGCAACGGTGCGGGAAGGGCAGGAGTGCCGGGAGTGTCACCTCGGCGGGCGGCGCAGGCAACCGGGAGTCTTTCGGTACAGCGGGCAGCGTCGCGGTCAACGCGCCGAACCGAATCGTCGGCGGCACGCTGGTGGGCGGCGACCAGTTCGACCACGCGGGCTCGTGCCAACTCGGGAAGAACTGAGCGTCCTGCGTGGAGATGGCTTCGAGGTTGGCCGTGAGTTCCGCGTGCTCCTTCGTCCAATCGCTCGTCAGGAATGCCCAGGCGCCGTCGAACTCGTCGTTGATCCGCCGGCGGCGCGACTCGATCTCGGTCTGGGCCAGGTTCAGTTCGCGGCCCGACGACTCGGCGACGGCAGACATGCGGCCGCGGTAATCGTCCTCGATCCGGCCAATCGCGTCTTTCCGGCGGGCGGCGATGGTGCTCACGTCGCGGTCGCGCCGGGCCGTGGACTCTCTCATCGCCTCGTCACGCCGGCCGAGCGCGGCGGCAAGCAACTCCCGTCGCTTCTTCTCGCAAATCTGCTTCTCGCGCTGGAACTTGGCCTTCTCAGCGGCGACCAGTTCCTTGCACTGTTTCTCGTCGCGCTCTTCGCCGGTCTTGCACAGCGACTCGACTTCGGACAGCGCCTGATGCAACGGAGTGCAAAGCTCCTTGACCCGGCGGGTGGCCCGGCTGGCAAGCAGCAGCTTCGCGAGAAACGTGCCGCCCCCTCCGAGTACCGCGGCCGCAGCGAATGCGGGGGCGAACAGCGCCGGGAACGAAAGCTGCATCACCTGCCAGCCGACAAGGCCGCCGACGACGCCGGCGACCAGGGACGCGACGAGGCCGACATACAGCATCCGGTCGCCGATGAGCATCCGTGGGGCGATCAACCCCTGAAGCTGTTTCAAGTTCGACCGGGCGAGGTCGAGCCGGTCGGCGATCATCGACGACGGATCGGTGTTCGACGCGTCGGGCGCGGCCGAGGCCGGGACCGCGACGGGGATCTGACCCCAATCGTCGAGCAGCGTGGCGACTTCGCCACGGACGTCCTGAGCGGCCTGCTTCTGCTCGGCGAAGTGCCGCTGGCGTTGGGCGAGTTTCTCGCGGGCCTTCTTCTTTTCCGCGTCGTAGATCGCTTCGAGCGTCCAGCTACCCTCCTGAAACTCCTTCTCGGCCACCGCCTCGTCGCGCTCGCAAAGCGAGTTGATCTCCTGCGAGATGGTCGCGAACGCGGCCGTCGCGGCCTGGTCCTCGGCATCGAACGCGGCTTCGGCCGACGCCCGCCGCTCGGCCAGCTCTGCCGTCAGCGCCTTGAGCTGCGTCTGCTTCCGCTGCTCGATCTCGGGCCGGATGCGGGCCCATTCGGTTTCGACCTCGGCGAGCTTTTTGTCGCGCGTCGCCGTGGTCGACGCCTCCATCTTCACGCACTCGTCGGTGGCGGTGAGGAGTTTTCGGAGCGTCTGGCGGACGAGATCGATGCTGAGGGGGGAGGACATGGTGACCGGGTTGAGTGGAGGATGGGATGTGTCAGCCGCACTCCTGGTGCATCTGGGAGATCACGGCCGAGAGGCGGTCGATGGCGCGGAGGGCGGACTGGAGATCGGGTACGACGGGTTCCAGGTGCTCTTCTTCAAACGCCCGGCGGGTGGCGTCGTCCCAGCCCGAGGCGACTTCCTGCCAGCGGACCATGAGGTCTTCGTGGCCCTGTTTGAGTTTGGATCGCCCGGTGGTCAGCCTCACGAGGGGCCTCCGGACTGCATGGCCAGATACGACTCGATGCGGGCGATGATGCGCTCGAGCGCGGAGACGGCCTTGGGCAACTCGGACTCGACGCGCCCGGCGAAGTGCCGGACCGGGCCGGAGTATTCGTCGACCGCCCGCTCGAAACGGCCCGCCCACGCCCGGCACTTCTCCAGCTTGTCCTCGGCGTATTGGAGCTTCGCCTTGGCCCGGCGGAGGTCGTCTTCCTGCTGCGACGTGTCGGGCACGCGGTCGCCGGGCGCGACCGTCTGCCGGCGGGAGAGTTCGGCCTTGGCGTGGGTAACCTCGTCCTGCGATTCGCGGACGGCCTTTTCCCAGAATCGCTTCTGGTCCGCCAGCCAGTCGTAATTGCGACGGATGTCGAGGGCCAGGGCGTCGAGCCCGTCCTGCGCTTCCGAGCGGTAGGTCAGCAGGGCCGCGCGGAACTCCGCCAGGGCGGCGACAGACCTGACATTCGCGGCCGAGTAGGGAGTCATTTCTGTGCGAGGTACTCTTCGGCCCGCTCGGCCTTCCGCAGCAGAAACGGGACGTGCTGCTCGGCGGCGGTGGCGAACTTGGAGACCGTCCGCAAAGTTTCCTCGAATTCCGCGACGAACTTCTGGTGCTCCTGATCGCGCCAGGTGTCGCCGAGGCCGAGGAGCCGGCCGTGCAGCGCGGAGAGGTTTTGCTGCAACTCGGCAGTGAACGACTTGAGCTGATAGGCAAAGCGGCGGAGGTCAGCTGGATCCACAATCGCCTGAGGCACGGATCGATCCTCCCCGTGGTGCGAAGGGCGTTGTTATTGTGTCCGCGGTCCGTGCCGAATGCAAGGGCCGACCGGGCAGACGGGTCGATGTCGCCGGTGGGGGCCGACAACGCACAAAGCCGGCGTCGCGTTCGGAGGAGCGCGACGCCGGCTCTTGGACGCGGCCGGGCCGGGTTCAGTTCCCCTTCGGCTTGTCCTTGGTTTCCTTCTGAAGCTTTTCGAGAAGCGCCTTCGCTTCCTTGCGGTAGAAGAAGACGCCCTTCGCGTCGTTGATGGAAGTGAGGATCTTCATTGCCTCGTCCTTCGACGCGGGCTCCTCGGCGAGGGCCAGCACGAGGAAGTAGGCGACGTCGGGCGAGACGCGGTTGTTCACGCTGGACTTGAGCAGCACCTGCTTGGCTTGGGCGGGGCTGCCGTTGCGGTAGAGGCAGAAGCCGTAGGTCGAGATCGCCGAGGGGTTGTCCTTGTACTGCCGGGCGTTGATCTCGGCGTACTGGAGCGCCTGCTTTTTGGAGGCGTCGTCGCTCATGTCGGCGAGGATGAGCGCGAGCTGATTGCTGGCCTCGAAGTCTGCCGGGGAACCGGCGAGGATCTCGCGGAAGATCTTCACGGCCGTCGCATAATCGCGTGCATACCGCGCCACGACGCCCTGCATCTTCTGCACTTCAAGGTTCTTCGGGTCGACCTTGGCCGCGGCTTCGATCTGGATCTTCGCGGCATCGAGCTTGTCCTGGCCGAGCAGGAAGTCGGCGTAGGCCACGTGAACGCGGGCGTTGTTCGCCTCCTGCTTGACAGCTTTCTCGAAAAACTCGGCCGCCTTCGCGTCGTTCTGCTTCCCCATGTATTGCCGGGCCATCATCACCGAGGCCGGCAGCAGTGTCGCGTCATCCTTCACTGCCGTCTGGAACTCGACGAGGGCTTCATCCGGCTTGTCGAGATTGAAGAGTACCGCGCCGTACCGCTGTCGGGTCTGGCCGTTCCGCGGGTCGAGTTCGAGCCAGGCGGCGAAATGCGTCCGGGCGTTGGCCCAGTCGCCCCGGGCCTCGTGCGAGATTGCAAGGGCGGAGCGTGCTTCGCGGTTGTAGTTCGTCTTCTGGTCGGCGGTCCAGCGCGGGGCGGCCGCCAGTTCGAGAATCTTCTGCGCGTTCAGGATGGTGTCGGAGAGCCGACCCTCAGCAATCGCGACCTTGGCCAGCGTGAGGTAGACCTCGGGATGGTCCGGGGTGTCGGCCGCGGCCTGCTCCAGCATCGCCCGGCCCTGCTGGGCGTTGCCGGCGATCAGCATCCGCGCGAGGATCAGCCGGGCGGGCGGCAGGGCGGGGTACTTGCGGACCGCCTCCTGAATCGCCTTGTATGCCTCGTCGCCCTTGCCCTGCGTGAGCAGTTGCCCCGCCTGCTCGAGTTCATCGATTCTCGCGGGAATACCGCTTGCGCCGGGCGTCTGGGCCGCGGCGAGCCCCGCCGAAAGCCCGGCGGCGACGACACAGGCCAACCATCGTTTTCGCATCATTCCCAACCTCAAAAATCATGCCAATCGGGGCTCTACTAATTCTAATCGACGCGAGGTATTCCGGCGCGGAATCCGGTCCGCGCCGCAACCGACCTGCCGACCGGCTGGAAGGGTCGTGTAGAATTGGGCGGTCCCAAGGAGGAGCCGCCATGGTCGCCCGTGCAAAACGACATCCCGCACCGGTCTACGAATACCGCCTGATCTGGAGCGACCCGGCGTGCGAGGTCGGCTGCGCCCAAGTGTGGGCCGTGTCGGGCGGGCGGGAGGAATACCAGGTCGCATTGGAAAAGTTGCGCGGGCAGGCCGACCGCTGGCATTGCACCTGCCCCCACGCCGTCTATCGTGCGGAGCCGCTCGGCCGGGTGTGCAAACACGTCCTCGGCATCACGGCCCGGCTTTTTTCAGATCGCCGGTCACCTTGCGGAAATCGACTGTCAGATCCTGGCGTTCCTGCGTCGCCCGAACACTGCGGACGTAACCCCTGAGATGGCCGTCCACCGGGTCGAACCGGGCGACGCAGAACACCTTGTTCGCGCCCGGCTTCGTGTCGATCTCGCTGAACCGCTCGACCCAGTCGAAAATGCCGGGCATCTCGTAATCGGGCCAGAGTCGCTTCTCCAGCTCGCGCCCGTTGATCGTCGCGCCGGTTGTCCTCCCGCCGCGGACCGTCACTTTGATTTCGTCGCGGAACACGCTGCCCGAGTTGTTCACTTCCTTGCGGATGACGAGGTCGTAGTCGGCCGGGCCGTTTTGCTCCCATTTCTTCTGCGCCGCGACGAGGTCTTCCGGCTTGAACTGCTGACGGAGGTTGTAGAGCAGGTTGCTCCCGGCCATGATGCCGCCGAGCAGCACGATGACGACGAAGAACCAGACCCAGTTGTAGTTCCGGTCGGTCGGCATGGTCACTTCTTCGGAGAGAGGAAGACTTCCGAGCGCTCGGCCTTGGGGATGACCACGATGCCGCCCTCGGTCACGCGGAAGCCGCGCTGGCGGTCGTACTCGAGGTCGTAGCCCACCGAAGCGTTGGGCGGAATGCGGACGTTCTTGTCGATGATCGCCCGGCGGATGCGGGCGTGCCGGCCGATCTCGACACGCTCGCCGATGATCGATTCCTCGACCACCGCGTAGCTGTTCACGCGGACGTTCGGCGACAGCACCGATCGCCGGACGCTGCCACCGGAAATGACGCAGCCGTGGCAGACGGTGCTGTCGAGCGCTTCGCCCCGGCGTGCGGTCCCGGCCGGGCCGTCTTCCGCGAACACCGTCTTCGGCGGCGGAAGGCACGGCTGCACGGTCCGGATCGGCCATTTCTCGTCGTACAGGTTCAGCACCGGATCCACCTGCACCAGATCCATGTTCGCCTGATAGTAGGCGTCGAGCGTGCCGACGTCGCGCCAGTACGGCGCGGTCTTGAGGTTTCGGTCGCGGAAGCGGAAGGCGTAAACATTCTCTTCGCCTGCCACCATCTTCGGGATGATGTCCTTGCCGAAGTCGTGCGACGACTTCGGGTCGGTCGCGTCCTCGCACAGTAACTCGTAGAGCTTGTCGGCATTGAAGACGTAGATGCCCATCGACCCCAGGCAATTGTCGGGTTCGTCGTCGAGGGGCGTGGCCGTGTCGGGCTTCTCCTGGAACGCCTTGACCCGTCCGGCCGCGTCGGTCGAGAGAATCCCGAACTGCTTGGAATCGGTGAGCGGCACGGGAATGCAACTGATTGTCAGGTCCGCCTCGGTGGCGCGGTGGGCCTGGATCATCTCGGCATAGTCCATCTTGTAGATGTGGTCGCCGGCCAGGATGAGGACGAGCTTCGGCCGCTCTTCCTCGCACGCGAAAATGTTCTGGTAGATGGCGTCGGCCGTGCCCTTGTACCAGTGCTCCCCGATCCACTGCTGCGGGTGCAGCAGGTCCACGAACTCGCCGAGTTCGGGGCTGAGGAAGTTCCAGCCCAGGCGGATGTGGCGGTCGAGGCTGCGGGCCTTGTACTGCGTCAGCACGAAGACCCGGCGCAGCCCGCTGTTGATGGCGTTGGAAAGCGTGAAGTCGATGATGCGGTAGTGACCGCCGAAGGGCACCCCCGGCTTGGCCCGGTCCCGCGTCAGCGGTTCGAGGCGCGAGCCCCGACCCCCGGCGAGAATTAGCGTGAGTACGTCCTGCATGGCGTCACTGTACCAGACAGGCTACCGGCCGACGACTTCGGAATACAGCGCGGACCAGAATGCCGCCACTTCGGGTGTCCCCGGCGTGGGCGGCGCGGCCAGTAGTCGGGCCTTCACGGCCGGGTCGTCGAGGATCGTGCGCGTCACTTTGGCCAGCGTGACCGGGTCGCGAGGCGGCACGAGGAGGCCGGCCCTGCCGTTATCCAGTGCGCGGGCCATGGCGGGCCAGTCGGCCGCGACGACGGGCACGCCGGCCGCCCGCGCCTCGAGCGCGGTCTGCGCGCCGCCGGGTGTCTGCTTGATCACCCACACCACGTCGGCATTAAAGAACAGGTTCGGCCCGTCCGTCCGGTCGGTGACAATGTGGATCCGCGGGTCGTCGCCGGCCACCGTGCGGGCGAAGTCGAGCACGCGCATCCGTTCCGGCCCGTCGCCGATGATGACGAGGTGCAATTCCGGGTACACGAACTTCAGCACGTCGAACGCCCAGACGGATTCCTTGAAGTTGTGATCTCGGTCGACATCGCCGAGGACGGCGATGACCCGGGCCCCGGCCGGGAGCCGCAGCGGGCGCGGCCAGGGCACGCGCGATAGCGGCGGCACCGCGAGCGGCGCGTCGTCCGGGGCGATGCGGTCGGCCCGCTGGAGCAGGAGCCGATCGATCGGCGTGAATCGCCCGCCGCGGCGCGGTTCGCTGACGAGCAGCTTTGCCTTCCGGCCCGGGCGAATACGCACCGCCCCGATCGCCCGCAGCGCGGGCAGCCGCCAGGCGTGGATCAGGTCGAACGGTTGTTCGCGGAGAAGGGAGTCGAGGCTGAACAGCACGCGGATCGGCAGGTCGTGCCGCGATGCCAGTACGCGAATCGGCAGTCCTTCGGAGAAGGCGCCACCGGCCCGCATGTCGGCCACGGTGACCTCGTGGCCGACTCGGACGAGTTCCGGGACGACGAGCGATGCCTGCCGGGCCGCGGCATGATACTGCAGGTCGGGGAGCAGCCAGACGACGCGCACGTCAGGCCGGCCACCGGGGGCAGGGCGGGGCGATCACGGCTGGAGCACCCCGATGTACGGCAGGTTGCGGTACTCGTCGTTGTAATCGAGCCCGTAGCCGATCACAAACTTATCGGGAATCTCGAAGCCGATGTAGTCCGGCTCGAGGTGCAGTTCCTGCCGGCCGATCTTCCGGAGCAGCACCCCGAACTTCAGCGAGGCCGGCTTCATCGCCTCCAACTCGACCTTGAGATGAGCGAGCGTCTGGCCGGTGTCGAGAATGTCGTCGAGCACGAGGACGTGCCGGCCCGAGAGATCAGGGAGGAGATCCATCTGCACGTGGAGTTCGCCGGCCGTGGTGCTGGTGCCGCGGTAACTCGACGCCTGGATAAGCGCGATCCGCAGGGGAAGTTCGAGTCGGCGCATGAGGTCGGCGAGGAACAGCAGGCTGCCCGTGAGCACGCCGACGATCGTCACCGGCTGGTGATCGTAGTCGGCCATGATTTTTCTGGCGAGTTCATCGACGCGTTTCTGAATCTGCTCAGCGGAGATCAGCACTTCGACCATGTTTCCCCCGGTGCGAGCGGTCGTGAGGGCCTATTGAACGCCAAATTGTCCGCTCGGGTAGGGACGATTCCGGCCGGCGCGGCACCAATTTTCTGGTTCGCGCGGTCGGCACGACCGATCCCCGGTGTTAGACTATGAAGCAGGACTGAACTGATTCATTCTGACGAGGCGATCATGGAGCCCCATCGTCCCTCCCGCGCTGATTCCCGGCCCGGCCCGGGTCCGCTGACCTGGGTCCTCGGGCTGACCAGCCTTTGCACGACCGGAATTCTGCTCGGCGGCTTCGTGCTGCCGAAATCGCTGGATTTCGCCGGCTCGGCCCGGGCCGCGACCATCACTCCGGAACCGCCCCGGCCGCCGGCCGTCACGGTGCCGCCAGTCCAGGTGACCGTAGCACCCGTCGTGGAACCGCCCGCGCCGGAGCCGCGGACGGTCAAGCCGGCCCGCAAACTTCCTCCGCTCCTCAACCCGACGACCGCGCCGGTCCTGCCCGAGGGCAGGGCGTACGACCTCGCCCGGAAGATCGACGGGCACATCGACGCCGCACTTACGAGCGAAAAAGTCTCTCCTTCGCCGCTCGCCTCCGACGCGGAATATCTCCGCCGGGCGTACCTCGATCTCACGGGCCGGGTGCCGACCTACGAGAAGGTCAAATCATTCCTCGAAGACACCGACCCGCAGAAGCGACCAAAGCTGATCGACGAATTGCTCGCCTCCGACGCGTTCGGCCGGCACTTCGCCGAGATCTGGACCGACACGCTCATCAAGCGCGACACCGACACCAATCGCAACCTGAAGACCGACGACTTCACCACCTGGATGGCGAAGCAGTTCAACGAGAACCGCGCGTGGGACAAGATCGTCGTCGACCTCGTCACTGCCTCGGGCAAGGTGGACGACAACCCGCAGACGCTGTTTGTCCTGGCCAACCAGGACAACAATCAAGTCTCGCCGTCCAAGCTCGTCGGCGCGACCGCCAACCTGTTCCTCGGCCTGCAACTCCAGTGTGCCGAGTGCCACGTGCATCCGCACGTCGAGGCGTGGAAGCAGGACGACTTCTGGGGCATGGCCGCGTTTTTCGGGCACACGAAGTTCGAGCGCGACGGCATGAAGCCGGGCCGGGCTCCCGTTACCGAGATCAAGGAAGTTGCCCGCACGGCTCAGCCGAAGGGGAAGGCGGCCCGGCAGGGCGAGAAGGCCATCCCGCCCGGCGACACCATCGCCATTCCCGACCCGACCGATGCCAAGAAGACCGTCGGCACCGCGAAGCCCCGCCTCTTCGAGTCCACGAAGCCGGCGAACCTCGGCAATGCCGTGCCGTACCGCCCGAAACTCGCGACCTGGCTGACTTCAACGGACAACAAGTACTTCGCCCGCGCGGCCGTGAATCGGTTCTGGGGCCACTTCTTCGCCCGCGGGATCATCAACCCCGTAGAAGACATGGGGCCCAACAGCGAGCCGACGCACCCGGAACTGCTCGACCTGCTCGCCCGGGAGTTCGTGAAGAGCCAGTTCGACCTCAAGGATCTGTTCCGCGCTTACTGCAACACGGCCGCCTACAACCGGACCAGCAAGCCGACTGAGAGCAACGCCAGCGACACCACGCTGCTGAGCCACATGCCGGTGAAGGTGATCGGGGCCCGTGAGTTGATCGACTCCCTCCGCCTCGTGGCTGCCGCCCGCTCCGCGCCGCTGAACCGCACGGAGATGCGGGAACTCCAGAAGGAGATGGCGAAGAACAAGGGCCTGAACGCCCCGGCCGCCGGGCTGCGGTTCTTCGACAAGCGCGAGTATGAAGACGACGTGACCGGCTACAGCTACGGCATCCCGCAACTTCTCAAGCAGATGAACACCGCGATGACCAACTCGGGCGGCACCGTGGCCCGGTTCGCCAAGCCGGGCCGGGAGCGCAGCGCGGTGATCATCGACCTCTACATGACCGCCCTCGGTCGGCAGCCCCGGCCCGAGGAACTCGAACGACTGCTCGCCTACTCCGAACGCAAATCCGACAAGGCGTACCAGGATATCTTCTGGGCCCTGCTCAACAGCGCGGAATTCGTCTCGAACCACTGACCCGGAGCCCGCCATGTTCTCGCGGCGTGACTTTCTGAAACTCTCCTCGGCCGGCGTGGCCGGGTCGTGTGCCTCCGGCTGGTTCGGCCTGCTCGCCAACCGGGCCCGCGCGGCCGGCGTGAAGCACAAGTCGTGCATCCTCCTCTGGATGGCGGGCGGCCCCTCGCAGTCGCACACATTCGATGTGAAGGAACACTCCGACTTCAAGGCCATCGACACCACCGCCTCCGGTGTGAAGATCAGCGAGCATCTGCCGAAGATCGCCGAGCAGGGCAAGCACCTCGCCATCCTCCGCGGAATGCGGACCGGCGACCCGAACCACCGCTCGGCCCGCTACCTGATGCACACCGGCTTCCGCCAGGGGGCGGGCGGCGGCGTGGCCCACCCGAGCCTCGGGGCGGTCGTCTCGGCCGACCTCGGCCGGCCCGAATTCGAGCTTCCCAACTTCGTCGCCGTCGGCGGCACCGAAGGCCCCGGCTACCTCGGGCCGAAGTACTCCCCGCTCATCGTCGACGACTTCGACCGCGGCCTGCCCGACCTCAAGCCGTTCAGCCCGCAGGCCGACTTCGACGGCCGGGTGTCGCTCGTCGACGAACTCGACAAGGCGTTCCTCGAGGATTACGGTGCCGACAGCACCAAGGCCCACCAGGCCAACTTCCAAAAGGCGCTCGCGCTGATGAAGTCGGGCCGGACCAAGGCATTTGAACTGGGCAACGAACCCGATGCCGTGCGCGAGAAGTACGGCAAGAACAAGTTCGGCCAGGGCTGCCTGCTCGCCCGCCGACTGGTGGAGGAGGGCGTGCCGTTCGTCGAGGTCGCGCTCGGCGGTTGGGACACGCACCAGGACACACCCAAGCGGATCAAGTCACTTTCGGCCACACTCGATCCCGCGATGGGCGCGCTGATCGGTGAGTTGAAGGAACGCGGCCTGCTCGACACGACGCTCGTGATCTGGATGGGCGAGTTCGGCCGGAATCCGAAGAACGGCAGCCAGCACTACGCCCGCGCCTGGACCACGGTCATGGCCGGGGGCGGCGTGAAGGGCGGGCAGGTGATCGGCGACACGGGCAAGACCGGCGAAGACGTGAAAGACCGGCCCATCAGCCCGGCCGACTTCTTCGCCACCGTGCTCACGGCCGTGGGCATCGACCCGACCCAGAGCTTCACCGGTCGCGGCGGCCGACCGATGCCCAAAGTCGACAAGAACGCCAAGGCCGTCTCGGAAGTCTTTGCGTGAAGCCCTCCGAGGCAGGCCGGCCGAATCGTGTTTACCCCGTGGCCCGCGGGGTCGCTCCGCCACCCCGGCGGACACCATTTCTCACCAGACAGTTCATCGTCGTCGGCCTCACGGGCCTCGTCCTCTCCACCTGTCTCGGCTGGTTCATCTTCCAGGGCCCCGGCGCGGCCTGGCTCCGCCGATTCAACTTCCACATTCCCGAGGCCGAAGCGAAGTCAGTCCCCGTACCGCTGCCGGTCGCACCGCCACCGCCGGCCCCGGTCGTGGTGGCCCCGGCCGTGCCGTTCTCCGAAGTAGAAAAGGTGCTCGAAGCGAAGTGCCTGAAGTGTCACGGGGCCATGAAACAAAAGGGCGGCCTCGACCTGCGGACGATCGACGCCATGATCCGCGGCGGCGACTCGGGCCCGTCGCTCGTACCCGGCAAACCCGACGAAAGCGCGATCTGGGAATCCATCCGCGACGGCACCATGCCGCCCGAAAAATCCAAACGACTCAACGACGCAGAGAAGGAACTGATCCGAAAGTGGATCGAAGGGTTGCGATAACGCAATAACTCGCCATCGGGGCGGCTTTGCGGCCCGTTTGGAGCAGCACCTGGTTCTGCGTCTTCGTCTTACTCGGCGATTCGCAACCAGTGCAATTCGCCCGTCGAAATCTCCAAGATTGCAACAGTGTATTCATCTGCCCGATGCAACGCACCTGGGTTTATCCGACGCGTTGAGTCTACCACAACATCGCTCGGATAGTGGGCATGTCCCGAAAGCAAATAATCGGGCCGCTGGGCCAACACACTCCGCAGATCAGTTGTCATGTGACCATGGCACAAACCCATCTTCTTTCCCTCAAGAACAAACACGCCGCCCCACCCCAAACATATTGCACCCAGTTCTTTGGCAGCTTGTTGCAGGACAGGCACAGAATCTGAATCGTGGTTGCCAAAGCAAAACCAACAAGGCATGACCGAGCATGCGGCAAGGATTGGCGGGCTGGCGAGATCGCCACAATGAGCGATGGCTGAAGCCCCTTCGCGGCGTAACAAATCAATCGCACACTTCGTCCGCGCCAATTCATCGTGCGTGTCTGAAAGTATGCCAAGTCGCATGGCACGTCCGAACGCCTATTCTCTTGCGAAAGAACCCGAGCATGCCATGCTACCGTGGGGCGTGGCGTCGCCCGTGAGGGGGAGGGCATGCGATGTCTGTCATTCTGGCGATTGATCCGCGGTGCAACAAGCCTGTCCGCCGGGATGGCGAGCCTGGCGTGTCAACGCCGGGGTGAATGCGGGAGACCGTTCCTTCCGAAGCATTCCTGGTCGAAAGCCAACAGCGTCCAACAGGATCGCCGGTGCCGGGTGTCATTTCAGGCGGACGAGGAATCCGCCCCCGTGGCCACATCGTCTCTTGAGTCGGTGGGCCATGGAACTGTTTTCAGTCTTCAATGTAGCACTGGTTGACCCGGCCGTTCGATATCTTGTAAACGACCATCTCCCATCGGTTGACTGCGTACCATGGTCCTGGCCAATAACCCCAACGCTCGCCGTCATTGATTGGATCAGGCCAAACTTGGTCCGGCTTCCCGTATCGCGCGAGTATCGCGGTAGCTGGTTGACCAGTCTCCCGCTGCATAGCGGCGATGGCGTTACTCTGCGTTTGTTTGAAGGCTATCAAATTGACGATAGGGTTTGCGATGAACGCAAAACAGACTACCAAGAGGCTCACCAAGGTAATCCACGGCTTGCGTGGCGGATTCAAGATACTCGCAATGAGATGGACCACTGCGGCAACCAAGAGCCCAGTTGCTGCAAATGTAACGGCGTACCAAACGACAATCGACTCCAAACCAGTATCACCTCTCGGCTTACCGAACCACCCGGTGATGACGAGCCGCAGGGTTCATCCCGGCGGGAGTCGTGCGTCGGGAACCCAACTCCCGGCGGGATAAACCCGCCGGCTCGTTGTTCTGGCGGAAAGCGGAAAGCGGATGGCGGAAAGCGGCAGTCAGGCTCTCTCCGCGAACCAATCCCGCAGTCGTCGCACCGCCTTGTACTTGTCGTCGCTGACGCGCGGTGCGGTGGTGTTCAGTTCCTTCGCGATCTCTGGCACCTCATAACCCTCGGCCCAGAGCGAGAGGATGCGGGCCTGCCGGGGTGTCAGCACTTCGTCGAACGCTTTCTGCAACTCCTCGGCCGCGATCAATTGCTCCTCGTCCCGGGTGCCGTCGGCAATCCCGGATTCCGGATACTCCGCGGTCTTGCGGGCCCGGAGGATCCGCTTCTTGACGCAGTCGACGGCGCGGAGCAACTCGCGGTGGCCCGGGTCGTCCTGCTGCAGGGCGTCGGACCACGCCTGCGCGGGCAGACGCTCGAGCAGGCGGACGAACACTTCCTGCGTGCAGTCGGGCCAGACGTCGGCGGGCAGCCGGGCGTTGCGCCAGCAGGCCGAGCAGTAGCGCGAAATTCCCGCGAGCGCATCGGAGGCCGGGGCCGGCGACGCGGTGAGGGCGGTGCCCAGGATCACGGCCAGCATCAGGCCGCGGCGGTGATTCGGGTTACTCATGCACTTTCTCCTCCGTGCGGTAGGCCGCTCCCATAACACGGACGGGCCGGCTTGGGAATCTCGCCCGGAGATTACGGTTTTTTCTTCGGGTCCTGCTTGGCCTGCTCTGCGGTGAAATCGCGGTACTGGTCGCGGAATTCGGGCGGGGCCTGCCCCCGGCCGGCCCGGCTGGTGTCGGGGCCGGACTTCGTGCCCGGGGCGACTTTCTTCGCGCCGGTGTTGGCGGCCGACCCGCCGGCCTGGCCCCCGCGGACGCGGTCGTCCGCGCCCGGCTTCGCGGCCGCCTGCTGCCGCTTGAGCATCTCCTCGTAAGACTTGAGGAACGCGCGGTGCTCTTCGTCGGTCATCTTCAGGCGGTCGAGCAGTT
>JAIBBI010000283.1 GCA_019694755.1 Gemmataceae bacterium
CCCAGCCGGGGCTGGGCGGAGTGACAAGTGACGAGGGACGAGTGACGAGATCGGATTGAGCGGCGGGAGTTAGCGGTACGGCTCTAGCGGTCGGAGAGCGGTCTAGCCTGCGTGCCTTCTGCGCCTTCTTGCGGCGAGAGAGTCCGGGAATTCGATCCCCCAGCTGCTATCTACCGTCTACCAAATACCTGCTACTGCGCCGCGGGCGCGCTCATGATCGTCTTCAGTTGTGTCGCCACGATTTCGGCGGTCAGGTCTGCCCCGGCTTTGCTGGTGTGGAGGTCCTTGTCGCCGAAGAGCGGGTCGAGTTTGTCCGCGCCGAGTTCCTCGTAGCGGCGGGCGACGAGGTCATTGAGGTCGATGAAGGGGACGCCTTCCTGCGCGGCCACTTGCTTCGCCCAGCCCGCCCAAGTGTCGGCGGCGCGCGCGATCCGACCGTCCTTCCAGATCTTACGCGGCACGAGTGAACACACCACCGGCTTTGCGCCGGCCGCCTTTGCGTCACGTATCATGTGACGCAGGTACCAGCCGTAGGTGTGCACGGTCTCGGGCTGCTTGGTCAGCAAATTGTCGATCTGCTGGGTCTCCTCGCCGGTCCCGTGCAGCGTGCCGCGGGCCCGCTGGGTGTCGTTCACTGGGGACGAATCGTTCGTGCCGAACTGGATCAACACGGTGTCGCCCGGCTTCACCAGCGTGAGCGCCCGCGTCCAGTGACCCTGGGTGATGAAGGTGCGACTGCTGAGTCCTCCGATGGCGCGGTTGACGATGTTCACCTTGGCCGGATCAAAGTGCCGGCCGAGCGAATCGCCCCAGCCCCACTGGCCCTGCGCGCCGTCGCCGCGGCCGTTGCGGACGGTTGAGTCACCCACCAGGACGATCGACGGCAGGCGCGGGTCGGCTGGTTCCGGGAGATTGAGCCAACCAATCGGGTCGACCGTCACCGCCTCGCCCTTGGCAGAGAGGAACGGCGTGAACGGGCTCGGGCGCAGGCCCTTCAGTCCGGCGACGACGCCGGCCGCGTGATCCTCGGCACCGCCGACGTTGGGATGCGTGTGGTCCGGCGTGAACCGCGGGTGGCTCGCCTCGGCGCCCAGCGCCTGGTAATGATCCGCCATGAGGCGGGACACGTCGACGAACGCGACGTGCGCCTGGGCGGCGACCTCGCGCGCCCAAACCCGGAACGAGCCGGAACCGCGCTCGATTTTCCCGTCCTTCCAGTAGTCGCGGACCGTGAGCGACAGCACCACGGGCGTCGCCCCCTTGGCCTGCACGTCGTCGATCATCTTGCGCAGGTACCAGCCGTAGGTGTGCACGACCTCGTGCTTCTTGGTCAGCACATTGTCGATCTCCCGCGTCTCCTCGCCCAGGCCGGGCAGCGAACCGCGCGCCCGGAGCGGCCGCGTGGAGCCGGGCGGCTCCTCATTGATCGCCCCGCCGTCATTATGACCGAACTGGATGAGGACGAAATCGCCAGCCTTCACCTCGGCGAGCAGGTGATCCCACAATCCTTCCGTGATGAACGTCCGGCTGCTGCGCCCGCCCCGCGCGCGGTTGGCGACGTTGATCTTGGCCGGGTCGAAGTAGCTGGCGAACGGCACACCCCACCCCTGGACGGGATTCCCGTTGTTGCGCGCTGCTGTGGAGTCACCGGCGACGAAGAGCGTGGGCAGATGCGGATTGAGCCCGCCGGTCTCGGCCGCCGGGTTCGCCGCGAGGTCGGGCGGCGGGGTCTGGGAACGGAGAGTCAGGCACGACAGCAGAAAGCACACGAACAGTGCGGGGCGCATGATCGGGCAAGGATGGGCAATTTGCGCCCGGAGGCGAGTGGGGCCGTGCGTGGAACAGTCAGATTTTGCGGGGAGCTTGGCGGGTTGGTTCGCGGAGGGGCCTTTTTTAACCACGGAATTCACGGATCGCACAGATCAGACGAATCCTCGCGGACCAGCACTCATTCGTTCCGTTTGAGCACTGGTCCGCTCGGCCTTGGGGAGCTGATGCCTGACCAATCCAGCTGGCACGTGAACAACAGCCTCAGGTCTTCAGCTCCCAAACGCCAAGCGGACCTTCGGATTGGGCGAAGCTCAATCCGAAGGTCCGCGAGGATTTGCCCGATCCGTGCGATCCGTGAATTCCGTGGTTAAAAAAAGCCACCGTCGACCCGCTGATCCGCAAGGCAGGCATGCCTCACCAAATCAATGCCTCACCTTTTAGGTGGCCTGACCGCTACTCTCGACCGAGATTCAGGCATGCGGACTTTGCTGGGCCTCCTGGTGCTTTGCTCGACCGGCCTATTCGCGGCTGAGAACACCTTGTACACCGACGACTTTGCCGGCGATCTCAGCCAGTGGGCGGTGGAACAGCAGCCGGGCGGGTCCGTCGGGATCGAACACGGCACGCTCATCATCGCGGACCAGGGCGGCTGCACCGTTTGGTTCCGCCCGCGACTCACCGCCCCCATCCGCATTTCGTACGACGTTACCTTGTCGTCCAAGGCACGCGTCTCGGATCTCAACAGTTTCTGGATGGCTTCCGAGATCGGTGACGCCGCCGTCCCGCCGTTCGCCCCGGGACACGCCCGCGACGGGAAATTCGCCGCCTACGACACGCTCCGCACGTACTACGTCGGTTACGGCGGCAACGCCAACACCACGACCCGCTTCCGGCGCTACGACGGCACCGGGCACAAGCCACTGCTGCCCCAGCACGACCTCGGCGCCCCGAAGTTCCTGCTTCAGGCGGACCACACGTACCACATCGAGATCACGGTCGACGGCACGGGCCGCACCCGGTGGTCACGCGACGGCGAAGTCGTCTTCGATTTCCAGGACCCCGCCCCGCTGACCTCCGGCTGGTTCGCCTTCCGCACCGTCCAAAGCCGGCTGGAGATCGCGCACTTCAAAGTGGCCAAGTTGGCGGCCCAATAAAGAGCTATCCGATTTTCACAGGAGGCAACGGAGGGAACGGAGGGAAATCCGTCTGTCCGCGCCAATCCGGTTTGAGACCATCAGCGTGAACGAACGTAGCCTAACGGATTGCTCTCCGTTCCCTCCGTTAGCTCCTGTGAATTCTCACGCCGCCGC
>JAIBBI010000284.1 GCA_019694755.1 Gemmataceae bacterium
CGGCGGCTTGCGCGATCTCGGGTCGCTCATCAGCGCCCGGGTGTTCGGGGCACCCCAAGACAGCATCCTCGACGACATGGCGAATCTGACAGCACGTTCACAAGGCTTGATCGCGTTATCGGTAATCGAGGCGGAGCAAAAAACTTGATAGGCCACCCGGCAAAATGTCGCCGATGCGCTCCGGTCGCGGGACGGTCGGACGACGCGCACCGGCTGTACCGCACTGAGGGCCGGGTCCGACTTTGACGGAACTGCGGAAACATCCGCTTTTGTGCGATTCCCGGCGCCCTGTTACGCTGTTCAATGTCCATCGGCCCACATCATCACTTCTGGCCGCATCTCGACAGGATTTTTCGCATGTCACAGCTTCACCTGCCGGATCGCCGGCTGTTCCTCGGTTCGTTGGCTGCGTCGTTCTTCACGGTGCGCGGCGCCTTCGCGGAGCAGTTGTTCTCGACGCCTCCGCTGACGGAAGGCCCGTTCTACCCCGACAAACTGCCGCTGGATCTGGACAACGATCTGATCATCATCAACGACAGCATCACGCCGGCCGTCGGTCAGATCTCCCATCTGACGGGCCGAGTGCTGACGGCGTCGGGCTCGCCGGTGAAAGACGCCACCGTCGAAATCTGGCAGTGCGACGCCAATGCTGTTTACCTGCACACGCGCGACAGCGGCCCCAAATCGGGCCAGCAGGACAAGCATTTCCAGGGCTTCGGCCGGTTCACGACAGCCTCCGACGGCGGTTACCGCTTCCGGACGATCAAGCCCGTGCCGTATCCCGGCCGGCCGGCGCCGCATATCCACTTTAAGGTCAAGAAGGGCGACCGGGAATTGCTGACGAGCCAGCTCATGATTCGCGGGCACGAAGGCAACCTGCGCGACGGAGTGTTCAGTGGGGCCCGCGACCTGATCGATCGCGAGCTGCTGATGACCGACTTCAAGCTGATGCCCGATTCAAAGACGGGTGACTACTCGGCCCGCTTCGACATCGTTCTGGGCCGCACGCCGGACGAACGCGACCTGCGCAGTTAGCCGGCCAGGACATTCAAGCCAGGGTGGCATGCCGTCACGCCGTCCAGTCCGTCCGTCCATTCCCGCAAAGAACTTGCTGGCGGCGGGTCGGCATGACGTCGGCCGATCTTTTCGATCGCATGGCGACCCAGCAAAAGGCCGTGACGCCATGCCACCCTCGGCAAATGCGTCTTGAGCGACACGTCGACGATCTCCCTGACCATCAAACACCGGACACTCTCCATGCCTCGCCTCTCACGTATTCTCACGACGAGCGCCCTCGCGCTCGCCGCGTCCCCGGCTTTCGCACAACCTGACGCCCCGCGCGGCGGTCCCGGGCGCGGCGGAAACAATCCCGGCGCGGGTGTCGAAGCGCTGGTCGAACGCATGCTGACGTTCGATGCGAATCAAGACGGCTCGCTGACCAAGGCGGAAGTCAGCGATGAACGCCTCCACGCACTGTTCGGCCGGGCCGATGCCGATGGCAATGGCACGGTGACGAAGGCCGAGCTGAAAGATCTGTTCACGAAGGAGAGCGCGGCATTGGCGGCAACCGGCCGTGGCCCGATGGGCGGACCGGGTGGTGGGCCCGGAGGTCCTGCCGGGGGGGGACCGAACGCGGATCGCGGCCCGGGAGGGAATCGAGGGCGTGGACCAGGCGGGCCGGGTGGAGATCGCGGGGCAAATGGCCCGGGCTCTGAGCGGGGACCTGGAGGCCCGCCGCCGGATGATTTTCGCCCACAAGGCGGGCCTCGCGATGGACAGGGGCGGGGTGGACCCGGTGGAACTGGAGATAACTTTCGTGGGCAGAGGCCCCGTCCCGGCCAAATCCTGCCGCAAGGGCTGCAGGATCGCCTGAACCTGACGGACGATCAGCGACGCCGGGTGAATGCGCTGCAGGAAATCGTGGACACCCAGTTGGACACGATCCTGACGCCTGAGCAGAAGCAGATGCTGGGTGAAGTCGGACCACCGCCGGGACAGCCCGGAGGCCCCGGCGAAGGCCCGCCGCGCGGTGACGGCGGCCCGGGACGTGGTGAGGGTGGGCCGGGACGAAATCGTCAGCGGCCGAATCCGACGGATCGTCCCGCCCGGCCAGCCACGGAGCCGTAGTCACGGTGAAGTGGAAGGTTGACTGGTTTCTGACGGGGATGTTCGCCTCCGTGGCGCTGGCGTGGTTTTTCCCTGCGCCGGGCGCCAAGGGAGGCTGGCTGCATCCCGAACTGGTCACCAAGGCCGGCGTCGCGCTCATTTTCTTTTTGCACGGCGTCGCGCTCTCGTTCGCGGCGATGCGGGCCGGGGCGCTCAACTGGCGCGTGCATCTGCTCGTTCAGGGGACGGCCTTCGGGCTGTTCCCGCTGATTGGCCTGGCGATCTTCCACGGTCTGCCTCAATCGTGGCTCACGCCCGATCTCCGACTCGGTTTCTTCTATCTGTGTGCGTTGCCGTCGACGGTGTCGTCGTCCGTCGCGATGACGGCCGCGGCCCGCGGCAATGTGCCGACGGCCGTGTTCAATGCGACGTTGTCGAGTTTGCTGGGAGTGGTGCTGACGCCGCTGTGGGTCGGAGCGGTGCTCGAATCGGGCTCCGAGGCCGCGACAGCGTTTCCGATCGGCGAGGTGATTCTGGATCTCGTCAAATGGCTGGTGCTGCCGCTGGTGGTGGGGCAGTTGTCACGGCCGCTGCTCGCCGGCTGGGCGAAACGGAACAAGAAGGTGATCCAGCTGGCGGATCGCGGCACGATCCTGATGCTGGTTTACACGTCGTTCTGCGACAGCGTCGTGGCGGGCGTGTGGAGCGGACGCGGCGCGATGACATTGATCCTCTCGGCCGTCGGGTCGATCGTGCTGCTCTTTGTGGTGTTCGCGATCGTCGGCGCGATCTCGACGGCGATGCGGCTGAGCATGGAAGACCGCATCGCCGCGCAGCTCTGCGGTTCCAAGAAATCGCTGGCGACAGGCGTGCCGATGGCGCAGCTGATTTTCGAGGGCAACCCGGCGCTGGGCGTGATCCTGCTGCCGATCATGATCTACCACCCGCTGCAGCTGATCATCACG
>JAIBBI010000285.1 GCA_019694755.1 Gemmataceae bacterium
TTGAGGTCTACTGGTTCAGCGACAAGGACCACGGCGGCGGCTGCGAACTCCCCGCGTCGTGGAAACTCCTTTGGAATGCTGGCACCGAATGGCGCGAGGTCAGCAATCCCTCCGGGTACCCGATCGACAAGGACAAATACAACCGAACCACCTTCACCCCCGTCCGCACCACAGGACTTCGCATCGAAGTGCAACTCCAGGATGGCATCTCCGGCGGAATCCTCGAGTGGCGATTGATGGAATAGCCGCGCGTGCCACGGACCTGTCTTCAGGTCCGTGCCCTTCTTCGCGTCTCTGGGTGACGCTGCCAACCGCGCGATCCACCGGCGCCGCCTGTGCGACATCAGTGGGCCATCAACCAGGAAAAACGCGCACGGCGCTCTCGCGCCGCACGCATCACCGCCGGATCCACGGCCAGCGTGCAAACCACTTCACCATCCGCGACGAGAGCGTCGGCTTCGGCTCCTCGCCGCCCGAGGTCTCGTCCGGCCTGGTCTTGGGTTCATCGCGATGCTCGGCGAGCGGCTGGAGGACCGGAGGCCCGCCCAGGTCCGCCTCACCGAGGAAGTACGACCGCAGTAGCCCCAGCGCCGCGTCCGCGGTCGCCTGCTCCGAGGGAGTTAGCGCCCGCGCGTTCTGCACCGCCGAGTCGGGGCAGCAGGGGTCCGTGATCTGCTTGCAGTGGCAGAGGAACCCCATCGCGGCCGTCACCCGACCCGGAATCTCATCGAACACCTTCAGATAGTTGTTCTCGTTGTCCATACGTCACCAACGTGGGCGCGGGTGAAGACCATCCTCCCCCGCGCAAGGGAACACTTGACAAGAAACTCCTCTCCGCCGGGGCGTCACGCGCCCGGCGAGTATTCACGTTGAGGCCGGGCAGTCGCCGGCGCACCTCACGCGGGCGAGCAACGCGCCCGCGTGTCCTGCCGCGCGACACACCCGGCCGAACTCGACACGTTGCCCCATCGGATGACGAACCATGACGGCATGCCATGCGACCGTCCGCCCAACCGGGACCCGGCACGAATTGTGAGGAGCGGGTCTCAGCCGTCGTGCCGGCGCAGCCACATTCCGAGGTTCAACTCGCGAACAGGCTTGCGATCTGTGATGCTGCATTGCACGAACACGGCGAAACTCCCATGAATATACGACAAAACGCCCAATCGGCGAATCCTCGCCGATTGGACGCACAGCATAGCCGCCGGTTCCCGGTCGTCAAGAAAAATGAGCGATGGCGTTACGGACGTGTGACAAGCGACGCGGCATACATCACACGATGGTCACTTCACCTCGCCGCCCGTCACCGGCACCGGCGGCGGCACCGCCAAATCCGCCCACACCGGGAAGTGATCACTGGGGAACTTGCCCGATGCCTCCGCACCCGCCGCACTCCCCGGCGCCCGACGCCACACGCCCGCCTTCGTCACCGCGATCGCGCGGGATGGGAGCAAATAATCCACTCGCATCTTGAACGATGAAGTATCGTCGGGATCGAGACCCAGCATCGGAACATCCGCGATCGGCATGACGCTCGCGTTGATCTTTGAGTTGTTGAGCAGCAGCCCGATCGGGTTGCCGATCGATGCGCCCTCGTCGGGATCGGCGTTGAGGTCGCCGACGATCACGAACATCGAGCCCTCCCACAGCCCGCCCGGCTGGCTCGCGTCGTCGACCAGCGCGCCCGAGTTGTCGATGTAGTCGCTCCAGAACCTGATCTCGTCGTGGTTGCGCGTCGCGTTCCGCTTCTCCGGTCCGTCAAACGCTGGCGGCGATGGGTGCGAGCAGAGCACATGCAGCACGCTCTTGTTGGGTAGCCGCACCGGGATGTCCCAGTGCGATTTCGACGACAGACGCATGTACTTCAGCTCTTCATCGTCGAACCACGCCTTGCCGTCGGGAGATTTGGGGAGCATCGCGTTCGGGAGATAGTTCCATGGCATCAAACGGAATGTGCGGATGTGCTCGTTCAAGATCTCCAGTCGCTCGTCCACCAGCAAGGCCATCCCGTATTGCCCGGGGAACGTGCCGAAGCCCCAGCAGTCGTTGCCATAGGCGCGTCCCTCGGCCGTCTGCTTTGACGGGTCGCCCGCCGCGCTCGATGCGGGCGGCGGCGGAAACTCGGCGATCGCCTTCCCATCGTTGTCGAGATCAAACCCGCTCGATATGCCCGTGTTCACCGGAGCCATGAACGCCGTGAACTTCATCCCCTGCACGTCCGGCGCTTGCGGCACGGTGAGATACAACTCCGCGAACTTCGCGGCATTCTGCCCCGGCCGTCCGCCGGAAACGGTGTCTGGGAAACCCTCGCCGTCGTAGGCGATCTCGTTCAGGAAGATGATGTTCGGGCGAATCCGCTGAATCACCTCCGCCAGTTTCTTCAGCCGCGGCTGCTCGCCCGTCTTCAGGTCGCTCGTCCGCAGGTCCTCGACGTTGAACGTCGCGACCCGCAGAACAACCGATCCCGGCGCAGGTTCCTTGCTGATTGCGCCCGTGCCGTCTTGGGCCGGCACGCTCCACGCCGATGCGACCGTGACAAGCCCCGCACTGAACCAGTTCATCCTCATCACCAACCTCCGAGTGTATCCGGCGACCCGCAGAGCCTCACTGATTCGGTTCGGGCGGCCCGGCATCCTCGCCGCCTTTCGCCCCAGCCGACACGCCTACCGCAACCACCTATTCGCATAAACTTAGGCGATCTAGCCACGTCCCGGTCGCCCAGTTGGATAGAGCAGCGGTCTTCTCATCGAGTGAAATCCGCCGGCTGAGCCGCATCCGACTGTATCCACCGCAGCGCCCGAAGAGACTGACCCTTCAAGGGCCCGTAACGGGCAGCCCTGGGTCATAAAGACTCCCGACGTCGGACGGTGCAGGACCGAACGGCACCGACCGACGTTGATACGGACCGTCGCTACGGGCCTGGAGGTCCGCCCGTACGTCTGTGTCTGACCGCGGAGACGTCACGTCCAACGTGAAGGCCGTGTCCAAGGGTGAGCATGACGTCAAGGACCAGCCCGCCGTCGGGCACAACCAGGACAAAAGGGTCTTTCGCATGTTTC
>JAIBBI010000286.1 GCA_019694755.1 Gemmataceae bacterium
TTGCTCAGAGAGCCGACGTAATCGAGTTGCACGTCCGGCGCTTGGCGTGCAACAGGGGTGGGCGATACGACCCGGCGCTCCCGATTTGAGCCAGAAGAGAGCCAATCCAGCATCTCAGCCGGGTTGCCTACTGTGGCCGACAAACCAATCCGGTGAAGATCACGGTCGGCCAATTTCCGAATGCGGGCAAAGACGGACAACAGGTGCCAACCCCGATCATCACCGGCGAAGGCGTGAAGCTCGTCGATCACGATGCAACGGACGTTCTTGAAGAACTCCCGGTGGTCGATCTTGGTAGACACCAGAGTCGCTTCGAGCGATTCCGGTGTTGTGAGCAGGCAGTCGGGCGGATCAGCAAGAATCCGCTTTCGCTCCCCCTGCGTTGTGTCCCCGTGCCAGCAAGCCGCCCGCCGACCGACCAAGGAAAAGTATTTCTGTAGCCGCTGCTCTTGATTGTTCAGGAGTGCCCGAATTGGGCTGACGTACAACACCGAAAGCCCGTCCCACCCTTCGGTGAGCATCTGTGAGATGACGGGAAAGAACGCCGATTCGGTCTTCCCACCCGCAGTCGGTGCGAGGATGACGAGGTTGGCCCCGGAGAGGAACGCTTCGATGGACAACGACTGCACTTCTCGCAACTCACTCCATCCGAGCGAATTGACGATGTGGTGTTGCAGTGCCGGATGTAGTCGCTCGAATGCAGTCACGGGTCAAGCTCAATGTCATCTACGCTCTGGGGTTGAGATTCACGTTCCACGGCGGTCATCTCGTTCCGGTCGATGGTCAACTGGTAATGCTTCGTCGGGTCGAAGTCGTCGAACTGGTCGATGCGGTCCAGCACGTCCGAAACCAGCTTCTTGAGGAACAAGCGGGGAGCGATCCCCACCTTCCCGCCGAGCTTGCCCGTTACGGATCGGGCCAGCAGTTCGATGTAGCTGTCCGGGGCGAGCCGACGTACCCGATCCGGCGACGAGCAATCAGCGGCAAACAAGTCCCGCACTTTGATCCCGACTTCGAGCAATCGGTCATGGTCAAATGCCGACAAGCGAAGTTGGACTGCACGGGGATTGTCGAAGCGGGGATCGGTCTGGAAGTCCACATGCAGCCGCTGGGCCAGCGGTTCCAAACGTCGCACACCTTGCGGCCCGTCGAAGAAGGCCGGGGTGCCGGTCGTGAGCAGGTAAAGATTGGGGAATCGCCCGCTGTCAATGTCGTCGATCAACTGCCGCAGGGCGTTGAGTCCCTTTTCCCGCACATCACCCCGGACCCGTTGCAGCGTTTCGATTTCGTCGAGTACCAGAACCAACCCCGAATAGCCGGAATCTTTCAGAATCAGGAGCAAGCCTCGCAAAAAGCTCAGGGCGGCATAGTGATCCACGTCGCCTTTTACTCCCGCCTCCCGCTTCACTGAGGCGGCAACGTGCGGTTGACCGGCCAACCAGCCCGCCAAGCCTTCTGCCGTCGCATGGTCGTTGGCACGCTGGGCGGTTCGATAGGCTCGCAAGGCGGCGGCGAACTGTGGAGTGGCACGGGTGATTTCGGCCAACCGCTGTTCCAGCAACTCATCGGCCCGGCGTGACAGCGATTTCTCATCGGACGGGTCAATCGTTCCTTCGGCCAGCACGTCCTCTTCAAGGCCGTAGAACCAGCCGTCGATGATGGAGCGGAAGGCACCCAAGAAGGTATCCGTCGTCGAAAGCTGCTCCATCGCTCGCCGGTAAACCGTTTCAAGTCGGTGCAACGGAGTTTCCGTCTCGGAAATCTGCACTTCGGCGGCGGCGAATCCTTTCTTCTTGGCGTATTCCTGAACCCAGCGCCCGAAGAACGTCTTGCCGCAGCCGTAATCGCCCCGCACCGCCTTGAACATCGAGCCGCCTTGGGCCACGTCACCGAGTTCGCTGGCGATCACCGGCTCGAAACGTGTCAGCCCCACGGCCAGAAAATCCAAGCCACGTTGCGGCACCGTCCCTTTCCGCAGGGCGGCGATGATTTCTCGTCGGCGTTCTCGGCTAATGTCCATAGGGTCAATCCAGATCAAACTGCCTCTTGAGTTTCGGGACGTTCAATTCGATCCGATTCTCGGAACGGCTGAAGGTCAGAATCTCGTAGCCGTCCACATTCAACAGCCGCTGAATGCGGGCAATCAGCCCATCGAGACGAGCCGCAGGAATGTCCGCCGCCTTGGAGAAGGCGGGCGGGGTCATGATGCCGCCGCTGGCATCGAGGGCTTCGAGACAACGACGGACCATATCGTCTTCGGGGGCGTGACGACGGACGAATTCCTTCTGGTCTTTGTAGCCTGTAGAAGCGAACAAGCGGTCGAGCCAAGCACTGCCGGTGGGCACGGGCTGCGTCATGGGCTTCTTCGCCGGTGTGACGACGGGCTTCGCCTCTTTTTCAAACTGGTCGTCGAACAGGCTCACCGGCTTCTTCGGCGTGACGATGGTGACGGGCGGTTCTTCCACGACCGCCGAGGCCACGGGCGGGGCCGTCCACCATTCCGGCTTGGGGTACTCGCAAGCGAACAGGCCACTGTAGGTGCTGGTCCTGTCCATCAGGATCACCAGCGGGCTAACCATCTCCTGCGGTGTGGCTCCACCGTGGTAGCCGTTTTGCTGTCTGCCGTAGTAGATCGTTTCCACCCACGGGACGATCACGGTACGACTGCCGTTCTCTTCCCGCACTCGGCTTCCGCTAATCGCAATCTCGCCGTCGATGGCCTCACCGTTTTGCGAACGCCAGCGGCTACCAGAGTCGCCGTCACAAAGTTTGGCTTCGGGGCGATGCCAAACATGACCGTGATCGCTGGCGAGAATCACCACTCGCCCCGAATCCCTCGCCAATTTGAGAATGGCCCCCAACGGGCTGATTCGGTTGATCGTCCACTGCTCCCGAACTTGTTGAGCGCTAATGAGCCGGTCGTCGATGGCATTGATGACGACACCGACGATCTTGTTGTTCGTCGAAAGGATCGCCTTGCTCAGATCGTCGCCGACAATGCCTCTGGCCCCTTCGGTGACTTCCTTCTTGTGGAACAGCACCGGGGGATACCGCTTGT
>JAIBBI010000124.1 GCA_019694755.1 Gemmataceae bacterium
CGTCGGGACTGGTCGTCACGGCGGTTCATCCCCCCGGCGATTCGCGTGTTGCTCCCCCAAGCCGCACGCGATGGCCGTTCTGGCAAAATTTATCGGATGTGCGGGCGACGCCACTTCATTCGAACTTATCAGCGCTCCCGACAAAGGTGGAATAACCGGGCGACCCTTCGGGAGATGGGTAAATTGCGATGACCTGCTGTTGTGGCCGGAGCAAACGCCGGTTACTTTGAAATATCTACATCCAGTTTTGTTTCCGAAACTGCACGAGCGCGGGGCCCCGGTTCGCGGCAGGGACTGAATCACGGTGATCGCAGAGCGGTTGCACCGGCGAGAGGATACCCGATCATGTTGAAGAGAATTCGGCTCGCAGTCCTGGGGTTTGTGGCACCGGCCCTGTTGTCGGCACTGACTCCGAACACGGCCCTGGGGCAGACGTGGAACCTCAACGCCGCGGGAAACTACGGGACGGCGGCCAACTGGACTGGTACCGTCGTACCCGACTCCGGTGCTACGGCCACGTTCGGCAGCATCATCTCGGCGTCACGAATCGTGACACTTGATATCTCTCCAACTCTCGGCGGCATCACGTTCAACCATCAGGCCAGTCCTGGCGTGTACACGATTTCGACGACCACGGGCCAGGTGTTCAACCTGAACGCCAATTCGTCGATCGTGAACGACGGCCTCGGTGCCACGATCAGTACCGGCATTGCGCTCGCGGGCATTACCAATGTCACTGGGTCAGGCCCTTCAACTCTGACGTTGTCGGGGCAAATCACCGGTGCCTCCGGTCAACTGGTCGTTAACCTGACCCCGGCGTTCGTAGAGACGGCTCAGCTTGTCCTCAGCAATGCCACCAACTCCTTCGGCGGCGGCTTGAAATTGCAATCCGGCAATCTGACCATCGGGGCGACTGGTGCGATCGGTGGTGGAACGGGCACACTGGAAATCGCCGGTGCCAATACTGGGATTCTCGCCAATGCGACCGGATTCATCGTCGCCAACCCGGTCAGCCTGAATGGCGGGCCGCTCCAGGTTCTCGGCACCAACGGCCTGACTTTTTCCAACGTCATCAGCAATGCTTCCGGAGATGCCAACGGCGTCACAGTCCTGATCCGGACGGCGGCTTCGAATGCCGTGTTCACAGCTGCCAATACCTACACGGGCCCGACGCTGATCCGCCCGAGCTTCAACGTCACAACCGGTATCTCGAATACGATTATGGCGTACAGCGGCGCGGCTGGCTCCGCGCTCAACAGCAGTTCCTTTACCGCCACGTCCGCCCAGATCAACCTCGACAACACGGGTGTCGCGTTTATCCCGCGAATCGGAAACATCGCATCCGTGAATCTGAATACCGGAATCTTTTCATTGACCGGCGGTACGGACGCCACGGATGTCACGCAAAATGCGGGCACTCTGACCATGAACGGCGGCAGCATCGTCCGGGTCAATCTGGGAACCGGCGGCGGCGCCACGACGATGAATTTCGATTCGCTGGTCCGCGGAACTAGGGCGACTGGACTGGTGACTGGCAGTACGACCGGTTTTGGTGCCGGCGCGGCATCGCCCAACCTGAAGTTCAACACCGCGCCAATAGTCGCGACCGGGCTCGGGACGACGTCGGCTGACATCATTCCCTGGCTCATGGGTGACACGAGTGGCACCGGCAATGGCACCAACTTCGTTACATACGACTCGAATGGTGTGCGGTTGTTGACCGCCTCCGAAACAACCGGAACGCTGACGGCCGGGCAGAACGTGCGTTTGATCACGCCGGCTGTCAACAACAGTACGATCGCGCTGAAGTCACTCGCATTGGTGTCCGCGGCTTCGGGCGGCGCCGACATCACGGGAACCGGAACGCTGCAGATGTCCGGTCCGATCATGTCGGTCGGAACTGCGACTGGCACGACAACTGTCCAGAACAGTATCAGCCAGAACATCGATTTCGGGGCGACCGAGGGCATCCTTCACATCGCGACAATGAATGCCAGCACCGGCACCACCTTCCTCGCCGTGTTCGGCAATATTGCAGGGTCCGGCGGTCTCACAATTTCCGGATCGGGTTCGGGAGGTACCTCGGTGGCCTTCTTGTCTCCCAACAACACTTACACCGGAATAACGACGCTTAACCGGTCGGCTGTCCAGTTCCAGGACGCGTCGGCCCTAGGCCGCTCGACGACCCCGATCGTCAGCAACAACGTCATGGGCTTCGGTTTTGGCAGCATCCAGTTCCCGACTGTCGGCGCCACAGACCTGAATGGTCGCGGCATTGAAGCGAACGACGGACACCTGACGCTGGCGCCCTCGGCGGCGGGCGGCGTGATGATGGTGACCGGGCAGGTGACCGGCACGGGCGCTCTGACGACCGGTGGTTTCACGACCGCAGGGGCCGTGGTCGGCGGGCGCATCATCGTGACTGGCAACAACACCAATTCCTATGTGACCCGTATCGCCAGCACTAACTTCCTCGAAATCGGGGCCGACTCCAATCTGGGGACGGCTAACCAGATTTCGTTCAGCCCGACCGCCAACTTCGGTCTGTTGCTTCAGGGCAACGTCACGACCTCGAAACAGCTCCTGATCAATGCCGCGACCCGTATTAACACCAACGGCTTCAACATGGATGTCAGCGGCGCGATGACCGGAAACAGCGCCGTCAACAAGTTCGGTGCGGGCGATCTCAAGTTCCGCGCGTTGAACGGCTTCTCGGGTGGCCTGAACATCTCGTCCGGGTCAGTAACACTGGCCGACAACGGGCGATTCGACAACTACACCACCACCGCGATTGCCGGCGGTAAGCTGGTCTTGGACAACACTGGCACGGCCATCAGCAATCGTCTCAGCATCGGTGGAACGGTCACCTCGACAGTGACGGCCGCATCGAGTGCAGGTCTCAGCATTCTGACCGGCGCCGGCAACGTGGTTGAAAGCCCGGCCACGCTGGCAATCAGTGGTGGCGGCAGTCACATGGCGATTCGCATGACCGCGTCCGGCGCTGGCACCATTCTGCTCTCGCCCGGCGCTCTTGGCGAAAGCAACAGTCGGGCGATTCTGGTGGCCGGAACCGGCCTTGCCAACACTGCAGCCGCCACAGGTCCGGGGCAGACCGGCGTACGATTCACTACGCCCCCGACGCTCGCTGGTGGTGCCGGTGCATCAGGAACTCAGACCGTCAGCATTATCCCCGGCGGGTATGGTGACACGAATCCGAACGGGCACGGTGAAGGGTTCATCACCCATGTGCCGAATGTCGGCGTACGGCTTCTCGACGCTTCAGAGTACGTCAACAACGCGTTTACGCCGTCCACGGCCAACGCTCGGATCAACACCGCCTCGATCGCGCCGGCCGCATCGACCGTGAACGCGCTGTTCATGGACAACGCAAACGTCACTATCACCAGCGATCTCGCAGTAACCAGCGGCACGATCCTGGCCACGGGAACGGGACCGCTTTCTCTTGCAGGCACGGGAACTGCCGGCGGCGGTGCGACGTTAACCAACTCGACGACCACGGCGAATCAGATCCGCGGCCTGATCTTCAACGCCGTCACCGATGTGAACAGCAACGTGGTCTTCAATTCCGGTACCTCGTCCGCCGGTTGGCGGTTCGTGAAGCTCGGACCCGGAACTCTCGATCTCAATCCGCGAACCGCGACCGGCGCATTCACGGCCGGGTTCACGGGTACCAACATCACCGACACGCGCATCTATGGCGGTACGGTAGCGATTACCGCTTCCGGCACCGACATCAGCGCAGTCGGCTCCGCCAATATCTTCATTACCAATGACGCCCGATTCCGTTACACGTCGGCGTCCAGTCAGACCGGCCGCACGATCACAATTCCGGGTGGAAGCGGGCGCCTCGATTTCACGGGCCAGACCCAGCAATTGACTGCGACCGGCGCGGCATTGGCGGGTATTGGCGGCCGGTTGATCCTCGAGGGCGGCACGCTGGTTCTCGGTTCGGGTACGTCGGGCACGCCTTCGCCGGTCCAGGCCAACACGATTTCCGGCGGTATTCAGATCAACTCGGGTGCCACGCTGGCGATCAATGCGGCCGACGCAGCGATCACGACGCTGGTACTCGGCGACCCGACCAACGTCGTGTACCTGAACGGCGGTTCGATCGGACCGCGATTCGCTAGCCGGACGGTTTTCAACCATGTTGAAGTCAACGCTAGTTCCAGCTTCAGCAACAACCTCAGCCCGACATTCTTGGTTGCCGGCAACTTGCCGGACACCTCGAACTCGAGCCTGACGTTTAACGCTCCGGTTCGTTTGAACGCGTCGGCCACCCTGACGAACAACCTCGGCGGCACCTCCGCAACCTCGGTCACGTTCTCCGGGGGCCTTTACGACAACCCGTTTGCGGCGGCCTCGACTCTGACCATCGCCAACTCCGGCGCTTCGGTCACCCGGATCAACGGGCCGAGCGTCCATCGCGGCGGGACGACGGTCGCGAGCGGCTCGCTGGTGGTCGGCAATTCGGTCGGAAGTGCAACCGGCCGTGGCAACGTTGTTGTCAACGCCGGCGCTCGGCTGGCCGGCGGAAATGCCGGCGGGACGACGGGCTTCGTCTACCCGGCGACCGGCGGCAGCATTACCGTCAACGGCATTCTGGAAGCTGGTAACGGTATCGCGGCAGTGGGCCTCCTGACGCTGGGTTCCCCTGTGACTGACACGACCGTCTCGCTGGGCGGCGTCGGCAGCCGGTACAACTTCAACCTGGCGGCAACAAATGCCGGCAGTTTGACCGACATCTTTGACGGGTCCAGCACAACGACAATCGGTACAGGGAACAACTTCCTCCGCGTGCAGGGGTTCTCGGGGTCCACGAGCCTGAGCTTCCTTCCGGAAACTCTCGCAATTACGTCGACTGCCGGTCTGACCAACTGGGATGCCACCCGCAGCTACAGTTGGCGGCTCGGCACGGTGACGACCGGGACGCTGACTTCGGCATCACCCTTCCCGCCCGCCATCGTCGACACGACCAACTTCAACAACACGATCGTGGGCGGGTTCTACATGTTCCAGGCCGGCAATGACCTGTTCCTAAACTACACCCCGGTTCCGGAGCCGGCGACCATCCTGGGCCTTTCGGCCGGGGCGTTCGCGATCGGCGGGCTCGTCCGCCGGCGGTTCCGCAAGTCGGCCTGAGTCCGACACTTGCCCTTCATCAACAGACAAAGGCCACCGGGGCTATCCCGGTGGCCTTTTCCGTTTACCGCCTTCTGCTTTCCGCAATCCGCCAGAGCAATCCACTTGTCAGGATGGCTGTACTTGCTGACACCTGACTGTCACTTTCGCTTGTCCTGCTTTCGCTTCTTCTTGCGGTCTTCGGCACGCTCCTTCGCGCTCTTGCGGTGGCCGGTGTCGCCCTTGGTCTTGAGCTTTGCGCCGGGCATGAACGCGCCCATTTTGTTGAGCCCGGTCATCATCTTGACCCGCTCGACGATGCTCATCTTGGCCATCGAGCGCATCAGCGATCGGACCTGCATGAACTGGTCGATGAACTTCTTGACCTCGTGGGGCTCGACGCCGCAACCGGCCGAGATCCGCCGGCGGCGCGACTGATCGATCACGTCCGGGTTCCGCTTCTCCTCGCGGGTCATGGAGTCGATCATTCCCTGAATCCGGCCCAGCATCTTCTCGGGGTCTTCCCCCGCGGGGATCATGTCGCTCATGCCCGGCATCATGCCGATCATGTCTTTGATGCCCATCTTGTGGATCTGGGCAAACTGATTGCGGAAGTCCTGAAGGGTGAGGTCGCCCTTCTGGAGCTTTTCCTGCTGCTTCTTCAGTTCCTCTTCGCTGACCTCGGCCTGAACGCGGGCCACCTTCTCGACCAGGCCCATCAGGTCGCCCTGGCCGAGGATGCGCTGGGCCATGCGCTCGGGGTGGAATTCCTCGAGCTTGTCCAGCTTCTCGCCCATGCCGACGAACTTGATCGGGACCTTCGTGACCTCCTTGATGGAGAGGGCCGCACCGCCGCGGGCGTCGCCATCGAGCTTGGTCAGGATCACGCCGTTGAGTTCGAGGGCGTCGTTGAACGCCTTGGCCGAGTGGACCGCGTCCTGCCCGGTCATGGCGTCGCAGACGAGGAAGACCTGGTCCGGCTTGGCGAGCCGGTCGATCTGCTTCAGCTCGTCCATCGGCATCTCGGCGACGTGGAGCCGCCCGGCCGTGTCGAGGATGATCGTGTCGAGAAGTTTCTCCTTGGCGTGGCCGAGCGCGTTCCGGCAGACGGTCACGGGGTCGGAGCCGGTCTCGGAATAGACCGGAACGCCGATCTGCTCGCCGAGCACCTTGAGCTGATCGACGGCCGCGGGTCGCTGGAGGTCCGCGGCGACGAGCAATGGCTTCCGGCCGCGTTCCTTCAACGTGAGCGCGAGCTTGCCCGCGCTGGTGGTCTTGCCCTGACCCTGCAGGCCGCAGAGCATGAGGACGGTCGGCCGGTCTTTGGCGAAGTTGATCTTGTGGTCGACGGGCCCCATCAGGGCGACGAGTTCGTCGTAGACGATGCGTACGATCTGCTCACTGGGATCGATGCGGGCGAGCACATCCTGCCCGACCGACCGCTCCGTGACGCGGGTGATGAAGGCGTTGACGACGTCGAAGTTCACGTCGGCTTCGAGCAGGGCGGTGCGGACCTCGCGCAGCCCCTCGCGGATGTTGGCTTCCGAAAGCCGGCCCCGCCCGCGGAGCTTCTTGAAGGCGTCGCCGAGCTTGCGCTGAATACCATCGAACATGCGAAAAATCCGTATCCGAGTGTCCTGTTACAGATAGGACACGTGCGTGTGTGAATAAAGCCTGCCAGTTACCCCAGTTTGACTTTCACGACCTTTTTGGTGCCGAGGCGTACGATCAGCCCGTCAAGGACGGGGACCGCGACCTTCGGGTCGGCGATTTTCGTGCGGTCCGGGCCGACCGTGACTGCACCTTCCGTAACCTTCTGGCGGGCCTCGTTGCCTGATTTCACGAGGCCGAGGAGCACGAGGAGCTTACCGATCGGCAGCGTACCGTCGACGAGGTCGGTGGGGCTGATGGCGATCGCGGGGATGTCGCTCGGGTCCTGACCCATCGAGAATCGCCGCTCCCACTCCGCCTGAGCGGCGTGGGCGGCGTCCGCACCGTGGTAGGCCGTCACGATCTCCCGGCCCAGCATCTTCTTCGCCACCATCGGGTGCGTGTGTGTATCCTCCGGGCCCGCGCCTTCGTTGGTCAGGGTGCGGACGTTGGAGGGGCTGCGGTCGGTGAGCAGGAGGAACCACTCGCCCATGATGCTGTCGGGGATGCTCATCGCCTTGGCGAATTGATCGTAGGCCGGTTCGCCGACGCCGATGTAGTTGCCCAGACTCTTGCCCATCCGGCGTTCGCCGTCGAGGCCGCGGAGGATCGGCATGGTGATGCAGATTTGCGGTTCCTGCCCGGCATCCTTCTGCAACTCCCGGCCCATGTTCAGGTTGAAGAGTTGTTCCGATCCGCCGAGTTCCACGTCGGCCCGGATCTCGACGCTGTCCTGCCCCTGCATGAGCGGGTACAGGCACTCGTGCAGGTAGATCGGCTTCGAAGGGACCGCGCGGAACCGCTTCGTGAAGTCGTCGCGCTCGAGCATGCGCTGGACGGTCGTCTTGCCGGTAAGAGCCAGCACGTCGAGGAACGAGTACTTCCCGAACCATTCGCCGTTGTGCCGGACTTCGGCCTTGTCCACGTCCACGACCTTGCGGATCTGGGCGAGGTAGTCGTGGGCGTTGGCGGCGATCTTCTCGGGGGTGAGCCGGGTGCGGGTTACGTCCCGGCCGCTGGGGTCGCCGACCATGGCCGTGTAGTCGCCGATGATGAGCACCGCCTGGTGCCCGAGTTCCTGGAAGACGCGGAGCTTGCGCAGCGGCACGGTGTGGCCGAGGTGGACATCGATGCCGGTCGGGTCGATGCCGTACTTCACCCGCAGCGGCTTGCCGGTCGCGAGGCTGCGTTCGAGTTTCCTGCGCAGTTCGTCTTCGGGGACGATGGCATCGCAGCCGCGGCGGATCCGCGCGAGTTGTTCTTCGACGGGAATCATGACCGCCCCCTTCGTCGTGTCGTCAGAGCTATTTCTACGCGAAGAATTGAAACCGGCCCGGTGGCGAGAACGCGCCGGGGTAATGGGCGATGGTCGGGTGCTTCGCGCCCGGGGGCCAACTGACGGCGACAACGTCGAAGCGGACGGGCCGGCCCATGAGCCGGTGCCGGTGGAGCCAGACGAGAGCGGCCTCGGCGACCTTCTTCTGCTTGGTCTCATCGACCGATTCGGCGGGGCGGGCGAGGTCGGTGCCGGAGGTCGAGCGGACCTCCACAAATGCAATGACCTCACCGTCCAGGACGATGAGGTCGAGTTCTCCGACGGAGAGGTTCACGTTGCGGGCGAGGATCCGGTACCCGAGCTTCCGCAGGTGCCGGCCGGCGGCCCGCTCGGCCCGAGTGCCGAACCAGCGGCGCCAGATCGGCCAGCGGGTCAGCCCGGCCGGGATCATGGATCAGGCTTCGGCGGGCTTCTTCTTCGACTTGGTCGGCCCGGTCGGCTTGGCTTCCTTTTCGCGGAGCTTGGTCGCCTTGCCGACGCGGTCGCGGAGGTAGTAAAGCTTGGCCCGGCGGGTCTGGCCCGACCGCTTGACCTCGATCTTGGCGATCCGCGGCGAGTTGACGGGGAACACCCGCTCGATGCCCTCGCCCTGGACCAGCCGGCGGACGGTGATCATCTCCCGGCCCTTCGCGCCCTTGCGGGCAATGATGGTGCCGGAGAAGATCTGCACCCGCTCCTTCTGGCCTTCCAGAATCCGCTGGTGGATGTCGACGTTGTCACCCACGTCGTAAGCCGGGAGGTCTGTCCGGGTGACAGCCTGCTCGACGAGGGCCATGTATTTGTTCTTCATGGTTCCACTTTCCTTTGCGGAGGTCGGCTCCGCAGTTCGCTTTGTTCCGCTCGCCAGCGGGCGACCGCCGCATGGTCGCCGCTGAGGAGAATGTCGGGCACCGGCATGCCGCGGAATTCGCGGGGCCGGGTGTATTGCGGGTACTCGAGCCGGCCGGGGTCGTTGTGCGATTCCTCGGCCAGGCTGTCTTCGTCGCCGAGTACGCCGGGCACGTACCGGACGACAGTATCGATCACGGTCATCGCGGGGACTTCGCCACCGTTGCAGACGAAGTCGCCGACGGAGATCGGCCGGGCGTCCAAGGCCAACCGGACCCGCTCGTCGAACCCCTCGTACCGGCCGCAGAGGAGCAGCAGGCGTTTTTTGGAGTGCAACTCGCGGACGAGCGGCTGAGTGAGCCGTTCGCCGGCCGGGCTGAGCAGGAGGACTTCCCCCGGCTCTGGGTGCTGCGGGCGGATCGCTTCCACCGCGGCGGTGATCGGGCCGGGCATCAGCACCATGCCGGGGCCACCGCCGTATGGGCGGTCGTCGACCTGTTGGTGTTTTCCTTCGGCCCAGTCGCGGAAATCCCAGAGGTGGATCTCAACGAGACGTCGGTCGAGGGCCAATTTCAACAGGCTTTGCGTCAGGTATCCCGAGAAGATCTCGGGAAAGAGGGTGAACACGTCGAACCGCACGACGCCGTCCCCCGCGCGTCAGGCTGCCGGGGGCGCGGCCGCCGCCGCCTTGGCTTCCGCCTCGAGCTTTTCAAACTTTTCCATGTACTTCTTGAACAGCGTTTCGCACCGCTCGGAGGGCAGCGCGCCGACGCTGAGCCAATGCTTGATGCGCTCCGGCTTCAAGGTTGTGCGGTTGGCGGTTTCCCGGACGTGCGGGTCGTAGGTGCCCAATTCCTCGATCACCCGGCCGTCGCGCGGCTGCCGGCCGTCGATGGCAACAATGCGGAAAAAGTGGCGATGCTTCCGCCCCATCTTCTTCATGCGAATACGAACGGCCACGGTTCACAACCTCGTTCGGACAACGGATTTTCGGTAATAGCTAATGTACGAACCCGGCCGGATTCGGCTATCGGAAGCCCACCGGACCTTTCCACCCCATGGCCGATAACCGCGCCCGGACAGGAAAGTGCGGACGTAAGTTCATGTCGGGCAACATATTGCCGTCGGTCGCCGTCTCCGTTTGCCCATCAGATGCCCCGATTCAATCTCCGTGCTTCTGCCGGAGGCGGGGCGAGAGGCGGAGAATCCACTGCACCCGCTCGAATTGGTCGAGCCAATCCTGGGTCGCCTGTTTCAGGAGCGGGTCGCCCCGGCTGACGACGCCGCTCGCGCAACTCGCGCCGGTGTGTTGCTCCATCATGGCCCGGTAGGCGGCGAGGGTGCGGTCGCCGAATCGGGCGACCTCGTGGCCGTCTTCACTGAAAAACACCACCACGGGGACGCGCTTGCCGCCGTTGACGAGCAATTCGGTCTGCGCGTCGGCATGATCGTCGCGGTCGAGGTAGCGGACCTTCAGGGCCGGGGCCGCCTCGGCGAAGTGCGAGAAGATCGGGCACTGGCGTACGCAGTCGCCGCACCACGCGCCGGCCAGGACGAGGACATGCGTCTCGCGGGTGAATTTGCCCAGGAGGGCCCGCTGTTCGTCGCTCAGGTGGACCTCGTCGTGGACCTTGCTCCAGCGCGACCGGTCCGTGTCCGAGCCATATTGCTTCAGGAACTCGGGCAGCGCGAGCGCGTCGGCGAACTTGGGATACAGGTTCATTGCTTGTCCTTTGATTGTTCCAGCGTTGGCACAACAGCCAGGGCGATGGCCGAGTACCAGTCCGGCGGTGGATGTCGGAACCCGGTCAGCTCTTTGATCAGCGCGTCCCGGCCCTGGGCGGTTTCGCGGACCTCCCGGCCAGCGATGTTCGCGGTGCCAGTGAGGCGCAGTGTATCAAGTCGGGGCGGTGTGCCGGCCTCGGCCACGATCGTGAGTTCGATGTCGCCGGATTGATTCACTTCGACCCGCCGGCGACCTGCCACCCCCGACACACCCGACGCCACGAGGTCGATCGGCCCGGTGTAACCCGAGCGATCGACTATCACTTTGATCTTCGCCGTGTGGCCCGCGGCAACCTGAGCCGTCAGCCAGGGCAACGTCAGTGCGAAGCCACTCGGCCGGGCGAACGCGACGCGGTACACCTGGTCGGGGCCGAAAAAGCGGTTGAGGTGCTCCGCCACGATGAAGTACGCGCCGTCGGCCGGGGGTGTGTAATCGAGTCGCGGCACGTTTTGCGACGGGTCGGAAGCCGCGAGTTGTTTGCCGGTCGAGTCAAAGAGTCGCAGCAGCACGTCGGCCGGCGAGCCTAACTCGGATGCCCAGACGGTCGCGCGGACCGGCTCACCCTGCCGGAGATCGAGCCGATACCAGTCGCGGTCACCGGAACGGGCGAATCGGCCGGTCACGCCGCCCGGCACGGGGACGGGCGTGGCCGTGGCTGCGTCGTCGTTCGGCTCACGCTCGACGAGTTCCGGACAATCGCTGACGAGGACGGTGTTCGGCCAAGCGACCGCGTTCGCGCTGAAGTCGACGCTGGCACTCGGCGCGTCGACTGGCATGGTGACGAGCCGACTCGATGCCCCCCACGACAGTGCAGTCGTCGCGCCGCGGGGCAGGGCCAGCGGGACGGGGAGCGGTGGGCAAGGCCCCGGCGTGATGCGCAGGCGGAACCGATGATCGGGGCCGCCGCGGTACTGCGTGTCGCGGAATTCGACGAGGTACGCGCCCGGGTCGAGCGTGAGTGTCAGCCGGCAGTCGCCCCCGAGGGCGGGCGAATCGTCGATGGCCGCCCCGGGTACGTCGCGGTCGCGGGTCAGGTCGCGGACGTTCAGGATCGGGTCGAGCGGGCTGCCCAGTCGCCGGGCGACCGCATCGAGCGTGACCTGGCCGCGGTCCTTCATCGCCAATCGCAAGTAGGCCGAGGATTCCGGGGCCAGATTGCCCTCGACGGAAGCGGGCACGGTCAATGGTTGGGCTGTGGCTGGGGTGCGGGCGGCGGGGTCGAACCGGATCGCGGGCAGCGGGTCGGAGACGGCGACGCGGGCAGGGCCCCAGCCCTTGCCGGAGTGAGAGCGGGTCAGGCGGGGGCCGACGGCCGGCCGGTCGGCGGGGGAGAACCAGTCGCCGGCGGGCCGAACCGGTTCGGCCTGGGCGAGGGCCAGGCCCCCGGCAGCGAGAATGGCGGTCAGAAGTCGGCGTGCGACCCGCATGATCGGACCGGGTGTAAGGGTTCTTCCGGCTTCTCGACCGAACAGGCGTGTATTAGGCGTTTTTCCATGCTACATTATTTTGTTATCAGGGCCGACAACCCTCCGCCATCCCGTACCAGGGTTGAGATGTGAAGCAGAACATCCGCCTGCGCGGCATCAGTGACGAGGTCAAAGGCAAGGTCTGGGAGTCCGACGCGACGATCCGGGCCGGCCGACTCGGTTCATTGGAAATCGTACTCGACGATTCGTCGGTCAGCCGGCGACATGCCGAGGTGCGCTACGCGGGGCCCGTCGGCTGGGTCGTCAAAGACCTCGACAGCACCAACGGGACCTACGTCAACGGCGTCCGCATCGGGGCCCAGGAAAAGTCGATCCGCGTCCGCGATATTGTCCAGTTCGGCAAGATCGCGATGATCGTCGAGACCACCGACAGCATGCCGGCCGCCCCGGCCGAACCGCCCGCCATCGACAAGATCCTCGTCGAAGCCACCGCCAACTCTTCCTGGGAAGACCTGCTCCGCGGATTCGTCTTCGATCGCAACCGCGGCCTCCGGCCCGGCGACGAACTGCTCGCCATGCTCCGGGCCGGACACCACCTCGTTCATATCGAGACCGAGGACGAACTCCTCCACCTGATCCTCAACGACGCCGTGCAGGTGCTCGACGCCCAGCGCGGTGCGATCGTCCTCGCGGAAGGCCCCGAAGGCAAGCTGAAGCTCCGGGCCCTGGCGACGGGTCGCGGCGAGGTGAACCCCGGGCGGTTCCACTTCAGTCAGCGGCTCGCGCAGCGGTGCTTCGTCCGCGGCGAGAGCGTGTTGTGTTGCAGCGTGTCCGACGACCCCGAGCTGGCCGCCGCCCAGAGCATCGCCGACGGGGCGATGGCCTCGGTACTGTGCGTGCTGCTCCGAACACCGCGCAACCGCGTGGGCATCCTGCACCTCGACCGGTCGTACTGGCAGAAGCCGTTCAGCGAAGACGACCTGCACCTCGCCGACGCCCTGGCGGCCAACGTGAGCGCGGGCATCGAGTGCGCGCAACTGCTCCGCAAGCAGCGCGACCTGTTCCGCAACACGATCACGGTGCTGGCCCAGGCCGTCGAGATGAAGGACGAGTACACCGGCGGTCATACCACCCGTGTGACCAACTACGCGCTGATGCTCGGCCGGCAGCTCGGCCTCGACAAGAAAGACCTCGATCTGATCGAGATCGGCACACCGCTCCACGACATCGGCAAGATCGGCGTCGACGACGCGATCCTCCGCAAGCCGGGCAAGCTCACCCCGGAAGAGTGGGAGGAGATGAAGAAGCACACGACGAAGGGCGCGGCCATCGTCAGCACCGTTCCGGACCTGATCCCGATCACGCCGATCGTCCGCAACCACCACGAACGCTGGGACGGGCAGGGCTACCCGGACAAACTGGCCGGCGAAGACATCAATCAGCTCGCCCGCATCGTGGCCGTGGTCGACGCATTCGACGCGATGACGACTGCCCGGCCGTATCACCTCGGCCGGGTACGCACGCCGGAAGACGCCTTCGCCGAGCTTCAGCGGATGTCGGGCAAGCAGTTCGACCCGAAGTGTGCGGCCGCGTTCTGCGAGTTGCAGGGTCAGATCACCGAGATCATGCGGGGCGACCGCCAGACCACCATGGTCAGCCAGACGCAAACGCCGACATCGTGAACCGGCGGGTTGTCGTCGTCGGGGCCGGCGTCATCGGCGTCGCCTGTGCCGACGCACTTGCGCAGGCCGGCTGGTCGGTCACCCTGATCGACCGCGGGCGGGTCGGCGGGGCCTGTTCCCACGGCAATTGCGGCTACGTCTGCCCCAGCCACGTCCTGCCGCTCGCCGGCCCTGGCGTCCTCCTTTCCACACTCAAGACCCTGTTTCAGAAGAACTCGCCGCTGGCGATCCGGTTCCGCGCCGACCCGGCCCTGTGGTCGTGGATGTTCCGCTTCGCCCGGCGGTGCAATCGGCGCGACATGCTGACGGCCGGGCGAGCGTTGCACGCCCTGCTGCAATCGTCGCGCACGCTCTACGGCCAACTCTTCGACCGCGGCGAGGTCGCCGCCGAGTGGTCGCCGACGGGGTTGCTATTCGTGTTCCGGTCGCCTGCGGAGCAGGAGCATTATGCAGCGACCGATGCGCTCTTGCGGTCGGAGTTCGGCGTCGGGGCCGACCGGTTTCAGGGCGATGAACTGAGTGCACTCGAGCCCGCGCTGGTGCCCGGCCTCGGGGGAGGCTGGCTGTACCGCGGCGACGGGCATCTACAACCCGCGGAGTTGATGGCCAATTGGTCTGCGGCAGCGCGGGCCCGCGGGGTCGCGATCCGTGAGAAGTGCGAGTTTCACGATGTAGTCGTTCGTCGCCGGCGGGTGATCGCCGTGCGGGCGGGCGACGACGAGATCCCGACGGATGCGGTCGTCGTCGCGGCAGGCAGTTGGACGCCGCTGTTGCACCGTGCCGTCGGCATCCGGTTGCCGATCGAGCCGGGCAAGGGCGTGTCGCTGACGACAAGTCGGCCCAGTGTATGCCCGAAGTACCCGATGATCTTCGAGGAACACCGGGTGGCGGTGACGCCGTTCGCGGGCGGCTTCCGTATCGGCTCGACGATGGAGTTCGCGGGCTACGATTCGACGATTAACCCGAAGCGGATCGGCCTGCTCACTGATGCGGCGAAGTTATACCTGCGCGAGCCGATGGGGCCGGACGTGCGCGAGCAGTGGATGGGCTGGCGGCCGATGATCCCGGACGGGTTGCCGGTGATCGGCCCCGCGCCCCGGGCGGACAACCTGTGGATCGCTGCCGGGCACGGCATGCTGGGCGTCAGCCTGGCAACCGGCACGGCCCGCCTGATCACCGAGATGCTCGACGGCCGGCCGCCGCATGTCGATCCCCGGCCGTATCGCGCGGATCGCTTCTGATCGTTGCTACTGTCGCAGGTTGAGACTGCGCAGATACTCCGTCAGCCGTTCGTCGGCCGGGCGGGTGTCGATCGTGCGCCACTCGGCGGCGACGGCTTCAAGCGTGGCCTTCGGATCGGCCTTCGTGGCAATGGCCTTGCGAATCGCATCGAGCAGAACGCGGCGATACCTGTCCTGTTCGCGGACCCGCAGGCGGACCGGCGCGTTGACCGCGCGCGGCTCCATGACCAAGCCCAGCGAATTGCGCAGTCGCTCCGTCCCGGCGGCATCGAACCCGTAGTTGAACCAGCCGTCTCTCCGGTCGCCGAGTTGGCTGGGCCGGTAGGGTGCGCTGCCGAACGACGGACTGTGTACCACTTCGAGGCTCGCCTCGGAGTCGCACAGATGGCGCAGGAGTGAATACATCGCTTCGGGTCGCTGCGCGGACTTGGTGACGCCGGCGACGACACCGGTCGAGCCGAGATAGGGCACGAGTTCGCCCGACTTCCCGGCCGGCGGCGGCCCGACGGTGAACTCGCCCACCCGGCCCGCTTCTCGAAGCGCGGCCAGGTCTTTC
>JAIBBI010000287.1 GCA_019694755.1 Gemmataceae bacterium
GCAATCTCCTTCGCACAAAGCGTTGTAGGCGAAGTTCAGCACATGATCCGACTCATGATAGGGCTTATGAACTTTCAATAACTCCAAGTGCTCGTCGATCGCTTCCGCCAACCCGAGTTCTCGGACCAACTGATGGACCACCACCACGCCCCCGTAGGCGCTGCCGCCATGCCACTCGCTCAGCTCCAATCGTAAGTTCCCAACCTGCATCACCGGCGGCGCCCCACACGGGCCACGATCGACTGCCAGGGGATTTCGTTCGAGACGCTGCCGGACGCGGCGTTACCGCCGCTTCCACTCCTTCCTCCCAGGCGGGTTGGCGGCGAGACGGCCGCTTGCGGGAGCCCGTGGTTTGGCCGACCTTGGTCTTCACTCGAAAGTCCTCCTTGACAGAGCACCTCGCGTCTCCGGGCCGAACCAGAAAGCGCGAGCTGCTCGGGGAATTTCGAGTTTTTTATGCGCTAGACCTCAATCGCGCAAGAGGGGTTCACGTGATTAAGGCCTAATTCCCCAAGGAATGTATCAGGTCTCCCAGGAGGTCCAACGTCCAGTCGATGGAATCCTGCCAGAACGCATGCTTGGCTGCGACCGGTACTTCCTGAAGAACGGGCGCTGCACGACGCAGCAGTGGCGCACGGTACCGAAAATTTTCATCACTGAGAGCCGCAGCCAATGCTCCGGACAACAGCCGGTACTTCGCCTGGACACCTTGGGTGGCCACGAGGTCGCGGACTACACCGCCTGTGGTTGAAGATACCAATGATGCATGTTCCGGAGCGAAGACCAGGCGGCCGTCCAGGAGCGCGCGCTCCGAAAACGTGCGCCCCGTCGATTCACCTTCGGCCAGTACGTGCCTGTTCAGGTAGTTTACCACGGCCAGCACATCCAAGGGCGAAATGAAATTGTCTCCTGTAGTGTCGTAGTACTTCGGCGGTGCAAGATCAGGGACCGGCGGTACCGGCAATTGATGGGATTGTCGCAAATTTAATTCATTGATGATGACCAGGGCATCAATCGGCGTCACCGAATTGTCGAGATTGGCGTCATGTCGGCGCACGGGGTTCTGCCACGGACGCAGTCCGCCCAACAAGATCTTAGCGTCGTTCCGGGAGACGACATGAAAAAACGCGGTATCCTGGAAGATTGGATTCTCTACGGAGAACCCGTCGTCAAATTGGACGACGTCATCATCATTTGCCAGGACAATCAAAGGGCCGGCCGACCCGCTGACGGCGCTCACCGTCTCGGCGCCGATAATCACCGTATTGCGATGGCCCCCTGCAATATCGATGGTCTCGAGGGTGGCGAGGGGAGAGGTTGCCGACTGCTTGAGGTTCAGCGTGATGTCGGAGGCGGTCAATTGAAATCGGTCCTTACCTTGACCGCCGAGAATGGACGCATTCCCCGGCAGTGCCAGCAACACGTCGTCACCTTCGCCACCAACGAGCACGACCTCCCGCGAGATGCCAGGATCGACTTCCAGCCGATCGTTGCCCAGGTTGCCAAGTACCACCACCAACGAGATCGCGTCGACGGGAAAGGTTCCGAACAACGTGTCATTCAACGTCGCCCTGATCGACCTGCCTGATGGTTCGAGCGACAAGTGCAGCAGATCGTCTTGGTCCGAACCGCCGACGACCAGAGTGCTGGTTCCCGGATGTGCAGCATTGGGAACAAGCTGGGCTGCCGCGAACGCTTCCGGCAGGGCCATTACCTGAACCGTGTGCGTTGCCGAATCCCGAAAACCACCGCTCCCGCGGAGCGTGGCCTGGACCTCATAGCTGCCTGGATCCCGAAACCGATGGCCTGTGGAGACCCAGGCGCGCACGCCATCGCGGTCGACCGGAAACGATTCGGTGCTCCCATCGCCCCAGCGGATATCCGCCGCATACACCTCGTCGTCGTACGTTGTGAACTTCAACAGGGTGGACAGATCTTGGCCTAACATGATCGTGTCACTGCCGAAGATCCGCGGCGAAGATGGCGGGGACCTGGAGCCGAAGGCCGGACCGCCAGGATCGTGGATGCGTGCGGACGCTGGATCATCGTCACCGCGGCCGCCATCTTGCAAATGCAGAATGACTCGGCCGTTAACAAACTCCGCGCCAGTGCAATCGATTCCCACGTCACAGGAAGCCTGGCTGAACAAAAATTGGTACCAGTGCGGTGCCGGGTCATCCGGCGTTGGCCCGTATTTGTAGTACGTGTTGACCGTTCTGTGGGAGTGCAGGATGAGCTCCACGGTCGTTTGCCCACCCGGTGCCACACCTTCCACGGTGAATTCAAAGAAACCTGCCGAAAAGGCAACTCCCACTGGGGCATCGGCGGGTGAAGGACTTGGAATCACCCGCACGTCGAGCAGCTGCGTCCCTGGCGGCGAGACCAGCGTCACGTACTCGCCGTCAAAAGGGTTGGGGAGCGACGCCACATGGAACTGTTGGCTATCGCGAATGCCGTCATTGTTACCGTCACCGGCATGGGGCGCAAGGTCTTCGATCGCGTTACGGATTCCATCGCGATCCGATTCACGCCGAACGCCAAAATCCGTCCGGACGCCGTCCAGCGGGTGGGACGCCTCGACCGTTTTACTCGTCCGATGCAACCCTACGAAAATAGAAGTCCGGTCAAAGTCAATGCCGACAAGGTCTGCCAGTCCGTCCATGTCCAGATCGGCCGCGTTCAGCAACAACGGATTCATAGCGACTCCCGAACTCTCCGAAAACACTCCCGGTGGACCATTGATTAGAAAATCAGCAGTACTATTCACGAAGTCGAGCAGTCCATCCGCGTTGAAATCACTGGCGGCGAGCAGCGGCCCGGTGATGAAGCTCGATCGAAACGGTGTCAACAATGCGCCCGGCATCGCCGGATTGTTCATGAACAAGTGCAATTCTTTGAGGAGGTTTCTTGATGTTGTAGCAACGTCCGGCAGCCCGTCCTGGTTGAAGTCGCCAACCACGACGTCAGAATAGTAGTTGGCGCCCGTCACTGCAGCGGTGTTGATAAAGGTGCCCGGCGAATCAGGATCATTGACCAGCACGGAAAGAT
>JAIBBI010000125.1 GCA_019694755.1 Gemmataceae bacterium
GGCCGACCCGACGACGAAGCACGCTACGGCCACAGCGATGAAGTGTCTCATCCTGTGACGTTAGTGCAGCGACCCGCCAGATTCTAGCCGCGGGCGAATGCCGTGAGTCGGGCGTGCAGGGCGTGACCCTGCTCGTGCCATTGGCGCAGGTCATTTTCCGCGGCGGCGATTTCCGCGCCGACTTCGTCGGCCGACCGCTCGGCGGCGGCGATCCGCTCGCCGAGTTTCTGGAGCCGGGCGTTGATCCGCGTCTGCGTCTTGCGAAACGACTCGCCGCCCTCCTCGTCGCCGGTGCGTGCGAGTTCGGCCTCGCGCGTGTCGAGGTCGCTCAGCATGTCGGCCGACGCGGTTTCGATCTCGGCCAGCACCGTCTGCCAGCCGTCCGATGTATATGTCATCCCCCACCTCCCCGCGGGCCGAATAGCACGGGTGGTTTTTTTTCGCAGCGCGGGTTTTGCTATTGCACCGTTTCGGGATCGCGGTTATACGCTCCGCTCCCCTGAACACTGTCTGGCCCTGCCGCCGCCGCTCCCGGTGCGTACCGGATGCGCAAGGAGGCTGCGTCGTGTACGTTGCATGTTCGACACTCTGTTTCGGGACGCAACCGCTGGCCGATGCCCTGCGGTCGATCAGCGAAATGGGATTCGCCAAGGCGGACGTTGCCCTGACCGAGGGCGGCCCGCACCTCAGTCCGACTGATGTCGCCAGTGATCCGTCCAAAGCGGCACAGATGCTTAAATCGTGGCCCGGCGTGACGGCCGCGGCATTCCACGTGGCGTTCGGCGAAGACCGAACCCCGGCGGAAATTGACCAGCAACTGCAGGCGATTTGCAGGCTCGCCCGCGTACTGGCCGTGCCCGTCGTGAGCGTACCGGCCGCGAGTCTGGAAACGGATTTCGCCGCCGAGGTCGAGCGGATGACCCGCTTCGTCCGCATCTCCAAGATCGAGGGCGTGACGCTGGCAATCGAGACGCTCATGGGCACCTGGACGGAGACGCCCGGCAAGACCGTGGAACTCTGCCGACTGGTGCCGGGTCTTGGCGTCGCGCTCGATCCGAGCCATTACCTCGCCGGCCCGTTCCACAGCCAGGACTTCGACGAACTTTATCCATTCGTCCGCCACGTCCGCCTGCGTGATTCGGGCCATGACCCCGAAAAGTTCCAGGTCCGCGTCGGTCAGGGCGAGATCGAGTACGGAAAAATCGTGAATCAGCTCAGCCGGTGCCGGTACGGCTACACGCTGAGCGTCGACATCCACGACAAGCCCGAGCCGCAATTCCCGATGCACCAGGAAGTGCGCAAGCTCAAGTACCTTCTGGAAAGTCTGCTTTAGGTCGTCGGAAGAAAATGAGGGGATTCGCCAGGACCCCGCCGTGCGCGGGGTCACTTTTTTGCGCCGAGTTTACTCGTCAGCCTCGCCCGGATCGCTGACGGCCCGAGCGTAGTGGGCGAGCAACGTCTGTACGGCCTGGATCTTCAGCCAGTCGGAAAGGGGCAACGAAACGTGTTCGCCCTGCGCGCCGATACGGACGCTGTCAGCCGCGCTGGCGATACCGCGGTGCATGAAGTCCAGGATCTCGGTCAGGCGGGCAGCCTGGGCCGGGTGCAGCTTCGAGGGCAGAGCCGGAGGATGCTGGACGTTGGCCCAGAACTTGTCGGAGAGCGGGGCTTCGTGCGGGTCGAGCAGGACGGCGGCCGCGTCGGTCAGAGCGGCGGCCTCGGGAATCGTAATCGATTGCGTCACCACGGCGGGCCGCGTCGACGACCGGAGCCGGGCAACGCGGTTCTTGATCTCCTCGGCCGAGCCAAACACGAGGACCGATCGGCCAACGCCAATCCGGTCGCCGGCCTGAAGCCGACGGATTTGCACCGGGTCGCCGTTGATGCGGGTCCCGTTGGTACTCTCGAGGTCGGTAATGATGACGTCTTCGCCGTCGTACTGGATCTTAGCGTGAAACCGGCTGACACGCTCGTCGTTCAGGCGCAGGACGTTGCCTTCCTCCCGCCCGATGGAGACGGGGACGGGCAGGTCGCGATAGACACGCCCTTTGTCGACTCCCTCGACGACGTGAAACTGAATGGTCTTCATTGCCCCGCCTCGGGCTCGCGGACGGTGTCGGAAACGCAGCCGAATGCACCTGGGGCGCGGGCGTCCGACCCCTCTATTCTTGATGCGGCTCGGATGGTTGTCAATTCGGGTCGCACAAACTTCAGGCCGGGCCAGTTTCTGAACCACGTCAATTGCCGCTTGGCGTACTGCCGGCTGGCCTGCTGAATGGCTCGAATCGCCTCGTCGTGAGACATTTTCCCGTCGAGGACCGCGGCCAATTGCTGGTAACCGAGGGCGAAGGCCGCCTCCCGGCTCATCGGCCGCTCACGGAGCCGCCGGACTTCGTCGAGCCAGCCGGCCAGAACCATTTCCTGAACCCGGGCGTCGATCCGGCGGTAAAGAACTTCGCGGGGCACGTCGAGGCACAGGACTCGGGGGTCGTCGGCCGGTTCTTCCGACCATTGCATCTGCAAACTGCTCAACGGCTTCCCCGTCAATTCGTACACCTCGAGGGCCCGGACCACCCGGCGGACGTCGTTAGGGTGCAGCCGGCCGGCCGAGACCGGGTCGATCTCGGCCAGCCGGGCGTGCAGGGCCACGGGGCCGATGCGGTCGGCCTCCATTTCCCACTTCTTCCGGACCCCGGCGTCAACCGGCGGCCCTTCAAAAAGCCCGAACAGCAGCGCCTTGAGGTACAAAGGCGTGCCGCCCACGAAGAGCGGTACGCGGCCGCGGGCTCGAATGTTCGAGACCGCCCCGGCCGCCGCTTCCAGCCACCATGCCACGCTGGCCGACTCCGCCGGGTCGAGCACGTCGATCAGGTGGTGCGGCACTCGGGCCCGGTCGGCGGGGCTCGGCTTGGCCGTGCCGATGTCCATGCCCCGGTACACCGTCATCGAGTCGGCCGCGATGATCTCCGCCCCGATCGCCTCGGCCAGTTCGACCGCCAGCGCGGATTTCCCCGAGCCGGTCGGGCCGGTGAGGATCAGGCATCCGCGAAAAGTCTCTGGCGTGGGTGGCATGGTCGGTCAGACGGTGGCGAGTGCCCGGCGGGCCGGCGCGGGGACGACGGCCGGCACGACGGTGACGGCCACCGCCTTGAACGCCGGCGTCTTTGAATCCGGATCGACCTGCTTCGGGACCAGCACGTTGGCCTCCGGCGCGTACATGACAGCATTGCCCGCCCGCACGTCCGGATACGCCCGGGCCACGATGTCGTGCATCTCGCCACACGCGCTGCGGACGGTCACTCGCTGGTCCGGCGTCAGCCCGCGGGCCGACATGTCCGCGGGGTGCATCAGGATCACGTCGCGCCGCTCCTGGCCGCGGTAAATGTCCTCGTCTTCGTACACGACGGTGTTGAACTGCCCTTCGCTGCGGATCGTCATCAGCCGCAGTTGATCGCCCGAGCCGACGAGTGGCGGAATCGCCACGACCGACAGTTGAGCCCGGCCGTTGGGCGTCGGGAAACGGGGCGTTTGCAGAATCCGGCCCGGGATGGTGAACTCCCGCTTGCCCGCGTCGACCTCGGCCAGCGCTTCCAGGCCGGGCGTGACTTTGGCGAGCAGGCCGCGGACCGAGGCATGCTGCTGCATCTCGTCCCAGTCGACGGGTCCGCCGGGGCCGAACACTCGCCGGCCGAGTTCGGCGAGGATCGCGACCTCGCTCTTCGGGCCCGGATACCGTGCCGGCCCGCCCTCGCTCACGCGGATGAAGCTGAACATCGACTCCTGCGTCGTCAGCTCCGGCTCCTCGTCGCGGGCCCGCACCGGGAGGATCAGCGTGTGCTTCGCCCGGCCGTGGGCGAGGCCGGTGTTCAGCGTCGTGTTCAGATAGCAGACCATGTCAAGTTTGCCGAGCGCGTCTTTCGTGAACTGCGCGTCGGGGCTAGCGCCGTAGAAGTTGCCACCGAGGCAGAGGGCGGTCTTCATCCGGCCCGCGGCCGCCGCCTCGGTGCAGGCCATCGTGTCCATTCCGGGGGAGCGCGGCAGCGACACGCCCAGCACCCGCTCGAGATTATCCAGCACCGCCTGCTTCAATTGCGGTGCCACGCCGACGGTGCCGAGCCCCTGCACGTTGGAGTGCCCGCGGATCGGCAGCAGGCCCGCGCCAGGTTTACCGACCATGCCGCGCATCAGCGCGAGATTGGCGATCATGCGCACGTTGTCGACGCCGTGCAGGTGATGCGTGATACCCATTGTCCACGCAAACACCGTGCGGTGCGAGCCCGCATACATGTCGGCGAACGCCTCCATCTGCGCCCGGCTCACGCCTGAGAGATTTGTAAGGTCGTCCCATGTGGTCCGCTCAACGGCGGAACGGAAATCCGTCGCCCCGTCGGTGTGATGGGCGAGAAACGACTCCTCAATCGTGCCACGCTCGAACAGGAGTTTGGCGACGCCAGTGAGCAACGCAATGTCGCCGCCCACGTGCGTCTGCACATACAGCGACGCGATCTTACTGCCGAACAGCAGGCTGAGCGGATCCGACGGCACGCGGAAGTTGACGAGCCCGATCTCGCGGAGTGGATTGACGACGATGACGTGCCCGCCCCGCCGACGGACGCCCTTCAGCGTCGTCATCAGGCGCGGGTGATTGGAGGCCGGGTTGCCGCCGATCAGCACGACAAGGTCGGCGGACTCGATGTCTTCGAGAGCGACAGTCGCCGTCCCGGTGCCCAGCGCGCGACCGAGGCCCACGCCCGATGCCTGATGGCAGTAATACGAGCAGTTATTGACGAAGTTGGTGCCGTAGAGCCGGGCGAATAGTTGCAGGAGAAACCCCGCCTCGTTCGACGACCTGCCTGATGCGTAAAAGAACGCCTGGTCCGGCGTGTGCGACTTCAGTTGGCCCGCGAGTTTCTCCAGAGCGTCGTCCCAGCCGATGGTCTGGTAGTGCGTATCGCCCGGCCCGGCATACAGCGGCGCGGTCAGCCGGCCGGTCCACTCCAACTCCCGCGGCGACAGCGATTGCAACTGCCCGATCGACACCCGACTGAAGAAGTCGGCGGGAATGCCGCCCTGCATGTCCGCCACCATCGCCTGCAGCGACTTCTTGCACACCTCGGGAAACTGCCCGGCCTCATTGACCATGCCGCCCCGCTGGCCGCCCATGCCCAGCGCGCAGGTCTTGCAGGCGTTGCGGGCCCGGAGCGCGTGCCAGAGCCGGCGGAAGCCGACCCGTCGGGCCATGCGCATCGTGTAAAGAATGGCGGCCCAGCCGCCACCGCTTCGCCGGCGTCGCATCGGTCGTATCACCTCCGGTCGCAGGCCCGCCGGGCCGCCTGCGTCAATCTCGCGGCCGGCTCACCGCCGGCCAGTTCCTTCAGCAGTACCATCGCATCGGGCTCATTCATTCGAGTCAGGACTTCAACGGCTCGCATGTCGCGGGCCCGGTCGGGATCGGAGTACGGCCCGTCCAACCGGTCGAGCAGCCTTTGCGCCCGCCGGCGCGACTCGGCCGACGGGAGTTCCTGTACCGCGCGTCTCAGGGCCGGCTCGACAATCCGGTCAAGTCGCTCCAACTCCAACGTGGCCCGTTGCCGGTCCGCAAACTTGGGCGCATCGAGCCGACCGATGAGTTCTGCAACGACGGCGGGATCGACGGCCATTGCAGGTCGCACCCGCTCGCGCAGAAACGGCACGATGTCGGGCCCTGTGGCAATCAGCCGCTCCGTCGTGTTATGGGCGGTAGTGCCGTCGCCGGCGAGGTCGGCCCAGGCGGCGGCCCATAGATCCCGGGCGAGCGGAGCCGGCGCGGCGCAAGGCCGGGTGTTCACGTCCCACACCAATGCGGTCGTGTCGAAGCTGCCGCTCACCAGCCGGCCGTTTGGCCCGAACGCCAGCGACGAGATGTAATGGTTGTGTCCGTACAGCGGCGGCAGCGCCTGGCCCGTCCGCAAGTCCCAAAGGTATATCTTGCGCGTGCCCGAGCCGTTGTTGCCGCCGGCCAGCCATCGGCCGCAAGGCGAGACGGCGAGCAGATCGATCATGTCGTCGTGTGGCAGGGCATACCGGACGCGGACCTGCCCGGAGGCCGGCTCCCACATGACGAGTTCTTCCTGCGTGGAGTACACGATCGCGTCGCCGAACGGGACGAACGCGGCCGCATACACGATTCCGCTGATCGACCGGTACAGCCGGCCGGTGCCTGCGTCGAAAAGTAGATAGCCGGGCGAGTCTTCCTGTTGCGCGGCCACCACGCCGAGCCAACGGCCGCACGGCGAATACGCCAGCGATGCGGCCTGTCCGCCGAGTGGTATGACGGTCGCCTTCTCCTTACCCGTGCCCACGTCAAACTGTCGGAGCGAACTCTCCAATTTGCCGCCATTCGGCCCGGCGAATCGACCCGGGCCCACGGCAACCGTCTTGCCGTCCGGGCTGAGCGCAATCGTGTTGTCGACGGCAATCTCGCCGCCGAGGTTGATGGTGCGACGGTTGCGCCCGGTGTCCGGCTCCCAGATCACGACGCGGTCGTCGTTCATCCGCAGCGCGGCCAGCGATCCGTCGGCCGTGATCACCACGCCGCCGACGCCGGAATCATCCCGCCCGGCAATCGCGCCGAAGAGTGAGGCCGAATACCGGCGAAGCTGTTCACCCGTCACGCCGTTGAAAACCCGAGGCGGATCCTCGTCGCAGCCAGTGACGATCCGCGAGCCGTCGGCACTGACGGCCAGGCAGGTCACGTGCCCCCTCGGCCCGAGGTCGGGGAGTTTCTTTTCCTTGACCGTCCGTCCGTCGAACTTCCGCCACGGCGAGTCCCCCGCCCCGGAGACCCAGAGCGTCGAGTCATCTTCGCTGAAGATCAGGCGGGGGTAGCTGGTGCCGATAAACCCCGAAGAGTTGTTCCGGGCGAGCGACTTCCCGGTGCCGGCATCGAAAACCTGCATCCAGTACGGCCCCAACACGACGAGTCGACGCGAATCTCGCGAGAACTGGAATCCATAGCTTTCCGTCTCGCCCGGCACCTTGATCGTCGCCCGTTTGTCTTCGCCACTCAGGTGGACGAGGTGAATTCCGAGCGCGTTATCGGTGCAAGCCAACTGCTTTCCGTTGGGCGAGAGCACGACCTGGGAGTAGCTCAAATTGGAATCCAGCTCCAGCGAGTCGCGTTCTTCGCCGGTGGCGGCGTCGAGCATCATCGCGATCGTATCCAGTGATCGCGACCGTACGACAACCAGTTGCGATTTGTCCGGGATCAGCCCGAGGACATGCGTCGTCGTGTCGTCGTTGCCGACGTCGACGGGGCCGAACTGCCAGGCCCGCTGGCCCCGGCCGATGTGCCAGGCGATGATCGGCATCTCGCACATCGGGCACTCGGCGATCAGCACGTCCGATCCGGGGACGAACGCCACGGGTCGGGCGGAGAAATCGAGTCCACCGCGGTACGATTCCCGCTCAAATTGCCCCTCGAACGCGGTCTTGCCCGTGGCGATATCCAGAACGGTAATGCGGTTGCCCCCGCCATAAGCCACGCGGCGGCCGGTCGGGTCGAGGAGAAAGTTGTCCACTTCCAGTTTCGTGGGGTCGGGGCCGGGCAGCCGACGCAACTCCGCACACGTCTCGGCATCGACGACGACGACGCGATTGTCGCGCAGCACCGCCAGCGATTTCGGGTCCGGGCCCCGGGCCATCGGGCCGCGATACCGAACGGTGCCGATCCGCGTGACGGCCGACTCGGGCAGGCGGTCGCCGTGCCGATCGCGGCGTTCCTGCGGCGCGGCCACGCGCCCCACCCCCGCGGGGGCGGCCGCCACGGCTCCCAGAATCAGAGTGAATAGCCCCAGCAGACGCATGAGCGGCTCCCGACGCTCAGCATACCGAAGTCCGCCCGGCGGGCGAAGGTGCAATCCCGGCTTCATACCTGGGCCAGCTTCCACCGGCCGCTCGCAAAACGCCAAAAGAAAAACGTCCCGCGGACTGCGAGGTCCGCACACATCGCCAGCCACGCACCGTACAAACCCATTCCGAACCGCGGCCCAGTCAGCAGGTACGCCAGCGGCAGGCGGACGAGGAGAAACCCGCACCACGTAAACAACACCGGCACCCGCGTATCGCCGGCACCGCGCAACGCCTGCGTGAAGATGATCGTGCTTGCCAGGGCGGGGGTCGCCAGCGCGACCAGCCGAAGCACGGGCACCGCCTCGGCCACTGTCCGTGCCTGCATGGGGTCCGGGTTGAAGAAGCGTGCCATCTCCGGCGCGAAGATGAAGAAGATCAAACCCATGACGCAGGTACACAGGCAGCCGAATCCGAATGCGGTCCAGCCGGCGTGGGCCGCGTCGTCGGGCCGCTTCGCGCCGAGGTTCTGGCCCACGAGCGCCATCGCGGCGATCCCGAATGCGTGGGCCGACTGGAAGCCGAGCGCTTCCCAGCCCAGTGCGGTCGTATGCGCGGCGGCGGCGACTACACCTAGATCATTGATGATCGTCAGGAATACGAATTGTCCGGCAACGACGGAGAGGCTGTCGGCCCCAGCCGGGAGACTGACCCGCAACAACCGCCAGAGCATGTGGAAGTCGGGCCGAAAATCGGGGAGTCTCAATTCCAACCCCGCCCGACCGCGGCTCAGCACGATTACGACGGCCATCGCCCCGAACACGTAGCACAGTGCCGTGCCCCAGGCGATGCCGCGGAAACCAAGGCCCGGCCAGTCGCCGAACCCCCGGCACATGAGCCACGCAACCGGCAGGTTTCCAATCGCGATACCGCCCTGCACGAACAGGCCGGTCCGTGTGTCGCCCGCGCCCTGGAGGCACGCGATCCCGGCCGCCTCGACGACCTGAAACGGTAGCAGCCAGAACATGGGTCGGAGGTACGCGATGCAGAAGCGTGCCGCGTCGCCTTCGAGACTGAGCGACCGCACGAGCAGACCGGTAAATCCGACGCCGATCACTGCGCCGAACAGGCCGACGAGCAGGCCGAGGAGGATCGCCTGGTGCATCGCCCGGCCGGCGGCCGAGGTGTCACCCGCGCCGATGCACCGGGCGACGACCGCACTCGCCCCCGCGCTCACGAGCACGGTGTAGCTGGAGATGAACCAGCCGAGGTAGAGGGCCGTGCCCTGCGCCGCCTGGTACGCGGCCAGTTCCTCGGCCGAGCCCGCGGGCAGGTGCCCGGCCAGCCAACGGTCGGAAAGCCCGACCACGAGTATGAGCAGTTGCTGGATCAGGACCGGGATCGCCAGGCGGAACACCCGGCCGACGACGGGGCCGTGCGGCAGGCGGGTAATCAGGGGTTCCACAGTGGTCGGCATCGAGACGGGAATGCGGGTTGAAGCGACAGACGGGTCTGCCTAATTTGCCGATTTTGCCCGGTCCGATCTAGGTCGGCCCGAACGGTGTCATTAACATGCTAGATGAGTCGCCACAACCCCGACAGCCGGGGTCGGTGGCGCGCCCTGCGAAAGAGAATCGTATGTCGCTTGTCCGCTTGTCGGGAATTCTGATCTGGAGTCTGGTGTGGGCGGCAGGTCCGGTCGCCGGGCAGGACAAGTCCGTCCCCGGCGCGTTGCCTTCCGAGCGACTTGTGGAGTCGCGATCGGCCGTGACCATCGGCGGGCAGAAGATCGACTACGTCGCCAACACCGGCAACATCCTCCTCCGAGACGACGAAGGCAAGCCGCAGGCGAGCATCTTTTTCGTCGCATACCATCGGGTGAAAGTCACGGAACCAGGCCCGAACCCCATGGGGCAGCCGGCCCCGGTCGTCGTCACGCCTCCGGACGCCGCCCGTCCGATTACCTTCTGCTTCAACGGCGGGCCGGGCAGCTCCTCAGTCTGGCTGCACCTCGGCGCGTGGGGTCCTCGCCGGGCCGTCATGCCCGAGAGTGGCGAGCAGCCGATGCCGCCCTCGAAAGTGGGCGACAACGACCTGTCGCTGCTCGACGTGTCCGACCTCGTGTTCATCGACCCGGTGAGTACCGGTTACAGCCGCGCCGCGCCGGGCGTCGATCCGAAGAAGTACCACGGCGTGCAGGAAGACGTAGCCGCCGTCGGCGAGTTCATTCGCCTGTATCTGACCCGCCACCAGCGCTGGGGCTCCGCCAAATTCATTGCCGGCGAGAGTTACGGCACCACCCGCGCGGCCGCGCTTGCGGCCTATCTACAGGACTCGCTCGGCATCGACCTCTCGGGCGTGGTCCTCGTTTCCAGCATCCTCAATTTCGGCACCGCCCGTTTCGACGACGGGCACGACTTGCCGTACCCCCTGTTCCTCCCGAGTTACACCGCGACCGCCTGGCACCACAAACGGCTGCCCGGCGACCTGCTGGGCGATTTGAAAAAGGCGCTCACCGAAAGCGAGCAGTTCGCTGCAGGCGAGTACCCGCAACTGCTGATGAAGGGCGACAAGCTCACCGGCGAGGAGCGGACCGCGCTTGCGAAGAAGATCGCCCGCCTGACCGGGCTCTCGGAGGATTATGTCACCCGCTCCAACTTCCGCATCGAGATCCAGCGGTTCTGCAAGGAGCTGCTCCGCGATCAGGCGCGGACCGTCGGGCGGTTCGATTCCCGGCTCAAAGGCGTCGATGCCGATATGGTCGCCAACCGGCCCGAATCGGACCCCAGCTATGCGGCCGTGTTCACCGCCTTCACCGGCGCGGCCAACCAGTACTTCCGCCGCGACCTCAAGTACGACACGGACCTGAAGTACGAGGTGCTCACCGGCCGGGTCCAGCCGTGGGATTTCGGCGCCCGCAACACGTTCCTCAACGTCGGGCCGCAACTCGCGGGGGCGATCCGGAAGAACCCCGGCCTGCGCGTGTTCGTGGCCAGTGGTTACTACGACCTCGCGACGCCGTATTTTGCGACCGACTACACGTTGAACCACCTCGGCCTCGATGCCGAGATGAAGAAGCGGATCACCACGAGCTACTTCGAAGCCGGGCACATGATGTACACGCACCGGCCGTCGCACGAGAAGCTGCGGAAAGACCTTGCCGCGTTTTACGGCGTGAAGTAGGAGCAAATCCATGAGTTCCACGGGCGGCACGCTGGTGATCGCGGTTTACAAGCCGAAGCCGGGCCAGAACGACGCACTCAAGGCGCTCGTGGCCCGGCACGTCCCGCGACTGCGCGAGTTGGGTCTGGTGATGGACCGGCGCGAGGTCGTCATGCAGGCGGCCGACGGGACGATTCTCGAGGTCTTCGAGTGGAAATCGCAGGAAGCGATCAACCAGGCGCACAATCACCCGGAAGTACAGAAACTGTGGAACGAATTCTTCGCACTGGCCGACATGCTGCCGGTGAATGCCGTGCCGGAAAGCGCGGCCCTGTTTGCCGGGTACACGCCCCTCAACTGACGATGCCGTGCCGGAGCGGGTCGGCAGGGTCGATCAGGAGTCTCGACTCGGCGGTGACGTAAGCCGTGCCGGTAATTGTCGGAATCACCCGATACCCGTCGGGTCGGTAGCTCGCCGTGAAGACACTCCCGATGACGCTTTCCTGTCGCCATTCGTCGCCCGGGGCCAGCTTTCCCTCGGCCGCCAGACACGCCACCTTCGCGCTCGTCCCGGTGCCGCACGGCGAGCGGTCGTACGCCCCGCCGGGGCACAACACGAAGTTGCGGGCGCGATTGGCCGGGTCGCCCGGCGGGCCGGTCAACTCGATGTGATCGATCTCCGCTCCATCGGCTCCCGTGATGCCGAGGGTTTCCAGACTCCGGCGAATGGTATTGCTGTGCTGGAGCAATTCCGGGACGTGGGCCAGATCGATCGGGCACGGCACGTCGTGCGTCAGGAAGAACCAGTTGCCACCCCAAGCGATGTCGCCGGTCACATCGCCAACGCGGACGCCATGCTTGAATCGGTAACTCGGAACGTTGTCGAGGCGGACGCCGTTCGCCCCGTCGTAATGAAATGTCACGACACCCACGGGGGTCTCGAGCCGATGTTCGCCGGGGCCGATCCGCCCCAGCCGACGGAGCGCGACGGCGATGCCGATGGTGCCGTGACCGCACATGTTCAGGTATCCGACGTTGTTCATGAACACGACGCCGGCACAGCAGGTCGGGTCGGTCGGAGGCAGCAGAAGCCCTGCGACGACCACATCGGACCCCCGCGGCTCGAGTACCACACTTGTCCGCAGCCAGTCGTGATGTTCGCGAAGGAGTTGGCGAGCCTGGAGTGGCGTGACTGGCCCGAGGTCCGGGCCGCCGGCGACGATCACGCGGGTCGGCTCGCCGCCGGTATGCGTGTCAATGACGTCGATGACCTTCATGGCCGATGGGCCAGCGCGGCCCGGATGATGCCGAGCACGCGCTCGCGTTCATCGCCGACGAGCGGCAAGCGCGGCGGGCGCACGTGTTCCGCGCCGAGCCCGACTTCCTGAACGGCGAGCTTGATGTACTGCACGAGTTTCGGATGGCAGTCAAGGTGCAGCACCGGCATGAACCAGCGATAAAGCCGGACGGCCTCGGCATTCTTCCCCTGCCGGGCCAGGTCCCAGAGCCGAACCGTTTCAGCGGGAAAGGCGTTGACCAGACCGGCGACCAGGCCGTCGGCCCCAAGTACCGCGGCTTCCAGAGCGAGGTCGTCGACGCCGCAGAACAGCGCGTAACGGTCGCCGCACAGGTTGCGGATGTCGGTGATCCGGCGGATATCGTCGGACGATTCCTTGATGGCGACGAGATTCGGCTCGTCGGCCAACTCCGCGAGCGCCTCGGGCGACAGGTCAACGCTGTAGCTCACGGGGTTGTTGTAGATCATCACGGGCAGGCCTGCGGCCCGGGCGACGGTGCGGAAGTGCGTAATCGTCTCGCGGGTGTCGGCCTTGTACGCTAGCGCGGGCAGAACCATGAGGCCGTGGGCCCCGGCCTTCGCCGCCGCCTCGGCAGCGCGGCACGCCGCGGCCGTCGAAGTCTCCGACACGCCGGCGATCAGCGGACCGGGGATGCCCGCCAGCGCTCTGATGACCTCGACCTTCTCGGCCGGGTCGAGCGAGCCGTTCTCGCCGAGCGTGCCGAGGGCGATCGTGCCGTGGCACCCGGCCGCCAGCATCGCCTCGGCATGGCGGCGAGTGGCCGGCAGGTCGAGCGCGCCGGTGACCGTGAAATGGGTCACGACGGCCGGGTAGATTCCCTGCCACACAAACTTGCTCATCAGGGATGGCTCGCGGCTTTGGGTTTGATTTGGATGTAAATCGTCTTCGGTGGTGTGTCGAAGTACTTCAGCAGGGCCGGGCAGAGCCAGCCTTCCATCCCGGTCGCGACATGGCGATACGTGTTGCCGCCCATCTCTTCCCGGAGCCACTCGAGAACGTGCTCGTGCCCCGGAAACGGAATGGCTGAAAACACGATTGTGAACCCGCGGGCCGCGTCGGGAATGCCCGCGGTGATCCGATCAAGGATCAGGTCCATGCCGCCCACGAACGGCTCACGCACCAGTTGCGTGGCCGCATCGTCGAACACCCAGAGCCCCTCATACTTGTAGGGGTGAATGACCATGATCGAGTTCACGGCCGTTACTTCACCTTGTTCGGCGCGAGCTTGCCGACGTTCTCGAACAGGTGACAGAGCGATGCCATGAGCTTCTTCAGGTCGCCCTCGTGAAGGCTCTCGTTCGGCGCGTGAGCGTTGCTGGCCGGGTCTTCGATACCCATGAGCAACGCGGGCGCTCCCCCGAACAACTCGCTGAGCGGCCCGACGAATCCGATCGAGCCGCCGCAACCGATCGCCACGGGCTTCCGCCCGAAGCCGGATTCCATGGCCGAGAGGGCGGCTTCGAAGGCCGGGCCGTTCGGATCGGTCATCCACCAGTTCACGGAGCCGGCCGGCTTGCAGGTGACCTGTACGCCCCACGGCGGGTCGGCCGTCAGCGTGTTGACCAGGCACTTGTACACTTCGTCCGGATCCTGATCGGGCACGATCCGGCAACTCACGATCGCTGAAGCCTGAGGCAACACCTGATTCGATGCGCCCTTGAGGTTGCTCGCCTCCTGGGCGATCACCGTGACGGCCGGCTTACGCCAAGTCGCCTCGTAGAAGGTACTGTTCGGTTCCAGCGGCAGCTTCGCGCCGGGCACGATGCCGAGTTCGCTGCGCAGCTTCGGCTCATCGAAGGGCAGATCGCGGAACGCCTGCTTCTCCTTGTCGGTGAGCCGGCGGACGCGCTCGTACATGCCGGGGACCTGGAGCGGACCGTGGTCCCAGCACAGGCGGGCCAAGATCTTGTTGAGGGCGATGGCCGAGTCGGGGATCGCCCCGCCGCCCATGCCGCTGTGAATCGGCAGCGTCGCGCTCTTCACGTCGACCTGCACGCCGACGATCCCGCGGAGCGAGTACGTGATGCTCGGGAGGCCCACCTCGATGTTTTCGGTGTCGCAGACCACGATCACGTCGGATTGCAGTTTCTTCTTGTAAAGGTCGAAGAACTTCAGCAGGTACTTCGAGCCGATCTCTTCCTCGCCCTCGACCAGCATCTTGATGTTGACGGGCAGGCTGCCCCGGCCTTTAAGGAATGCGGCCACCGCGCCGCACTGGGCCGAGATCGCGCCTTTGTCGTCGGCCGCACCGCGGGCGTACAGCCGGCCGTCGCGCCGTGTCAGCTTCCACGGGTCGCTCTTCCACTGCTCGACGAAGTTCACTGGCTGAACGTCGTGGTGGGCGTACAGGAACACGGTCGGCTTGTCGGGCCCGACCATGTATTCGCCGTAGGCGTAGGGCATCGAGTCCGCCACTCGCAGCACTTCGACGTTCTGCAGGCCTGCCTCGCGCATCATCTGGCAGGTCAGGTTGGCCGAGCGTTCGATCGGCTGCAGGTGCTCGCCGTCGGTGCTGATGCTGGGAATGGCGACCAGGTCGGCCAGGCCGCGGATGATTTCTTCGTGGTGTTTTTCGAGCCAGTCGAGTACGTCGCGCATGTTGTCCCCCTCCCACCGGACAGGTGGACTGGCATTGTACCCCGTGGCCGGGATCGGGGTAGGGACCGGCCCGATCCATATGAATTCCGTAGCCCCGTCATCCGAGTGGAAACCATGCACCTGGTGCTCGCCACGCGCAACCGCAAAAAGCGGCAGGAGATCGTCGACATCCTCGGCGACCTGCCGATCCAGTTCGGAGACCTGGCCGACCGGCCGGACGTGCCCGAAGTCGACGAGACCGGCACGACCTTTGAGGAAAACGCCCGGCTGAAAGCCGTGCAGGTGGCGAAGGCCACCGGGGCGTGGGCGCTTGGCGAGGACTCGGGCCTTTGCGTGCCCGCGCTCAAGGGTCGGCCGGGGATCTACTCGGCCCGCTACGCCGGCCAACCGGGCAATGACGAGGCCAACAACAACAAGCTCCTGGCCGAGCTAGCCCCGCTGCCGGACGACCGCCGGGAGGCGTATTACGTCTGCACAGCGGCCCTGAGCGACCCGGCCGGGCAGGTCGTCGCCGTGGTCGAGGGCCGGTGTCATGGTGTGATTCAGAAGGAGCGGCACGGGGCGGGCGGGTTCGGCTACGACCCGCTGTTTCTTGTCCCCGAATTCCACCGGACATTCGGCGAGCTGAGCCCGCGGGTGAAACACGCCATCTCGCACCGCGCCCGGGCCATGGCCCGGCTCCGACCGGAATTGCAAAAGCTCCTTTTCGCCG
>JAIBBI010000288.1 GCA_019694755.1 Gemmataceae bacterium
TCTTCTCGGCCATCGCCCAGTTCATTGCAAGGCTGTATCGCTCGGCGAGGTACAAGAGGCCGGTAATAAAGTCGCGGTCGAGCGTGGCCGCGCGCGCGAAGGCGTCGATGGCCTCGTCGGTCTTGCCGAGCCGCTGGAGGACGTAGCCGACGAAGAACTGCGGGCCGGCCTCGTCCGGGCGGAGCGCCTGGGCGACGAGCGCGTATCGGAGCGCCTCATCCAGCGCGGGCGGATCGAGGCCGATGCAGTAGCTGGCGAGCCGGGAGTTGATCCAGAAGTCGCCCGGCTTGATCTGCTGACCCCGCCGCAAGAGCGCGACGGCCTCGGCATTTTCGCCGCGGGCGACGAGCAGGCCGGCGAGCGTCAGCGTGGCATTTACTGATTGACGCACCACGTCCGGATCGGTTGCCAGCTTTTTCAGCTCGGCGAGATCGTCTCGCGATCGGGCCTCGTGCAGCCGTGTCCGCCAGGGGTCATCCGGGTCGGCCGTGGCGACGACTCGCTCCAGCCATGCCCGCCGGGTCGAGTCGCCCGGCTCCATCGCGGCAATCCAGTCGTCGAGCGCGGACACGATCTGCATCCGAACCACGTCCGGCCGGTCGCGAATCTGACGGCCGATGTCCGCGGGGTCGGTCGAGCAGATGTTGAACCCGTGCTGCGAGAACACGATCTCGTAGTCGCGCGAGCTGCGGCGCGGCTGCAACTCGTGGCGGTCGTGGGCCACCTTGCCGAGTTCGAGCTGGAGCTTCTCCAACTCCTGCACGAGGTTTAGATCGCGGCGCTGGTCGTCGATACGGGTCTGCAAGACCGGCGACTTGAAGTATCTCGCCTGAAGCAACTCTTCGGCCCGGCGGATGGCCGCGAGCGATTCAGTCCACCGCTGGTCATTGCGAAGCGCCTCGGCCTCGCGCAGTGCAAACTCGACGGCGCGGTCGATTCGTGATTGCTTGTCGCTGCCCTGCCAGAACGCGATGAGTGCGGAGAGCAGAAGCAGAAAGCCGAGCGTAATGGCCGTGCTGCCGGTGGGATGCCGCCGGAGCCAGCGCACGCCCCGCCACCAGAAGCGGACGGGTCGGGCCAACACCGGTTTGCCGGCCAGAAACCGGGCCAGATCGTCGGCGAGCGATTGGGCCGAGTCGTAACGGTTCCGCGGCTCCTTTTCCAGACACTTCAGGCAGATGTTCTCGAGGTCGCGGGGCACACGCGGCTGCGTGCGGCGGGGCGGCACGGGCTCCTGATTCTGCACGAGCGACAGCGTGTCGAGCGGTGACTGCCCCTGAAAGGGCGGGTGCCCGGTCAGACATTCGTAGAGGATCGCACCGAGGGAATAGACATCGGTGGCCGGTCCGACTTCTTCGTTGCGACCGGCCGCCTGTTCGGGTGCCATGTACATCGGCGTGCCGAGGATGTGCCCGGTCTGCGTGCGGGCCGCGTCCACGTCCGAGACTTTCGCGAGGCCGAAGTCGGTAATCTTCAGCGAGGCCGACGCGGTCCAGGAGCCGGCGGGGACGTTGGTCCGCCAGGTCGAGTCGCCATGGTCGGCGGGCGGTGCATCGCCGGCGGTGGACACCAGCACGTTGGCCGGCTTCAGATCGCGGTGGACGACGCCGCGCTCGTGCGCGAACTGGACGGCACGGGCGAGATGCTCCGTGAGTCGGGCGGCATCGGTCGGCGGCACGGGTCCCGCGGCGAGATGCCGATCGAGACCGCCGCCGGCGACATACTCGAGGACGATGAACGGTCGTCCGTCGTACTCGTCGACGTCGTGAATCTGCGCAATGTTCGGATGCTGTAGTCGGGCGGCGGCGAGGGCCTCGGTGCGGAATCGCCGAAGGTCCTCGGCGTCGGCATGAAGCCCGGCGCGGATGACCTTGATGGCCACGATGCGGTCGAGGGCGAGCTGCCGGGCTTTGTAAACGACCCCCATGCCGCCCCGGCCCAGTTGCTGAAGTACTTCGAAACCGGGGATCTGGAACTGTGTCAGCCCGTTTTCGTGGCCGACATCGACCCGCCCCCAGCGGACAGTCTCCTTAAGCGGAGTGCTGATCGCGGCCACCAGACCGCAATCGATTTCGAAAAGCATTTTCAACTGGTCAGTGAGATGGGGGAAGCGGGGCGCGTAGTCGGCGAGGGCCGGAGACTCGCCGCACTCCTGACGCAAGATCACTTCGTTGTAGATGAGATCGAGAATGATCTCGCTGTCGGCTGCGGCAACTTTGAAATCGGACAACAGCGATTCGACCGGTGTGCGTCGCCCGCCGCGCCAGTGCTGGCGTTGTTCGGCAAGCAGGCGCGCGACTGACGCCCGGCCCGGGTCGGTGGGTGTTTCGCCGGTCGGACGATCGGCGGGGTCGGTCATTCCGGGTCATCCAGTCCCAATTCGCGGGAGACGCGGTCGAGGGCGCGGGCGTGTTTCTTGCGCACGGCCTCGGCTCCCGCGCCGACCTGAGCGGCCACCTCGGCCCAGTCGTGGCCGGCTGTCCGCAGGTCCACCAGGCGGAGTTCCTCGGGCGTCAGTCGGCATCGTACCTGGCTGAGCAAGTCCCGGGCAGCCAGCTCGCGGCTGGGCGTCGGCGTGTTGCCGGCCAGTTGCCCGTCGTCCGCAACTGCGTGCTGTCGCCGGCGGTCGCGCTTCTGGGCCTGCTGCCGGCGGACCTGGGCGGCGAGCTTGCTCCGTGCCATCGTCGCCAGGAGGTTTACGAGCTGGGCCGGCGTCTCGAATGCGTACTGACCCGAGGCGGCCCGAAGGAAGAAGCTCGCCAGCACCGACTGGCAGATGTCCGTCGAATCGAGCATACCCTGAAGCGGGACGTTGCCGAGCCGAAGACGGGCGACCCGGCGGATGGCCGGCTCATACTCGCGCACCAGAATCGCGGCCGCCTCCTGATCGCCGGATCGGACGCGACGGAACAACTCGTCGAATCGCGGAACCTCGGACATCGAAGCGACTCGTGGGCAGGGGCAGCGGCTCCTGCGTTATTTTTACACGATTCGGTCGAGGCCGGCTAATCGCATGCGGGCCTGCGGTTTTGCGTAACCCGTT
>JAIBBI010000126.1 GCA_019694755.1 Gemmataceae bacterium
AGGAGGTCGCAGGCCAGTTGCTCGGCCGCGTCGCGGTCGATGTCGCCCTCGATGAGGTAGCCGTACGACGTGCCGGTCACGGCCGCGCGGGCGGGTCGGCCGGCGACGAGCGCGAACTCGTCCGCGACCCGGGCGGGCTCACCCGACTGATGTGCCGTGATGTCGATTTCCCAGATCATGAAGTCCCGCTCCTCGGTCGTCCGCACGATGGTTTACGGATTGCCCGGCGGCGTGCCCCGGGCCGATTCCTGTTTCAGCCGCTCGGCAAGGAGCGTGTACCGCCGCGAGTCGTCGGCCTGAGCCACCGCCCGACCGAGCGCGCGCCGAGCGCCGACGACCGTCACCAGCTTTTTGCCGCGAGTGATCGCCGTGTACAGCAGGTTGCGGCGCAGCAGCAGGAAGTGCTGCGTGTGCAGCGGCACCACGACCGCGGGGTACTCCGACCCCTGGCTCTTGTGGATGGTGATGGCGTAGGCCAGCGACAGTTCGTCGAGGTCGTCGAAGTCGTACGACACGTCCTTGCCTTCGAAGTTGACGACGAGTTCGCGGTCCTCGGGTTGCACGCGGGCCACCCGGCCGATGTCGCCGTTGAAGACCTCGCGCTGGTAGTTGTTTTCGGTTTGGATCACCTTGTCGCCGACGCGGAACGTCCAGCCGAACCGCTGGACCTCGGGCGGCCCCGGCGGATTGAGCGCGGCCTGGAGCGACTGATTCAGCGCCCGCGAGCCCAGCTCCGAGCGGTTCATCGGCGTCAGCACCTGAATGTCGTTGAGCGGGTGCAGGCCGAACTTCGCCGGGATGCGGTCGCGGACCATCGTCAGGATCTTGTCGATGATCTCGCCGGGCGTCTCCGCGGGGACGTAATAGAAGTCGCCCGACCCGGCTGGCGCGCTTTCGGGCATCTCGCCCGCGTTCACGGAGTGGGCCGCCCGGACGATGTAGCTCGATTGCGCCTGCCGAAAGATCTGCGTGAGCCGGACCACCGGGACCGCACCCGAGCGGATCACGTCGCCCAGTACCGACCCCGGGCCGACCGAGGGGAGCTGATCGACGTCGCCGACCATCAGCAGGCACGCCCATTGCGACACGGCCCGTACCAGACTGTGGAAAAGCGTGATATCGATCATCGATGATTCGTCGGCGACGATAAGGTCGAAGTCGAGCGGCCGGTTTTCGTCGTGCTGGAAGCCGCCGCTCGAGGGGTCGAATTCGAGCAGTCGGTGGATCGTCTTCGCCTCCCGGCCCGTGGTCTCGGAAAGCCGCTTGGCCGCCCGTCCGGTGGGAGCACACAGGGCGACGCGGAGCTTCTTCGCGGCGAAGATCTCGACGATGCCGCGGACGATGGTGGTCTTGCCCACGCCCGGCCCGCCGGTGACGACGAGCACCTTGCTGCGGAGCGATTGCCGGATCGCGTCGGCCTGCGCGGGGGCGAGTTGCACCTGCATCTTCGCGCCGGCCCACGAGACGGCCCGCTCCCAGTCGACGCGGGGCAGGGGATGGGGGCCGCGGGTCAGGGCAACCAGCGTGGCGGCCGCTCCGCACTCGGCCCGGTGCAGCCGCCGCAAGAACAGCCAAGGCTCCGACGGCGTGCGGTCGCAGACGATTTCGTCGTCGCGGATCAGCTCGGCGACCGATTCGCGGAGCCGGTCGATCTCGATCTCCGTGAGTGCGCTCGTCTGCTCGAGTACACCGCCCTCGGGAAAGCCGACGTGCCCTTCGCCGGAAAGCTCTTTCAGGATGTACAGGATGGCCGCGCGGGCCCGTGCCGGGGAGTCGCGGGGGATGCCGAGTTTCTGGGCCATTTCGTCGGCCGTGCGGAAGCCGATGCCCCAGATGTCGGTGGCCAGGCAGTACGGGTTGGCCCGGATCGTCTCGATGGCCGACTCGCCGTAGGTCTTGAAGATGCGGACCGCCCGGTTGGTGCCGACGCCGAGCGACTGCAGGAACATCATGATCTGGCGGACGGACTTCTGCTGCCGCCAGCTTTCGCGGATCAACTCGATCCGCTTGGGGCCGATGCCCTTGACCTCGGCGAGGAACGACGGCGACTCGTCGATGACCTGCAGGGTGCGGTCTCCGAATACGTCGACAATCTTCTGGGCGAAGTGCGAGCCGATCCCTTTGACGAGGCCGCTGGAGAGGTAGCGGGCGACGGCGGCCCGGCCGTGCGGCGGACTGACCTCGAGCGACTCGGCCTTGAACTGGACACCGTGGTCGCGGTCCTGCACCCAACTTCCGATGGCCGTGACATGTTCCCCGGCGTAAATGCTGGGTGTGGAACCGACCACGGTGACGAGCCCGCGCTGCCGGCCCGACTGGACCCGCAGCACCGCCCAGCCCGTGTCCGGGTTGTGAAAAGTGACGCGCTCGACGATTCCCGCGATCGATTCGGGCATGCGGGAATTCTAGGACTCCCCGCTACTTCGGCGGGCCGGCCCGCAACTCCTCGACGATCGGCCCGTTCAGCACTTCTTCCAGCCCGACGAGGGCACGAGCGGTGGTCGCGCCGTCGAAGACGCGATGGTCGTACTGAAGTCGCACGTCGATCGTGCCGTCGGCGGCGAACGGCGAGTAGTTCAGGGCCGTGGTGTTCGGCGTGATCTGGTTCAGCGACGCCGCACCGTATCGGGCCACCACGCTGACGGCGAACGTGCCGAAGAAGTACGAACGCGACGGCCCGGCAATATCGAGCCCGGCCTTCCAGATCAGCCGGCGGATTGGCCGGGGGAGTCTGCAAAGCCAGATCTGGCGCGAGAATTCCGGAACGGATTCGATCGGTACGGTCTGCAACCGCCGGACTTCGGCATCGACGTCGGTGAGCGGCACGGCGTCGGGCCGGAACAGCCGGCCGATGAACACGCCGCGCTCGCCTTGATATTCGCGCTCCAGCGCGATGCTGGCGATGTTGACCGGGTGCTCGTAAAGCTGCGGCCAGGGGAACGGCTGATAGCTGCGGCGGAGTTCCGGCCGCTGGACCGCGAGCAGTGAATACGCCCGAACGAAAATCGCACACCAACTGATGTGCTTCTCCCAAGCGGACCGGGCGGCAACGACCTTTTCCAGGTTCATCCGCCGCTGGGTGACCACGGTGGGCATGCGCCGGCCGAAGTAGATGACGTCCTGGACGAATTTCCGGTGCATGGAGAGAGGGATGCGGTGCCCGCGGACGTAGCGCAGGGGCAACATGTCGGCTGACCTCGCGAGATGACACCGGACATCGGGATACTGTTACGATTATCGGCCGTACCGTCGTAGAACAATCGGCGAACGCTCTGCCCGCCTTGGGGTGGCACGGCACAATCGGACCTGTTTTCGAGGAGTCTGCGACATGATGAAGCCGCTTTCGGTCTGGCTGCTCCTGGCCGCGGTCGCGCCGGCCGCGGACGTCGCCAACGACGTCGTGCTGGCCGTACACGGCGGCGTCGGCGTGCCGGAGAACCTGCCGCCGGAGAAGGCCAAGCTCTATGCCGCGGACCTGGAGGCCGCCCTGAAGGCCGGCCTCGCCGCCCTGAAGGCGGGCACCCACCTCGACGGGGTGGAGGCGGCGATCATGGTGCTCGAGGATTCGCCGCGGTTCAACGCCGGGCGCGGGGCCGTGTTCACGAGCGACGGCACCGTCGAACTCGATGCCTCGATCATGGAAGGCACGAAGCGAGAGGGAGGGGCGGTGGCTGGCGTCAGTCGGCTGAAGAACCCGATCAGGGCTGCACGGACAGTCATGACGAAGAGCGAGCACGTCCTGCTCGTCGGCGCGGGGGCCGAGCGGTTCGCCACCGCCAACGGCTGCACCGAAGTCTCTCCCACCTACTTCTGGACGCCGGAGCGTTGGGAGCAATTGCGAAAGAAGACGAAGTTCGGCACCGTCGGCGCAGTGGCCCGCGACAGCCAGGGCCGGCTGGCCGCGGGGACATCGACGGGCGGCATGACCGGCAAGCGGCCGGGTCGGCTCGGCGACTCGCCGATCCTCGGTGCGGGCACGTATGCCGACGACCGCGGCGCGGCCGTGTCGTGTAGCGGGCACGGCGAGGTGTTCATCCGCCAGGCGGTGGCCCACGATCTCGTGGCCCGCATGCGGTATCAGAAGTTGGGCGTGGCGGAGGCGGCCGCGGGTGTGTTTGCCGAGATGCCCGCCGAGGAGGGCGGCGTCGGCGGGCTGATCGCCCTCGACCCGAAGGGCCGGGCCGTGTTTCACTTCGACACCGACGGGATGTTCCGGGGATGGATCACGGCCGATGGCAAGGTGGAAGTGCGTACCGGCCGATAACGCGGCCCGCCCACCGCTTGCCGGGGCACTTCCGGCGCGTTACGCTCTCCCTTGCCTTCGGAAGAGGGCCGCCCCCCGGTGGGCTTCGGATGCGTAAGTGATAGAAAGCGCAACCCCGGGTCCTGCCGCCCGGGGTTTTTCGTTTCTCACGAGATTCGGCGATGCCGCAGAGCCCCTTGCAGTTGTCCAAGCTGGCCAGCCGGACCAAAGATCAGCCGATCAGCCTCTTCATGAAGATGGCCATCGAGACGCCGGGGCTCATCAGCCTCGCCGCCGGTCTGGTCGATGAGCCGTCGCTGCCGGTCGCCGAAATTCGCGAGACGTTCGACGGCCTGTTCGCCAACCCCCCGGCCGCCCGCGCCGCCCTGCAATACGGCACGACCGAGGGGTACCTCCCGCTCCGGCAGAAACTGCTCGAACGTTATGCGGCCGAGGACGGCCTGTCGCCCGACTCGCTACCGTTCAGCGTCGACGACGTGCTGATCACCAACGGCTCGCAGCAACTCCTCTACATCGTCAGCGAGGCCCTGCTCGACCCGGGCGACATCGTCATCACCGAAGCGCCGTCGTACTTCGTGTTCCACAGCGTGCTGACCAGCCACGGGGCGGAAGTGCTCGGCGTGCCGATGGACGACCACGGTATGCGCACCGACCTGCTCGAAACCATGCTCCTGCGTCTGGAGCAGACCGGCAAGCTCGACCGGGTCAAACTGCTCTACACGGTCGATTACTTCCAGAACCCCTCGGGCCTGTCGTTGGCCCCGGAGCGACGCCGGCACCTGCTCGAACTCGCCCGCCGGTTCTCGAAGAAGCACCGTATCCTCATTCTCGAAGATGCCGCCTATCGCGACCTGCGGTACGACGGGGCGGACGTGCGCAGCATCAAGTGTCTCGACACGACTAACAGTTCCGTGGTCTACACCTCGACGTTTTCGAAGCCGTGCTCGCCCGGCGTCCGTGTCGGGTTCGGGATTCTGCCGCACGACCTGATGATCCCCGCCCACCGGATCAAGGGGAATCACGACTTCGGCTCGGCCAACCTCAACCAGCACCTCGCCTACCAGATGCTGCAGAGCGGCCGGTACGACAGCCACCTGAAAGACCTCCGGGCCGCGTACGTGGCCAAGCGCGACGCGATGCTGGAATCGCTGCAGGCGGCGTTCCGCGAGTGGCCGGGCGTGAAGTGGGCCAAGCCCGCCGGCGGGATGTACTGCTGGCTGCGATTCCCCGCCGACGTGCAGACCGGGCCGGACAGCCCGCTGATGAAAGAAGCACTGCGCGAAGGCGTGTTGTACGTCCCGGGCCAGTTCTGCCACGTCGCCGACATGACCGGCAAACTCGCGACCAACGAGATCCGCCTGTGCTTCGGTGTCGCGACCGTGGACCAGATTCGCGAGGGCGTCCGTCGGCTGGCCAAGGCCGCCAAGCGGCTGACATCGCTCCAGGGGCCGGTCGAAGATCGCGAAGCTGTCGTCGCCTGAGTTGTTGCGGAGCCGGCCCCATGAGTCGACGATTCTGCCTTGCGCTCCTGATCGGTCTATTCCTGGTGGCCGCGCAGCCGGCGGCGATTCCGCTGGTCGATATCGACGGCCAGACTCACCGGCAAGTGATCGTCGACCGCGAGAAGGGCCAGTATCTCGGCCACCCGACCACCGTCCTGCTCGAAGACGGCAAGACGATTCTGTGCGTGTACCCGAAGGGGCACGGCAAAGGTGCGATTCAGTACAAGCGCAGCACGGACGGCGGAAAGACCTGGTCCGACCGACTGCCCACCCCGGCCAATTGGACGACCTCACTCGAAACCCCGACCATTCACCGCGTCGTCGATGCCAGCGGCGCGAAGCGGCTGATCCTGTTCAGCGGCCTGTACCCCATCCGCATGGCCCGCAGCGACGACGACGGCGCGACGTGGACCGAGTTGAAGTCGATCGGCGACTTCGGCGGTATCGTCGCGATGGGCTCCGTCGAACGGCTCAAGACCCCCGGGCATTACCTCGCACTCTTTCACGACGACGGGCGGTTCTTCGCCAGGGGCGGCAAGACCACCGGCACGATGACGCTTTACCAGACAAACTCAACCGACGGCGGACTGACGTGGTCCTCGCCACGAATCCTGTTCGCGGCCAGCGAGATCCACTTGTGCGAACCGGGCGTGGTCCGCTCGCCGGACGGCAAACAACTCGCCATGCTCCTCCGGGAGAACCGCCGGGCGAAGAACTCGCACGTCATGTTCTCGGACGACGAAGGGGCGACTTGGACCAAGCCGCGCCCACTGCCCGACTCGCTTACCGGCGACCGGCACACGGCGAAGTACGCGCCCGACGGCCGGCTGTTCATCTCGTTCCGCGACGTGCCGCGCAAGGGCACTCAGAGCCCGACGGAGGGCGACTGGATCGGTTGGGTGGGGACCTACGACGACATCGTGAACGGCCGGCCGGGCCAGTACCGCGTCCGGATCAAGGACAATCACCACAAATGGGACTGCGCCTACCCCGGCGTCGAGGTGCTGCCCGACGGCACCATTGTGACCACGACTTACGGCCACTGGGCCAAGGGCGAGCCGCCGTACATCCTCAGCGTGCGTTTTTCGCTCGCTGAACTCGACGCACTCGCCCGGCTTCGGTAACGGCCTGGCGTCAGCTCTTGAAGAACACCTTGATCACGTCGAGCACCACCACACACGCCATCAGCGACAGCAGCAAGGCCATGCCCGCGAAGGTCGCGCTCGTGCGGATCAGTTCGGGCACGGGCCGGCCCACGAGTTTCTCATAGAGCAGGAACACCATGTGCCCGCCGTCGAGCACAGGGATCGGCAGGAAGTTCAACACGGCCAGGTTCACGCTCAACACGCACAGGAGCAGGACGAACTGCGGTGCGCTCTCGCTGGCCACCATGTACGAGGTCTGGGCGATCGAGATCGGGCCGTTGGCGTTCTTCAGGAAGCTGATCCCGCCGTCGACCATCCGCAGCAGGCTCAGGTAGACGTTCTTCATCGTGTCGAGCACATCGGACGCGCCCATGGCGACGGCCTGTCCGGGTCCGTCGGCCTTGAGATGTCGGTTGTCCGAACCGAACCCGAAGCCCCGTTCGGTAATCGGCCAGGTGGTATCTTCCGGCGCGTTCAGCGTGATGTCGGGCTGGGCTGCGCTGCCACGCTTCACGGAGAGGTCGACGCGGGTCGGGTTGGCGTTTTCCGTCATCAAGTGCCAGGCGTAGGCCCATTCGTCCTGGGCCAGGTCGATGAGCTTCGACGACTTCAACTCCGCGTCGGTGTAGAGGCGGATGCCCGTGAACACGTCGCCGGTCTTGATCCCGGCCCGATCGGCCACGCTGTCCTTGATGACATCTTCGACGACGCTCTCCACGCGATAGGTCAGGCCCAGACCCGACACCGCGAGTGGTGAACGCGACGAGAGCGTGTCTTCGCGGTCGAACCGCCAGGAGTCGTCCCACGGAATCGTCAGGTCGACTTTCGAGCGTTCCTGGTGCCCTTCGCGGCGCAACACACGGATGTTCACGTCCTTCGGTTCCTTCGCCGTCGCGGCCCATTGCGCCAGTTCCAGCGGCAGGCGCAGCGGATCGAGCGGCCGCTCTTCGACTCCCGGCGTCGCTGCCGCGGCGCGGGAGTTGGTAAACCGGAGGATGCCCTTGTCAGTCTTCACTTCGACCCGCTCGATCACGTCGCCGGTGTCACCGTCGCTCTTCGTGCGGACGACTTTCTCGGCAGCCGAGCCGCTGCGAGTCGCGGTCACCGGGCCCATCCGCATGATCAAACCGTAGTTGCGGGCGAACGACGGCGGGATGACAGATTCGCGAGTCGTCCCCGCCGGGGTGCGGACGCGAACAGTTACCGGTTGCCCGGCGAGTTCCACCAGCCGGCGGTGCAGGGCGAAGAAATCGCGTTGATCCGAGCCCGGCTGCCGGGGGTCGGGAGGCAGGTCGAGCAGCGGCCCGGTCGGATTGGCCGGATCGGTCGTTGCGACGATCGTCTCTTCATGTTCGAGCGGGGGCGTGGCCCGGCTGGCCGCGCTGCCATTGACAAACGGCGGCTGTTTCAGGCTCGGCAGCCCGACCAGTTTGGTCGTCTGCGCGGGGCCGACGCCGATAAGCTTGAGCCCGACCCGCTGGCCCTCGAATTTCGGCAGGAGCGAGGTCTCGACGACCTTGTGCGTGTCCGGCAGTTCGTAGCTCAGCGGCACGCGGTCGCCGGAGCCGGACAGGGCCACCGCGGGGCGGAGCTGATCGAAATACGGGTTTTCCTTCTGGCCGACGCGGACGAGCCTGGCTCCGCTGCGGAGCCCCGCCTGCCAGGCCGGCGAGCCGGGGTCGACGACGCCGATCACGCCCGCCATGCGGTCGCGGCCCGGGCCCATGTAGATGACCATGAAGCCGAGGACGGCGAAGATCAGATTCATGATCACGCCGGCGGAGATGATGAGCATCCGCTGGCCGACTGTCTTGTTTTTGTAGCTGCGCGGGTCGTCTTCCTGCTCGTCGCCTTCCGCGCCCTCGCCCAGCATTTTCACGTACCCGCCGAGCGGGATCACGCCGATCTTATAGGTGGTCTCGCCCCACTTGTGGGAGCAGAGGGGGAACGACGGGCCGAAGCCGATGGAGAACGTCTCGACGTACACGTCGCAGAATTTCGCGGCGAGGAAGTGGCCGAGCTCGTGGACGAAGATCACGAAGCCGAGGCCGAGCGCGACCAGTCCGATGGAGGAGACGAGCCAGCCTTTATAGATGATGACGACGGCGGCCGCCGCCATCAGGCTGAGGACCAGCGAGTGTTCGCGGAGCCAACTGCCGGGGGAGTCGTCGGTCTTCAGCAGGTCGTGGTGGTGCGCGTTGTGTTCTTCCACTTGTCTACCTCGATTCGGGCCCGGCGGTCGGTCGCCCACAACTCTTCGAGCGTCGGAGACGCGCTGAAGTGGTGTTGATCGATGGCCGCCCGGCAGGCCCGGGGGATGTCAGTGAAGGCGAGGTCGCCGGCCAGGAATCGGCCGACGGCGGCTTCGTTGGCCGCGTTGAGGGCTGCGCCGGCCGTACCGCCGACGCGGGCCACCTCGAACCCCAGGTCGAGCGCGGGAAAAGTCGCCCGGTCCGGAGCCTCGAAGTGAATTGTACCCAGCGTCGACCAGTCCAGCCGCCGGGCCGGGCCGGTGATCCGCTCGGGATAAGTCAGGGCGTACTGAATCGGCAGCCGCATGTCGGGCGGCGAAAGCTGAGCCATCACCGATCCGTCGACGTACTCCACGAACGAGTGGATCAGTGACTCCGGGTGGATGATCACGTCGATTCTGTCGGCGGGCAGACCGAACAGCCATCGGGCCTCGATCACCTCGAGCGCCTTGTTCATCAGCGTCGCGGAATCGACGGAGATCTTCGGGCCCATGCGCCAGGTCGGGTGGCGGAGCGCGTCATCCGGCGTGACGTCGGCGAGTCGGTCGGGTGTATAGCCGCGGAACGGGCCGCCGCTGGCGGTGAGTACGATCCGGCGGACATCTTCGGGCCGGCTGCCGGCCAATGCCTGGAAAATCGCGCTGTGTTCGCTGTCGACCGGGAGAATCCGGCCGCCGTGCCGGGCAGCGAGATCCATCACCAGCGGGCCACCGACGACGAGCGTTTCCTTGTTAGCGAGCGCGACCGTCTTGCCCGCCTCGAGTGCAGCCCACGTCCCGGTCAGCCCGGCTGCCCCCACCACGGCGGCGACCACGACGTCGACCGCGGGATCGGTCACCATCTCGCGCACGGCATCGGGGCCGGCGAGCAGGCGCGTGCCCGGCGGGAGGGCATCGCGGTCGAGGTCGCGGGCGGCATCGGGATCGGTGACGCAAACGAACGCGGGTCGAAACCGGTGAGCTTGATCAACGACTGCGGCGAGACTGCGATGAACCGCCAGGCCGTGGACCTGGAACCGGTCGGGAAGGGCGGCAATGACATCGAGCGTGTTGGTGCCGATCGAGCCACTCGACCCGAGAACGACGACACGACGAGGAGATGCGTCGGCTGGCTGACCCACAAACTGATTCCGTGAGGGGCACGCCGCACGGACGGCGGCGGCCGGCGTCCTGCGGCAACAGCTATTGTAGCCCCGGGGCCGGAATCGTCGCGGCGGAAAACCCTGCGACGCGGCGGGAGTCCCCCGACGGGGGGACTCCGCAGACCGTCGGCGAGTCATACTACTTGACGAGCTGGAAGTACTGAAGCGCCATGTACGAGACGCCCATGATCGCCATCCCGCCCAGCAGCAGGGTAATCGGGCTGACCGTCGACTCCTGCTGATCGGCGAATTGCGAGGGTACGGCATAGTTGGGGGCGCCCGCCGGCTTGGCCTCGGGCGCCGCCGCCGCACGCGCCTCGGCCGCGGCGGGCTTCGCGCCCATCCGCACGTTAGCTGGCAGATTGGCCGGCACAACCTTTGCCGGGGCTTGGGCGGCGGCATGCGCGGCGTTGTTGCGGCTGATCGCTTTCTGGAGGGCCGACTGGCCCATCGGGCGCGTCGATGTGATCGGTCGGGGCGTCTCCGTGTAACTGTTAGCGGTCACGGCAGCGCGGGCTTCGGCCGCGAACGGTTGCAATGCCTCGACCACTTCTTCCATCAGCGTGTACCGCGCGGTCGGCTCTTTCTCCATCAGCCGCTCGACGACCTGCACAAGGCCGTCCGGAGCGTCTTTGTTGAACTGCTTGATCGGCGGCGGCGACTTTGTCTGATGCGCCATCATCTTCTCGACCGCGCTGCCCTCGGGGAAAGGGTACTGCCCCGTCAGACAGTAATAGAGAGAGCACCCGAGTGAATACTGGTCGCCCGCGGGAGTCCGGTTGGTCGGCTCCATGATGCTCTCGGGGCTGGCACAGTCGAGCCCGCTGGTGAGTGTGTTGGCCGTGGACATGGTGTCGACAAGCGACTCGCCTTCGTTTTCGACGAGGAGCGAGCCGATGCCGAAGTCGAGGATCCGGGCTACGCCGTCGGAGCCGACGAGCACGTTAGACGGCTTGAGCAGGCCGTGGAAGAGTCCGTTGGTGTGTGCGACCGCGAGGCCCTGGGCGAGTTGCAGCGCGTGCAGCGCTGCGACGTCGGCCGAGAGATGCCCGCTCTGCTGTACGACGGCCTCGAGCGTCTTGCCTTCCGCGAGCGGCCAGGCGAGATAGTGCAGGCCGCCGGCCGTGCCGACGTCGACGAACGGGACGACGGACGGATGGTTGAACCCGCTGAACGCGCGGACCTGCCGCCGGGCCAGCCGGACATTCCACATGCTGCGGCGCGGGAGGACTTTCACGGCATACGATTGCCCGTCGTTCTTCGACGTGGCCTTGTACACGGTGCCCATGCTCCCGCTGCCGATGGAGTCGAGCAGCGTGTAGGGCCCAAGCACCAGCCCCTGCGCCTTGCCGCCCAGAAGCCGCTCGGCCTGGAATGCCGTCAGGATCTTCTGCACGACGAGATATTCGGAAAGCGCCTTGGCGTCGGATCGCGGGTTCTTCTTCAAGAAGTCGCCGACCACCTGTTCGAGTTGTCCGCGTTCGATGAGTCCGCTGCGCCGAAGTTCCATGACGAACCATTCGCAGGCGCCGAGATCAGCAACGGCCATGGGGGTGCTCTCTTGTGGGCGATTCAGACGCTGCCAAGACGGCCGACCTTCCTCGGAGTCGGAGCCCGGCAGTACGGGTATCAGACGAACCCTAGCTTTTATTTCCGGAGGCTGCAAACCGCCGGCCGACAGATTTCCGGCCCCGGTCGCTTCCGTAGGTTAACCGCTGGAACAGAGTCCGCCCCGGGGATCAACTCGAAACATGGCGATCGACGCATACGCCCCGTGCCCTTGCGGCAGCGGCAAGAAGTTCAAGTGGTGCTGCCAGCCGATCCATGCGGAGATCGAGAAGGCTTTCGAATTGCACAACGCGCAGCAATTCGAGGCTGCGCTGCAGGCGATGCAAGAGGTCGTGGCGGCGCATGCCGGCAACCCCGAGGTACACGGCCGGCACGCCCAACTCCTCGCGCTCAACGGCAAGGCCGATGAGGCCGAGGCCGCCCTCGAGCGCGCGTTCGCTATCAACCCGCAATACGGGTTCGGCTACCTGCTCCGCGGGCAGTTCCGCCTGCAGGAGGGGGAACTGCTCGGCGCGCTGCTGTTGTTCCGCAAGGCCGCGGACGCCTACGCCACCGACGCGACCGATCCGCTGGCGTATGCGTACGAGCTGATCGCGGACATCGAGTTACGGCTCAATCGGCCGATGGCCGCGGCCGCCGCGTTCCGCCGGGCCGTCCACGTCCTGCCGGCCAACGCCGAGCTGCGGCAATCGTATGAGCAGCTTTTCGGCGAGAAGTCTCGGCTGCCCGAGTGTGCCCGCCGCGAATACACCTTCCGCTCGCCGACCAAGCCGATTGACGGGCTGGCGGCCACGCTCGAACGCGCCTCGACCGGCAAGCTGACCGACGCCCGCGAAGCGTTCACGACATGGACGAAGGATCATCCCGGCGACCCGGCCGGCTGGTTCAACCTCGGCCTCGCGCGGGCCTGGCTCGGCGACAACCAGGGATCGATCGAGGCCATGTCGAAGTCCGGTGAATTGGACGACGACGATTCCCGCGCCGAAGAGGCGTACGCCATCTGCGAAGTGTTGCGCTGCGGCGACGGGCTCGTCGATTCCTGCGACTATGCCGAGCACCGCGGCTTCATGCCCGTCCGCGATCCGCAAGTGTTGCTCGCGCTCATCGAGACGTGGGGCCAGGGGCGGCGGCTCGTGGGCATGCGGGCCGACCCGGAGCAGGGCGTGCTCACGGGTCTGCTGCTGGAACCGCCGAGCAGCCTTGTGGAAACCGCGGACGGCCCCGCGTTCGCGAAGCTCCGCGCGTACCTGATGGTCGCGGGCAACACGCTGCAACTCTGGACCTCCGACGGCGAAGCGCTCGACGCCGCGCTGGAAGAAGTCAAGAAGGCGATCGGCGCGGCCGAATCGCAGAAGATGACCGGCCCCGTGATGTTCCACGACGTGCTCGTCGGCGCGATGATCTATCCGACGCGCCAGACGACGGAACTCGACGCCACGGCGAAGATCCGTGAGGCGGCCGGCGCGTTCTTCGAGGACAAATGGCTTCACCAGCCGCTCAAGTCGCTCGGCGGCATCGCCCCGGTCGACGCCGCGGCTCATCCGGGCACACGCCGCAAGCTGGCCGGCACCGTGCGCTTTCTTGAAGACTGTGCCGCGCCCACCAGCGTAAAGCTCTACGACTTCAACCGCCTCCGCCGGAAACTGGGCCTGGCGGCCGGCGCGGTCGTCACCGAGGGTGGAGCGGTCGACGTGACCACGCTCGGCATCTCCGAATTGGCTTCGCTCGATGTCAGCGGGTTCAACTCGGCCCAGCTCGCCGAGGCGTTCCGGGCCGCGATCACCCTGGATGCGAAAGACCTCGCGGGCAAGTTCGCCCGGCAACTCGTCGCGTCCGAGGGCCCGGCCGGGGAAGACCGGTACGCGTTCTTCCAGCACCTGATCGGCCTGGCCCAGGCGGAGAAGGATTGGGACGACGGGCTCGAGTGGGTCGAGGCCGGCGAGAAGTACGACTGCGAACACAATGAAGGCCGGCGACGCAACGACTACGAATTGCGTCGCGGTCAGTTGCTGGCCAAGCGGGGCGACTCGGCCGGGGCGGCCGACGTGTTCGAGCGTCTCGTCGCCCGCCAGCCGGACGAGCTGAAGTACCTCGAATCCGCGACCAAGGCGATGCTCGACCTGAAGAACCCGAAGGCCGCCGGCTTTGCGGAGCAGGGGCTGAGCAAGGCCCGCGCCCAGAACAACCGGGACGCCGAGGAGTATTTCAAGGAACTTGCGGACGCCGCGAGCCGGCTGAAATAGCCGGAGCCTTGACCCGGCGCGGGCCGGGTGTTTACACTGAAAGAGTCAGCTTCCACACAGACAAGTCGCAGGGGCTCGCAGTCCGACCCCTTGATCGGGCTGACCCGCGGGTGCGGGTCGGCCGGGGGATGGTCTGCCGATGTTCGGCCTCGGTCCGCAGGAAATGTTCGTGCTGGTGATTCTGGGCGTCGTCCTGTTCGGCAAGCGGTTGCCGGAAGTGGGTCGGTCGGTCGGTCGCACCATCGCGGAATTCCGCAACTCGCTTCAGGGCGTGGAGCGTGAGTTTTCGGGGTTGCTGGACGGAACAGAGCGGCCCGCGCCGCCCCCGCCGCCGCGCCGGCCCCCGCAGAAGCTGACGCCGACGGCTCCGAAGTTCCAGGACCCGCCGGTTTGACAAGCCCGGCCCCCGTGTGTACGGTGTAAGTAGTCTGTCTGTCGGGACTTTCGACAGGCGGGCCTGCTCCGGGAGGAGTTCCCATGAGTCTGCCGCTCGCGTTTCTCCAGAACTTCGGAATGACCGAGATCCTGATTCTCGGCGGGCTCGCCGTGCTGCTGTTCGGCACCCGCCGGCTCCCGGAATTCGGGCGTTCGCTGGGCAAGGGCATCGTCGAATTCAAGAAGGGGCTGAAGGGCCTCGAAGACGATGTCGATAATCCCCCGGGCAACGGCGGGAGCGAACCCGGGCGCGAGTTGCCCCGTCCTCCCCAGCGGGTGACGGCCCCCGGCGGACCGAAGTTTGACTCCGCGAGCGCGGACAAACCGGCGGCTCATTCGTAAATTGAGTTCAGGAAGGGCGTTTAGCTCAGCTGGTTAGAGCACTATCCTCACACGGTAGGGGTCACTGGTTCGAATCCAGTAACGCCCAATGACAAGGACCGCGTCGCCACGACGCGGTCTTTTTCTTGCGCCGAGGGATGTCGTCGTGAGTCAGATTCCGAACGCCCGGCCGCCCGTTGCCGAGATGGGCTTCGCCAACCTCGATCTCGACCGGGCCCGCCGGTGCGGCTTTCCCGAAGTCGTCTACGGCCCGGGCAAGACCGTCGAACAACTCGAAGCCATCGTCGCCCGGCTCATCGCCGCGGGGCAGGACTGCCTGGTAACCCGACTCGACGACGCCCCGGCCGCGAGGTTGCGCGACCTGTACCCGGCCGCGCAGCACGACCGGCTGGCCCGGACGTTCTTCCACGCGGTGCGACCGGCCGGCCAGCCGATGGGCCGGGTTGCCGTCGTCACCGCGGGCACCGGCGACCTTCCGGTCGCCCAGGAGGCGGCCGTCACCGCCCGCGCGCTGGGCTGCGAGGTGGATGTAATTGCCGACGCCGGCGTCGCGGGGTTGCACCGGCTCCTCGCGCGGTTGCCCGAGATTCAGCGGGCCGACGTGGTGGTCTGCGTGGCGGGAATGGACGGCGCGCTGCCCAGCGTGGTGGGCGGGCTGGTCGGCGTGCC
>JAIBBI010000289.1 GCA_019694755.1 Gemmataceae bacterium
ATCTTTCGCGACCTGGTGCTTTCGCGGCCGTTTTTCCTGCGGATCGCGGTGGTGGTGGCGGCGGCGGGGCTGGGTTGTTACGCGCTGGCCCGCTACCTGGCGGCCCCGGTGCGGAAGATCCAGGACGCGGCCCGGCGGATGGCGGCGGGGGATCTGGGTGTCCGGCTCGGCGAGCCGTTGACGGGCAGTCACGACGAGCTCGGGCAGTTGGCGCGCGATTTTGACCGCATGGCCGAGCGGCTGCAGGCGCTGCGGGCCTCGGAGCGGCAGCTGTTCCAGGACGTCTCGCACGAGCTGCGTTCGCCGCTGGCGCGGCTGAACGTGGCGGTGGAGCTGGCGGGGCGGGACGCGGGACCGGAAGCATCGCGGAACCTGGCGCGGATCGCGCACGAGGCCGAGCGGCTGAACGACCTGATCGGGCAGTTGTTGACGCTGGCTCGGCTCGAAGGCGGAACGGTCGAGAACACGAGCGGGCCGGTTGATCTGCAGGCGCTGGTGCGCGAGGTTGCCGCGGACGCCGATTTCGAGGCGGCGGCCAGCGGGCGGCGGGTGCGGGTGGTGCGGTGTGATGCCTGCGTGACGGCGGGTTCGGCGGCGCTGCTGCGCAGTGCGCTGGAGAACGTGGTGCGCAACGCGCTGCATCACACGGCGGAGGGGACGGAAGTCGAAGTGATGCTGGCAGCGGACGGCGGTGAGGTTGTGGCAGGTGCGGGTGCGGGAGGGGTTGCGAATTCTCCGCGGGCCGGCGGCGCCGCGATGCTGGTGCGCGATCACGGTCCGGGTGTTCCGGCGGAGTCGCTGGAGCGGATTTTTCAGCCGTTCTTTCGCGTGGCGGCGGCCAATGAGCGGAAGCCGGACGGGACGGGGCTGGGGCTGGCGATCACGGAGCGGGCGATCCGGCTGCACGGCGGGCGCGTCTCTGCGTTCAACGCCGAGGGCGGGGGACTGGCGGTTCGGATCGAGTTGCCTATCAGTGGGCCGGTGTCCGGACACGTCCGGCAGGCGCTCGGGGCCGTTGCCGAGACGGGCCGTGCATGAAAAGAGAGCTCATGGTCTGCCCTCGGAGTGTGTAGATGTGAGAAGATAGCTGTAGTTACAACAAATGTTGTTACATTTTACAATTAAAGTCAAACGAGATCGGACGCGAATCTGTCAGTCGTTGAAAATCCGCGGCGGAGGCGTGTGGCCGAACCACATGCCTCCGCCTGCGTCAAACAAACCCTGCGGAGTTTCGCACTACAGCCCAGGTGCAGCTGTGTCCGACGGCACGGCAACTACCCCGGCCAGGCCTTGCGGGTGGCCTGGTCGAACGGGATTCGCAGCCGCATCACGTCGCCTTCGGACGTCTTCTCGATGGGGTAGCCGCACTTCTCGAAGACGCGCATCATCGGAACATTGCCGGTCAGGACCATGGCGGTGAAGCCGCGCACGTTGCGGGCCTCGGCGATTTCGGTGAGGCGGCGCATCAGGAGCGTGCCCAGGCCGCGGCCCTGGTAGGCGTCGTCGACGATGAAGGCGACCTCGGCCAGGCCGGTGGTCTGGTCGACGTTATAGGTTGCGATGCCGATCGAGCGTTCGCGCTCGCCCTCGGTGATCGAGCCGACCAGCGTCATGTCGTTCTCGTAGTCGATCGTGCAGAACCGCTGGAGGTTCTCGTGCGGCATGTACTTCTTGGCGGCGAAGAAGCGGCGGTAGATGGTCTCCTGGCTGAGCCGGTAGAAGAGCCGGTGCAGCAGTGACTCATCGGTCGGGCGGATCGGGCGGATCAGCACGGGGGTGGCGTCCTTCAGCGCGGCGCCGGTTTCGAGCTGCTTGGGGTAGACGGGCGTGCGGATCGGCAGTTCGAGCTGGTCGGCGTAGACGAAGTTGAGCCGCTTGGCCTCGGACAGCAGCCAGGGGCGGAACTTCGGGCTGGCGATGGAGATCAGCGCCAGGGCCCGTTCGCGGACGGTCAGGCCGTGCAGGTTGACCGAGCCCCACTCGGTGACGACGTAGTGGACGTCGCCGCGGGTGGTGACCACTCCGGCGCCGTCGTCGAGCCGCGGAACGATGCGTGACACGACCCCGTCGCGGGCGGTGGAAGGCAGGGCGATGATCGGCTTTCCGCCCTTGCTGCGGGCGGCGCCGCGGATGAAGTCGACCTGGCCGCCGATGCCGCTGTAGAACGAAGAGCCGATCGAGTCCGAGCAGACCTGGCCGGTCAGGTCGACCTGCAGGCAGGTGTTGATGGCCATCATGTTGTCGTTCTGGGCGATGACGAACGGGTCGTTGACGTAGTCCACGCCGTAGAGTTCGACCATCGGGTTGTTGTTCAGGAAGTCATAGGTCTTGCGGCTGCCGAACACGAAGCTCGCGACGATCTTGCCGGGGTGCAGGTTCTTGCGCTTGCAGGTGATGACGCCGCGTTCGACCAGTTCGACCACGCCGTCGGAGAACATTTCGGTGTGGATGCCGAGGTCCTTGCGGTCGCGCAGGTAGTGCAGCACGGCGTCGGGGATGCCGCCGATCCCGAGCTGCAGCGTAGCGCCGTCGGGGATCAGCTCGGCGATGTGCTTGGCGATCGCCTCGGTTTCGGCGCGGGATTTCGGCTTGGCCAGTTCGGGCAGCGGATGGTCGATCTCGACCATCGCGTTGATTTTGTCGATGTGGATGCGGCCCGAGCCGTTGACGCGCGGCATCTGCGGGTTCACCTCGGCGATCACGAGCCGGGCGACGTCGCAGGCCGGCAGGGCGACGTCGACGTGCGTGCCGAGCGAGCACCAGCCTTCCTTGTCGGGCGGCGTGACCGAGACGATCGCGACATCCACGTGGATGCGGTCGCTGCGGATCAGGCCGGGGATTTCGGAGAGGAACACGGGCGTGTAGTCGGCGCGGCCCTCGGCGACGGCGGTCCGCACGTTGGGGCCGATGAAGAGCGCCTGGTGGCGGAAACGCTTGGCCATTTCCGGTTTCGCGTAGGGTGCATCGCCGAGGGTAAGCAGGTGCATGATCACATTGTCGCCGAGCGTGGCCTCCGGTGCG
>JAIBBI010000127.1 GCA_019694755.1 Gemmataceae bacterium
AAGTGGAGCCGGCCACCGGCACGGTCAGCGCGAGGGCAGAGCAGTCGGATGGAGTCCTCCTGCAGGCCCAGCGCGAAGGCGTGACCTACGACGACGTCGGCCCGGCCGAAGTCGCCATGCGCCGCGAACTCGCCGCGCGGGCGAAGGCCGACCTCGAGGTGCAGGCCAAACACGAGCAGGCCCGTGTCCAGACCGAAGCCACGGAGCGGCTGGAGAAGGCGCTGCGTGACCTCGGCCCCGAACTGAATCAGGCGGTGAACCGGGCGACGGCCGAGGCGTTGAAGAAGAAGGCAGCCCAGCTCGGCCGGGTGAAAGAAATCCACGACGACGTCGAGCGGGGCACGCTGACGATCACCGTCGAAGTCTAAGGCAGGACGCATGTCCACGATTATCGCCGAGAACGAACTCCCCACCGACCTGACGATCGAGCAGGCCGTCGAGGCGGCCTACTCGGTCGAGTTGGGCGAGGTGGCCGACCGGCTGGCCCGCGGGCTGCCGACCCTGATCGAGTGCGATAAGGAGCTGACGCCCTGGCTGTACATGAACATCCGCGGGCGGCTGAAGACCGCCGGCTGGAAAATGGCGTATCTCGACGGTCGCCCGCGGGCCGACGAGCCGCCGGTCGAGGCCGCCGCCATCGGTCTGACCGGGGCGATGATCCGCCAACTCGTCGACAACGTCCGCGGTGCGGTGGAAAAAAAAGTCCTCGTCCTGCCGCACCTCGACCTGCTCACCACGAGTCAGGGCGGCCTGACCTCCGAGGCCCGCGAAGTCGTCGTGCTTCTGTACGAGAACCCCGAGGCGGTCTGGCTCGGATTCAAGGATCCTTCGTTCCCACTGCCCAAGGTGATCGAGAACCTGTTTCCACACCGCACGAGCCTGCTCGGCGTGGCCCGCCCCCGATTGCACAAACTGGTCACGCAACGCGAAGCGCGGAAGTTCGGCCGGCCATTCAACCCGTGGTCGCTGTACAAGCACGTCTCGGGCGTCAACGCCGTGCGCCTCCGCCGACTCCTCGGCACGCTCGACGGAGAAGACTACCCGGCCGACCCGTCCAAAGCGTACCGGCAGCTGCGGCAGGCGACGCTCGTCGGCGGGCTCGAAGTACCCGCGGTCGATCTCGAGAAGGACATTGGCGGCTACTCCCGCGTGAAGACCCGGCTGAGCCGGGAGATCCTCGACGTTCTGAAGATCAAGGACACCGAGACCGATGCCGACCGCGTGAAAAAGCTCGAGGACCTGCTGCCCCGCGGCGTGATCTTCTGGGGCCCACCGGGTACCGGCAAGACGATGTTTGCCAAGGCGATGGCCACGTCGATCGGTGCGGCCGTCACGGTCGTCAGCGGCCCCGAACTCAAGAGCCGGTGGGTCGGTGAGAGCGAGGAAAACCTCCGGCAGATCTTTCACCGGGCACGCCAGAGTGCGCCGGCCATTATCGTGTTCGACGAGATCGACAGCTTCGCCTCGGCCCGCGGCATGTACACCGGTTCGGGCGTCGAACATTCGATGGTCAATCAACTACTCACGGAGATGGACGGATTCCGATCCGAAGAGCTGGTCTTCGTCGTCGGCACTACAAACTTCGTGGAAGCGCTCGACCCGGCGCTGTTGCGACCCGGCCGATTTGAGTTTCACCTGCTCGTGCCGTACCCCGAAGACGCCGACCGTCGGACCATTATCGAGATCTATAACGCCAAGATGGGCCTGATGATGTCGGAGGCGGCCATCGACTTCGCGGTCCGTCGCACTGCCGATTTCGTTGAAGGGGCGGCTGCCGGCTCCCGGTACACCGGCGACCACCTCAACGCACTTTGCCGGGCGTTGGCCCGCATCCGCCTTCGCGACGGTCGGAAGGACGAATCGACCCCGGCCGATGTGGAGCGGGCCCTGACCGAATACATCGAGATCCCGCAACTCACGCCCAGGGAAGAGCGGGTGGTCGCCGTCCACGAGGCCGGGCATGCGATCGTCGCGCTGTATAGCCCGCACTCGCCGCCGATCGAGCGGATCACCATTCGCGGCGACTCGGCCGGTGCGCTGGGGTATGTCCGCTACCAGGATCGTGAACATAAATTCGTCATCACCCGCAACGAGTTGCTCGACACGATCGCCGTCCTGATGGGCGGTCGCGAAGCGGAGCAACTCCTGCTCGACGACCTCTCCATCGGCTCCGGCGAGGACTTGAAGCGGGCGACGCAGATTGCCCACGGGCTCATCGACGAACTGGGAATGGGCCGGCAGACCGGCGCGGTACGTTTCAACGCCGACGACAAATCGACGCGCCGGCCCGAACTGTCGCCCGAGCAGTTGGCCGCGCTCGACCGGGAAGTGCGCGAGATGCTGGAGGCGGGCCGGGCCCGCGCCGCCGCGATTCTCACCGAGCATCGCGCAGAGCTGGAGTTGCTGCGCGACATGCTCCTGGAGCGGAAGACGATCGAGGCCCGGCAACTGGGCGAACTTTTGAAGACGTAGGGGGCCGCATGCCAGAGATGACGATTCAGCTCCGGTGCGACCCTGCAACCGGCCGACGCGACGTGATTGTGAAATTGCACGGCGACGCCGACCTGCTGCCGCATGAGCACGAGACGCTGCACCGCAAACTCGTCGATCAATTGATCGAGGGTGGCGTGATCAAGGCGGGCGAGGCCGGCCGACTCATCGTCGAACGCGAAGAGGGTGTCGTGATCGCCCCGCCCACGGCCGGAAAGGACGAGCCGGTGCGAAAGTCCGTCGCCGCCGGGGAGTGAGATGGCCACTGTCTTCCCGGACCTCGACACACTGACGCTTGCAATCAGCAGCGGGCTCACGCCGGCGACAGAGCCTGTCGTGGCCGGGCGGGACCCATCCGGGCGGATCGTCGTCGAATGGTCGCCTCCCGAATCAGTCGGCATTTTGTTGAGTCACCTCGGCATTGTGGCCGAACCCGCGCTGCCGGTCGCGGTGCAATCCTTCGATCATTGGCTGCAGTTGATCCCGGTCGGTCGCGAGTCGAAGGTCTCCGGGTTGACTCCACAGAGCATTGTCCTTTTCGAGGTCGATCGTGGGGAACTGTCTCACTTTGTGACAGAGTTGCTGCGGCTGGGACACGATCGCTGGGAGGTGATGACGACGGCGTCTCACGCCTACGTCCGCGCCGTCGGTCCGCCCTATTACACTCTGCTGACGGCTCTCGACCGTGCCGACGACCGGGCTCCCCGGGCGTATCGCGAGGTCGGGCCAAACGTCTGGATCGAGTTCGGTGCGGCCCACCCGTTGGCCAGCCAGGTTGAAGCGCCGGCCGAGAGTATGATCCTGATCCGGCGCGACGGCGTCTGGTCGTCGGATCGTGCCGGGCCGTTCTCGGATGCCGGGGCAGTAGTTGAAGTGAGCCCAGCTACCAACGTAGCTGTCGCGGTCAGCGAGCCGACCGAGAGCAACATTGTCCTGGAACTCGCCGTCGATTCCGGGATGCACCGGCCGACGCTCTGGCGAATACCGACCGACCGGTTCGCAGAAGTGGACGAGTTCGTCAGCGGGCTCGGACCGGCCGGGCTGGACCGCTACCTCATTGCGGTGGCCAAAGGCGGGGCGGTGCTCCGCCTCCGCCCGGGGCCGCCGACCCGCGATGACGGCGTGCCGCCCGGAGAACCGTTCCGAACCTATCATCGCTTCCCGAATCTATTCGTGCCGACGTCCGGACGGCTCGATCCGCCGGTATTGCGCGACACGCTTCGCCGACTGCTCGCGGCCGATCCCGCGACGCTGACGTGGATCAGCTCGGAATCTCGCGGCTCCGTGGCCGATGAGGCGTTCCGCCCGTTGGCGAGTTGGATCGACCGCGTTATCGATCGCGATCGCGGTACTGTCATGGCGTGGATCCGGTCGTCGGAGTTCGCTTTTGCCGACCGTGTGCTCGAAGAACTGGCCGCGCCGGCAGCGCCGAAGACCCCGGTCCCGGCGAAGACCAAAGTCAAGGAGCCGCCTGTCGCCGAGGAACCTGCGGCGAAGCGTGAGCGGCCCATGCGGCGACCCGAACCGATTCGGGCCGAGCGGGAAGGCGTACCGCGTCCACCCGACGAACTCCGCGATCGCCTTGTGGCACTTGAGCAGCAGTTCATTGGGATCGAGGGGCCGCTCGATCACCCCAACCGGCAGGCGCTTTGGCCGCAACTCGCGCGGCTGAACGCCGAATTACGCCAGCCTGCCGAGTCTGCGTTGGCCTGGACCCATGCGGTGTGGGAGTCGCCGCGCCCGGCCGACGAACAACTCTGGGGGTGGGTCCGTGCGGAGCGGGCAGTCGAATCCACCGATGTGTCTGCTGCCGACCTGGATCGATTGCTTGCCCCCGAAACCCCGGCCGTGAGCGATGTCCGCGCCGTGGCGGCCCTGCTGACTTGGGCCGGTTGGCAGCAACCGGTGCCCGGAGCCGTTCGGGCCCGACTCGCCGACTTGCAAACGTATCTCAACAAGTACGAACGAATGCTTCCGGTCCGCGTCTTATGGCTGACATGGTCCGCATGGAGTCGGGCGGCCGGGGGCGACGCGCTTGCAATGGCCAAGGCCCGCGACCGGCTGCTGGCCCGCCTGCTCGAACACGGGCTGAGTCCGGAGGCCGATTTGCCTGGCTTCCTGCGCTATGCCGGGCGGCAGGACTCCGACAGCCTCCGCGAAGTCCGCGGCTGGATCGAGGAGACGCGGACGCAGGTGCGTAGCTGGTGCCAGATTCAGACAAAAGAGAACCCGACGACGAGCCCGACGATCGCGTACATCGATTTGATGTTCGCTTTCGGTTATGCCCGGCTCGGCGAAGCGGCGGCCGCGCGGGAACTGATGAAGTCTTCGACGGCGATGCTCGACGACATCGCATCGGATACCCGCGACGCCCATCTTGTGCTTTTGCAGGGGTTCGTCTGGCGGATCGAGCAGTCGTTGCAGGGTCTGCCCCACGCCGGGCCGCTGCCGAAGGAACTGCTCGAATACCTGGCGAACATGCACACCGATGCCGAGCGCATGCCGCGATCGAACGAATACAATCGGCGGCGCACGGGGCCCTACGCCATTGAGCGATTGCGGGAGCAGTCGCGTATTCTGGAGCCGCTGGAGAAATTCGACCCCTATCGACACACGCGCCGTGAGGGGCACGAACTCGTCCGCAAAGCTGCCCGCCTGCCGGACGAGCGCGACCCGGGTCGCCTGGTTGCCCGGATCAACGAAGTCCTCCGGCCGACTCAGGGCGTGCCCGAGATGCGCGTCCGAGTGCTGGCCGAATGCGTACCGTTGCTGGGTCGGCTCGGCGCAGAGTTCGCAGGCAGCCTGCTTGATCAAGTGCCCCCTGTCCTCGGAGCGGTGGCTCAGACGAATGACGTGAGCACGCTCGAAACCCGCCTTCGATTGATCGAGCGATCGCTGTTTTTCGCTGCGCACTTTGACCGCGGCGACCTCGTGCCGCAACTGGTGGACCGACTCGTTAATGTGGTGAGCGCCGACGCGGCGACTTCGGTGCTCGAGGCCACCGGGCAGGCAATCGGCCAGACACTCCGCGGCATGCGGCGATCCGGTTTGCGCGACGATGCCATCGAGTTGCTCGACCGACTCGAGTCGGTAATCCTCCGTGGCGATTCGTTCGAGCGGTTGGCGGCCAGGCCCCCGCGCAACTGGCCGGCCATCATGCAGACGCTGCTGCCTCTTGCGGCCGGTTGGCTGGTGTTCGAGCGGCCCGAACGCGGCATGCCGATCCTGGAAGCGGCCCAAACGCTTCTCTTTACCCGCCCGGCGACACCGATCGAAAAGGTCGCGCCGCCGCAATACGCCCAGATAACAGTTGGCCTGATCGGGGCCTTTGGCGTTCTTCCTCCAAACGAGGCCCGACAGCGGATCAGCGCGCTCTTCGCTCCGGACAAGCTCGAACGCTTGCCTAATACTTTTACCACCGCGCCGTTCTACTCGCGTTTTCACATCACGATTGCCGAGGCCGTGGTTCTTACGATGAGCGGCGACGAGTTCGCGTTGGGGCCCGCGGCCCGCCGATGGCTGGATGAGGACGAATACCTGATCCGTCGTCGGGTGCATCGCGATGTGCGGTCGGCCCTGGAGCACGGCTGATGGCAGTGCGATTCGCGAACATGGGGCAATTAAAGCTGGCGCTTTCCGCCGGCGCGGTGCCCGCATCGGTCGCGTCGGCCGAGGTCTGCTTTGCTACCGATAATGCAGGGGTGTGGCTGAATCCGACCGGTACGCTGTCGCGCAATACCGTTGCGGCTTTGCGGCGATACGGTGCAGACCCGGCGGCTGAGGGAATGCCGGGCGCCTCGCAAGCATTTCAATGCTGGGCACAGGTGTTGCCCTTGGAGCCGGGGCAGGTCATAGGGCCGGCCTGGTTCGAATTGACGGACGCGACTGTATTGCCCGACTTGCTCGCGGAGTTGCGGCGGTTCGGTAAACCGGCTCTCGACTGGGGCATAGATGCCGAGGGTCACGGCTGGGCGCGCGTGGCGGAACCGCCGGCCACGTCGCTTTACCGGGCCGAGGGCGATCCCGATCTGGCCGTTTTCGTCGAGCAATCGCCGAACGTCTGGGTGATGAGCGGCTGGCGGCACCCGCTGGAACAGCCGCTTCAGCCGCCTCGAGGCACGCACGCATTTCTGCGGCCCGACCGCCAATGGAGCCAGCGCAATGAGCCGACCGGGATATCGGCCCGACCGCGATTCGCGATTCGGGCCGAGGCGCGACCGGTCGATTCGGTCACGCCTCGGGTCGCAATCACCGCCCGCCTAGCGGTGGATCGTCAGTCGGCCCCGGCCGAACTCTGGCTGCTCCGTGACGAGTCTCTGCTCGACGCATGGCTGCGAAAGGCTGACGAGAGATTGGTGGCAAGATTGCTCGTTGCTCGCGTCGTTGTGGAAGGGCGGGCCGCACTCGCGCTGCTTGCCCGGCCCGGTCGCGCTGGGCCTCCGGTCCTGGTGATCCCGGCCGATACCTACCGGCCGTACCTGAAACTTCCCAATCTGTTCGTGCCCACGGGCCGAAAGCTCAACCCGCCTTTGCGGCGAGACCTTGCCCGCCGGGCGTTTGCGGCCGACGGCGATGAACTGGTCTGGCTCGACGAGGGCTTGAAGCGGACCGCCGTGCCGGTGGCGAGCTTTCAGCCGCTGCCGCAGTTCGTCCGATATCGGGCACCAAGCATTGAAGTATGGACTTCGACGGAACCGGATCCTTGGATGGTGTTGGAACAATTCGTTGTGAAGGATCGGCCGTCGCCGCCACGCCTGAAGCCGGTGGTCCGGCCCGCGCAAGCGACTTCGGGCGGTGTCGAACCGGCCACGCCGGCACGCTGGCAGTCGCTGTTTGCATGGGTGAAGGGCGCGTGGATGCCGACGACCCGGCCGCCGGTCCGACCCGAGACCGAAGTCGCGGCGGTTAACCGGTCTCCGGCCGATGACGCCGAGTTGCAGACGCTTCGTGTCATTGAAGCAGGCGGCCCAATCTCTGCCGAACAATGGGCGGCGCTGGCCGAAGCCGAGTTCGCCGCCGGACGGGCCCGCGAAGCGGCCATCCTTTGGCCGATCGCGATCTGGAATGTTGAATCGCCGCCAGCACGCTGGACTGAGGGCTGGCTGGCTTCCGAAACAGCGGAGCACCCGCTGACGCTCACTGGCGACGCAACTCATCAAAAGGTCCGCGCGGCTGCTGCATTCGTGGTTCATTCCGTCGACACGATGAAGCCGGGCGATTGGCTCGACACAGTGCGTGAATGGTTGACGAACCACGAGGGGTGGCTCGGCGTGCGGGCCGCGTGGCTGGCTCACCGCGCGCTGGCTCGCTGGTGTGGCGGCGACCCGCTGGGCCTCGCCCGGGTGCGAGACCGTTTGTTTCACCGACTGTACGACACTGAATTGCTTCCCGATACCGATGTGCCGGCATTTCTCGTCGCCGCCGACCCTGCCGAATCGAGCCGGCGCAGGTCGGCCCGCGACTGGCTGCCGGGTCAGCTTGCGGTTTGGCAACGCTGGCTCGGAGCGCGGGGTGCTCCGGTCGGCTCAGGGGAGGTTCGGCTCGACCGCTTCGGCCTCGCCCGCGAAAGGTATACGACGTCGACACTCATGGAGGGCATCTGGCGGGTAGGCTGCACCCGCGTGGGTGCCGGGCCGGCGGAATTGCCCGGACCGGCTACCGAACTGAACGCGGTGGCCGGCTGGATCGACACCGCACTGCGATTCCGACAGCAACAAATCTCGCGGGGGGTCGTGCCGCGAGGAGGTTGGCCGGACGAATTTCTGCAAGCGCGGGCCAAGCTCAGCCCTTCGGAGCGGTACGGTGTCGACAAAGCCCGGCAGTACCTTCGCGCCCTCGAACCGGAGGGCGAGACTGATGCCTTTGCAGCCTTTCAGGGCAGGGCGGTACACTCGCTGGCCTCGGCCGGGGAGTCGGGAGACTTCGCGCGACTTCTGTCCGAGCATCTCGATGCGGAGCCGGTCGGAAGCCCGGCCCGTTTACAAACGCTGTTCGCCGCAGCGGTTCACGCCCCGCGGTTCGGCCCGGATGTCACTCGCATTGTGCTCGACCATTCGTACGCGGCATTGGAGCCTTTCCGCACTGGGTCGCCTCAATTCGAGTTGCTGATTGCTGCGTGGCGGTCGGCCGGCGCGGCCCGCATCGACGGTGCATCTGAGAACCTCACCCGAATTACGACGGCCGCTCTGACGAAACGGGCCTGGTCGGCCGACGCCGCAGGTCGTCTTCTCGCCATTGTCGGGCCGGTCCTCCAACGGCTCGACCAGATCGACCGGTTGCGATCGATTGTCGATCGCGTCGACGCCGCTTGTCGACGGACCGATGCCGATGCGCAAGCCTATCTGCTGCATCGATCCGCTGCCGATTGGCGACTGGGCAACGATGCGCGGGCGGCCACGGGCATCGAACAGGTACAATCGGCAGTCCATAACGGCGACGTTGACCTGCCAACGATCCTGGCATACGTGGCTGCCATCGGACCTGCGCCAGCCTCATGGGGGCATCGTCGGCTGGAGGATCTATTCCGTCACTTACCGGCAACGGTGGCGACAGCCACGACCGATGCGTGGTACAACCTCGCCGCGTTGCGAATTATCGACGGCGTGGTCGCGGCCGTCGCTTCCGACGCGCCTCCGGGTCCGATGCTCGAGCGGTGGCTGCATCAGGAACAACTCAGAATCCGCGAACGCATACGCCGCGACCTGGGAGCGGAGGAGTGACATGACCCCGCTACCGGTAGATGACATTCTCCCAGAATTGATTGCCGCGATTAAAAGTCACCCCAGCGCAGTCGTCCACGCGCCGACCGGCGCGGGAAAAACGACACGGATCCCGCCCGCGCTGCTGTCTGGGGGTGTCAACGGGGTGGGCCAGATCGTGATGGTTGAGCCCCGGCGAATCGCCGCCCAGGCGGCGGCGCGACGCATGGCCGAGGAGCAGGGAGTGCGACTCGGCGGCGAATACGGCTATCAAGTCCGCTTCGACCGCTGTGCGGGGCAGGAGACCCGCCTGATCGTGGTCACGCCCGGCATATTGCTGCAACGGCTGCATTCCGACCCTTACCTCGAGCAGGTCGGCCTCGTGATCTTCGACGAGTTTCATGAACGCGGCCTTGAGAGTGATCTCGCGCTCGGATTCGTCCGGACGTTGCAACAGACGGTTCGGCCCGACTTGCGATTGGTGGCCATGTCGGCGACGCTCGCAGCAGATCAGGTGGCGAAGTACTTAGGCGATTGTCCGATTATCCGCAGCGACGGGCGACTGTTTCCGGTCACGGTCCGGTACGAGCCCAAGGCCCCGGCCGCCCCGCCCGCGACGGCGACGGCCGACGCAGTCCGCAAGCTGATGCGAGAGACGCCCGGTGACCTGCTCGTGTTTCTGCCCGGGTGGGCGGAGATCCGGCAGACTCAGCGCGAGTTGGAATCGTGGGCGGCCGAGCGAGGATTCGCGCTGCTTCCGTTGCACGGCGACTTGTCGCCGGCCGATCAGGATGCCGCCCTGGGTCGCCTTGAGCGGCGGAAAATCGTGCTGGCGACCAACGTCGCGGAAACATCGGTCACCATTGACGGCGTGACCGGTGTCGTGGATTCAGGCCTGGTGCGAGAACTGACTTTCGACCCGGCAGTCGGCCTCGACCGGCTGACCGTGGTGCCGATCTCGCGGGCGTCGGCCGACCAGCGTGCCGGCCGGGCGGGGCGGACCCAGCCGGGCGTGTGCGTACGCCTCTGGCGTGAAGGCGAGCATCGTGGCCGACCGGAACATACGACTCCCGAGCTGCGGCGAGTCGACCTGGCACAGGCCGTTTTGCACCTGGCGGCGCACGGCGTCAGCGAACCCGGACAGTTCGCGTGGTTCGAGCCTCCGCCTCCGGCTCACCTGAAAAGCGCCTGCGAATTGCTCGTGAGACTCGGTGCGATCGATGACGATGGGCGAATCACGTCCGTCGGCAAGACATTGTCCCGGTTGCCGGTGCCGCCGCGACTTGGAGCGATGCTGCTGGCCGGCGCGGCCATGGGGCAGGGGGATGTTGCCGCTTTGGCCGCGGCAATGCTCGCGGAGCGTGACCCGTTCCGACGGTGGAACGCCGGTGACCGGCCCGCAACCGATTCAGATATTCTCGACCGCATCGAGATACTGGCACAGTTCAATAAGACCGGGCAGTCGGATGGTCGGTACGGCGAATTGGACCGCGGTGCAGCCAGACAAGTGTTTCGCGCGGCCGACCAATTGCTGCGACTGGTCCGCGACGTGCCGGCCGGCCCCGCCGTGGGCCACGAGGAGGCGCTGGGGCGATCGCTGCTGGCCGCGTTCCCGGACCGTGTCTGTCGCCGGCGGAATCCCGGTGGCCGCAAAGGCGTGATGGTCGGGGGGCGAGGCGTCCGCCTCGACAGTCGATCTTCGGTAACCCGGCCCGCGCTGTTTCTAGCCATCGATGTGGATGCCGGAGCAGGGGAAAGTGTTGTCCGCTTGGCCAGCGGAATCGAGCGCGACTGGTTGCCGAGCGAGACTGTGGCTTCAGCGATTGAGGCCGATTACGACGACTCGGCCGGCCGGTTGATGGCGTGGCGCAGGTCGCGATACTTCGACTTGATCATTGACGAGTCGCCGACGGCCGCACCCGAGGGGGAGGAGGCCCGTACTGCGTTGGTTCGGGCCATGTTGGCACGACTGGACAAGATCCGGCCCGCGTCCGACTCGCCGGCCGGGCTGTTTCGGACCCGGGTACGTTGTTTGCGGCAATGGCACCCTGAATTAAATCTGCCGACACTCGATGACGACGACGCACGGGAAATCGTCGGTTGGCTGGCGTCGTCGTGCCGTTCGCTGGCCGAGTTTCGCGGTGCCGACTGGCTGGCGGCGTATCGGTCTCGGCTCGACTATCAGCAATTGGCGGCCATCGACCGGGAAGCACCGGAGCGGCTCCCGCTTCCGTCGGGCCGAACCGCCGCTCTTCTGTATGAAGAGGGCCGGCCGCCAGTCCTTTCCGCCCGGATCCAGGACTTCTTTGGTCTGGCCGAAACTCCGACGGTGGGAGGTGGGCGGGTCAAGGTGCTACTGCACTTGCTCGCGCCCAACGGTCGGCCGCAACAAGTGACGGACGACCTCTCGAGCTTCTGGGCCAACACATATTCACAGGTAAGAAAAGACCTCCGCGGCCGGTATCCGAAGCACGCCTGGCCAGAGGACCCCCGATTATCCTTGGAGTGATACAAATCGTCAGTGGCTCAGAGGTGTCAAGTTACGATTCGAATAATCGATACAACCGATACTTGGGCTCCAAGCAGGAAGGTCGAGTGCCGTTTGGGAACGAAGTAGCAGATCAACGAAACACCATATTCCAATGTCGTTTTTTTGAGAATCTCCCGCACGATCGGCACATTCACTGCAACGAAACCGACATCGCGCCTGTATCCATTGGCGCATTCGGCGCATTCGTCACAACCGGACCCGGTGTTTTCAGGTGTTAGCAGATAAACCACTAGAAATGGCCGCGTGGATCAGTTACAACCGTATAGGACTTGCTCCCCGCCAAACCGGGTCACATACGGGTTTGATGACCCTCCACCACGAGGCCGGATATGCGCACCAAGACTCGCACCGCCATGAATCTGCTGTCGCTCGAAAACCGACTCACTCCGTCTGCCAGCATCTCCCTGGTGAACGGGAACCTGACTGTCACCGGTGACAACACGTCGAACACGATTGTTGTGATTCAACAGGCCGGCAATCCCACGAATCTCGAAGTCTACGTTTCGGCCGGCCAGTGGCCGAGCACGAACATCGCCGGCCTCTATGCCAAGAGCGTCCCGTCGGACCCGTCGTACCGCGGCACCTACAACGCGACCGGCACCGTCTACCTGAACGGTGGCAACTCGAACGATCAGGTTGCCGTGTTTATTCCGGGTGGCGCGACCCTGTCGAGCAACCTCCGCGTCAGCCTCGGCAACAGCTACGACGACTTCAACCTGACCTCGATCAGCGACACGCAGCAGGCCACTCTGGCCGGCAACGTGAATGTCAACGGCGGCCTCGGAGCTGATAACTACAACTTTAACCTGATCAACATTCAGGGCAACGTCGATCTGATCGGTGGCGGCACCGGTACCCGGCCGGATGAAGGTAACCGTCCCGGTGACTACGCCCGTATGTTCGACGCGACGGTCCAGGGTTACGCGATCGTGCGTGACTCGGCCCTTTCGCTCGACGACTTCTTTTCGCCGGTTCTGCCGGGCAACGCCGGCACCACGATTCAGGGCAACCTGATCGTCCAGAACACCGCCGGTGGCGCGGTTGGTAGCTTTAACGTCGGCTACGATCAGGACAACGGCACGGTCACTCCGGTGGCCGGCTACGCCTTGATCGCGTCGATCGGCCCCCGCAGCGTGGTCAACGGCGACTTCACCTACACCGGCAGCGGCTCGGCTGACGGCGTGTTCATCGCCGGCGCCGTCAACGGCAACACAACCGTTGTCGCGGGTGCAGGCACCAACACTTTCTCGATGCAGGTTCTCAGCGCGGGTGGCGCTACCCTCAACGGGACGGCTGACGGCAACGTCACTTTCGTCGGCAGTTCGGGCGCCGATTTCGTCGACCTCGGCGACGCTGTCATCAGCGCGGCCGGCTCGGTCAACCTGACGATGGGCGACGGTGCCAACACCTACGACATGACCGGCGGCTTCTTTGTCTCCGGCAGCTTCACCGTTAATGCCGGCACCGGCAACGACAACGTCACGTTCGGCGCGGGCAGCAACATCGCCGGCAACCTGAACGTCAACCTCGGCACCGGCAACAACGGCATCAACCTCGCCGGCGCGGTGTTCGGCAGCCAGGTCAACCTGACCACCGGCGGCGGCAACGATGTCATCTCGGTCGCCCCGACGGCCGGTGGTAGCTCGGCCAAGCTGTCCGTCTATGCGGGCGCGGGCAACGACCTCGTCAACATCGGCTCGAGCGCGTTCCTGTCGGCCTACCTCGACGGGCAGACCGGCACCGATACGATCGCCTTCACCTCCGGCTTCGTGGTGCCGATCAACTGGTCGCTCCTGAACTTCGAAGCGGGTGGCATTTACGTGCCGCGTCCGGCATTCGTCGCGGCCCCCAAGATCGTTGACGGCGGTCTGTAATCGACCCTTTCGAGTGACAACAAACAAAGGGCCCGGACGGATGTCCGGGCCCTTTCTCATTCCAAGTCTCGAAGCCGGGATTCGATCCGCCGGTCCGGTACCAGCCACATCACCGCCACGAGCACGTAGCAGGCACAGGCAAAGCGTGGCTCGGCAAATGCGCTGGCGATGGCGGCCGCGTAAATGAGCAGGGAGGCTTTCCCTTTGGCGTCCTTTCCGAGGGCCTGGCCCAACGTCGAGTCCTTTCCGTGTGACGCGACGAGCGAACGTGCTAGGATCCAATACGCCAGCCCCGCCATGAACAGGACGACGCCGTAAGCGGCCACAGGCAGCGATGCAAACTGCGTGTCCGACGCCCAGCTTGTTACAAACGGAACCAGCGACAGCCAGAAGAGCAGGTGCAGATTGGCCCAGAGAATCCGCCCGTTAACGTGCCGGACGGCTTGGAGCATATGGTGGTGATTGTTCCAATAGATCCCGATGTAAATGAAGCTCACTACATAGCTGACCAGCCCCGGAATCACAAGCAGGAGCGCGTCGGGCGAGGCGCTTTTCGGCGACTTCAACTCCAGGACCATGATGGTCAGGACGATCGCGAGCACGCCGTCGCTGAAGGCTTCCAGCCGGTTCTTGTTCATCATGCGGGTATTGTCGCGAGGGGCCGGCCGATCGGCCCGCCCCGTCAGGCGTTTGCGACGAGCGGTTCGAGGAATTTGAGTACCTCTGCCGCGTCTTCCTTGCCCATCCGGGCGTGGTCGATGAGCGGAATGCCGTGCGGGCCTCGGGCCTTCACCGTGCCGGGAAAGGTCGTGACGGCCGCTCTGACGATTTCGATCCGCCCGAGCATCGCTGCGGCAAAGATGTCGAGCCGGGCACCGCGATCAAGGAGGAGCTTCGCGATTTCCTTTCGACCGGTATGGGCGGCCGCCCCGAGCGCAGTCTCCCAGTCGCCCCCGCCCCAATCCCACGAGGCGTTGAGAAGCGCCGGGGTCCTGTCGAGCATCTCACGGACTTTGTCCAAGTCCTTGTGTGCCACGGCGACGAAATCTCGCACCATGTCGAGTTCCAGTCGCGGCGCCCGTTCTCGAGCCTTGGCTTTCGGTTTGTCGGACTGTGGCGTCGCCTTGTCCGGCTGTTGACCAAGGACCGCAACTCCAGTCGTTAACAAGCCGACGGCCGGTACCACTCTCTGTGACAGAAACGACCGGCGGTGGGGAAGAGGGTTCATGCGATTGGCCCGATGAGGTTGAATCAGAATCCACTGACCGATGCGACTTTGCGAGTCTCGCCATCGAACTCGAATAGACCGGTGACTGACCGCTGCCCGCCGACCGTGCCGTAGTTGCGACCGTCGACGAGCACCTCGACCCGGAACTGGCCTGTGGGCCCGGCGAGTCGGGCAACTGCGAAGTCGATCCTGTTGCCCGTCACACGGATCTCTTCGCCCGCGTCGGCGACGCGGGAAGAGGTTAGTCCGTCGATTTCGAGTGTGACCCGAAAGCGGGAGCCGGGCGACCCTGTTGCAACGAGTGTAATCTCGTGACTGCCGGCCGACTTCTGGTGATAAATCAGGTATCCGACGCTACCGAGGAGAGTCAGCAAAGCGGCGGCGATCGGCATCAGTGGCTTCATGGCTTGGGCTCGTAGAAGACCTGCGGCATTGTGGCGGAGCGGAGCGGAGATGTCAATGAGGCGGTGGGACAAAAAAAGAGAGCCGGTCTGACGTGGTCAGACCGGCTCCCGTGTTTGATCAGATCGGGAGAGACTTAGTAGCGGTCGCGTCCGCCGCCGCCGTATCCGCCGCCGCCACCGCCGTAGCCACCACCGCCGCCGCCGTAGCCGCCGCCACCACGACGACCG
>JAIBBI010000290.1 GCA_019694755.1 Gemmataceae bacterium
CTGTCGCACAGCAGCGCCAAATGGGAGCTTCCCGGTGATGCCGGCCGATATCTGAAGGGGCCGGTGAAAGTATCCGCCCAATCCGACGCTGGTGAGATCAATGAAACCGCGTCAGTCACGCAGCGGTAGACATTGCCATGCGGCGGTGTTGATCGCAGTCGTGATGGCGTGGCCGCCGATGGCCGCGGCAGCTCAACCGCCGGCCGGCCATCAGGTGTTGCAGCTCGAAGCCTTCGTCAACGACCAGTCGACGAAGATGATCGGCACATTCTACCTGTCGCCGAGCGGCGGTCTGTCGGCGGATGCGGCCGAGCTGAAGGAACTCGGCATTCCTTCCTCCGCCGACGCGGCCGCAGGTCCAATCGAGCTCTCGCAAGCCAACGGCTACCGGGTTCGTTATGACGCGTCGGCGCAGAAGGTCTACTTCGAGGTCGAGGCATCGAGCCGGCCGCCAGCCGAATTCGATGCCTCGTCGACGTCCGCCAAGCCTGCGGCCTCGAGCTCCGATATGGGCGCGGTCCTGAACTACAACGTTCTCGGGGTCGCGAACTCCCAGTCGGGCTACAATCGCTTCAAGTTCACGTCGCCCGAGTTCGCCGGAGCGAATGCTGCAGTCGACGCCCGGGTGTTCGGCACGTTCGGCACGTTCTCTTCGACCGGGGTCTTCGGGAGCACGTTGACGGAGGACAGCACCGCGCTGCGGCTGGAAACGGCGTGGTCGTATTCCGACCAGACCAATCTCCAGACCTATCGCGCCGGCGACGTGATCTCGGGCGGCCTGCCCTGGACGAGACCCATCCGCATGGGCGGCTTGCAAGTGCAGCGGAACTTCGGGCTCCGGCCCGATCTCGTCACGATGCCGCTCCCCAACTACTCCGGCAGCGCCGCTGTTCCCTCGATCGTCGACGTGTACGTCAACGGCGTCAAAACGTACTCCCAGGACGTGGCCTCGGGCTCCTACAAGATCAACAACGTTCCGGTCGTCTCGGGAGCGGGCGACGCGCGCATCGTCGTTCGCGACAATACCGGCCGCGAGACCGAGACGCGCCAGAGCTTCTATGTTTCGCCATTGCTGCTGCGGGCCGGGATGAGCGACTATTCGCTCGAGGTCGGCTTCCCGCGTCTCCAGTTCGGTCTCGCTTCGAACAGCTACAGCGACAACCCGGTCGGCTCGGGCAGCCTGCGGTACGGATGGAACGACTGGCTGACGCTCGAGACGCACGGCGAGGTCGGCGCCGGTCTCTACAACGGCGGGGCCGGTTTCGCTGCGCGCATCGGGCAATTCGGCGTTCTATCGCTGGCGGGCAGCCTCAGTGCGCAGAACCGTGAATTCGGCGCGCTCGCGTATGCCTCCATAGAAACCCAATTCCGCAACGTGCGCTTCAACGCCAGCGCGCAGCACACGTTCGGCGACTATCTCGATCTTGCGGCGGTGACCGCGCGCGCCGACCTGATCGATCGGCAGCCGATCGACATTTCGGGCGCCCAATCCTGGCTCAACAGCTTGACGGTCAAGACGCCCAAGGCCCTCGACATCGTGTCGATGGGCATACCGCTGACATTCGACAAGGCGAGCCTGTCGCTGAGCCTCATCCATCTCGAAACCGCGTCCGGCCGGCAGTCCAACCTGGCGAATGCCTCCCTGACCAGGCCGTTCATGTTCGGCGGCTCGATGTACGTTTCGGCCTATACCGACCTCAGCGACCGCAAGACGTCGGGAATCTTCGCGGGCGTCTCGTTTCCTTTCGGCCAAAGCTCGACGATATCGGCCGGCGTATCCTCGACGGACGGTCGGGCGGGCGGGTATGTCGAGGCGGTCAAGCCGCTCGCCCAGGAGCCCGGGAGCTGGGGTTGGAGGGCACGCGAGGCCGAGGGCGAGGCCGCGACCCGTCTCGCATCCGCCGCCTACCGGTCGCAGTACGCGCGCGTCGAGGCCACCGTCGTGCAGGGCAAGAACAGCACGCAGGCCCGCGCCGAGGTGGAAGGCGCGATCGCGACGACCGGCAGCAGCCTCCACTTCTCCAACCGCATCGACGACGCGTTCGCGATCGTTTCGACCGGCGCACCCGAGGTCGGCGTGTCGTACGAAAACCGGTTCGTCGGCTCGACCAATGCGAACGGGGAGGTGCTCGTTCGCGGCCTCAGGGCCTACCAGCAGAACACCATCGAGATCGACGCGCGCGGGCTGCCGATCGATACCGAGGTGGTGGAGACCAAGAAGGTCGTTTCGCCGGCGGACCGCGGCGCGGTCAACGTGAAGTTCGATCTGAAGAAGACCGCTCGCAGCGCGCTCGTCACGGTCAAGCGCGCCGACGGGTCGTATCCGGAGCCTGGCGCGACCGCCCGCATCAAGGGCTCCGAGCAGACCGCGGTCGTCGGCTACGACGGCGTCGTGTTCCTGAAGGAGCTTCAGGACAGCAACGAAGTTGAAATCGAAAGCGGTGGCAAGACGTGCCGGGCGAGGTTCAAGTATCCAGCCGGCGCGGCCGCCCAGGTGACGATCGGACCGGTGACATGCGGTTGAGACAACGCGTTCTGTGCGCCATGGCCGCCGTCCTGCTGGCAGCCGGAATGTCCTGCGGCATGTCGAGCACGGCTGCGGCACAGTCGTGCAGCTTCTCGATGACGGATGCGAACTTCGGCAGCGTGGACCTGACGGGCGGGGCGGCGCAGACGACCACCGGCACGTTCACGGCGACCTGCAGCGGGTTGCCGAACGCGACGGTGCGCGTCTGCGTGAGCTTCAACAACGGCTCAGGCGGGGCGGCTGCGTCTGGATCGCCGCGGTACATGAAGAACGGCACGACCCCGCTGACCTACGACTTGTTCAAGGACGCCGGCTACACGTCGGTGTGGGGCACGACGGCCGGCCTGTTCGTACCGGCGACACTCAGCGTGCCGCTCAACAGCTCCGGTACCGGTTCGGTGTCGCAGACGGTGTACGGCCGCATCGCCGCGGGACAATCGACGGTGCCCCCGGGTACGTACACGTCGAGCTTCGCAGGCGGCGAGACCTCCA
>JAIBBI010000291.1 GCA_019694755.1 Gemmataceae bacterium
CCCACGGAGCAGGTCCCAGACACAGACCCAAGCCCCGAACGGGGCGACACAAGACCGCTTCGCCACCGTCCGCGCCTGTTTCAGAACGGCCAACGCGCCGGGAAATCCGTCGGTTTGCGGATTGAACCGACGGACACTTGCCGCCAGGAGCGTTGGAAGAAACACGCACTCGCCGGTATCCGCCGTCGTGGTTTTCCGCCCATCCCCTCAGCGGCTATCCTGAGAACTCCCATTCTCCGAGGATTTTCGCCCATGCTGCTTCGAATCGCGCTCGCCGCCTGCTGTCTGTTGTCCTCCGCCGCTGCCGCCGTCGCGGAAGAGCCGGCCGAGGGGAAGTGGGTTTCGTTGTTCAACGGCAAGGATCTCGAAGGCTGGACCCCCAAGATCAAGGGTTACGACCTCGGCGACAACTTCGCCAACACCTTCCGCGTCGAAGACGGCCTGATCAAGGTGCGATACGACGGCTACGACAAGTTTGAAAAGAAGTACGGTCACCTCTTCTACAAGCAGCCCTTCTCCCATTACCGGCTGAAAGTCGAATACCGGTTTGTCGGCGACCAGGCCAACGGCGGCGAAGGCTGGGCCACCCGCAACAGCGGCGCCATGCTCCACGGCGAAGACCCCAAAGGCATGGCCAAGGACCAGGACTTCCCCGCTTCGATCGAAGCCCAGTTCCTCGGAGGCCTCGACCCGAAGAAAGCCCGCACCACCTGCAACCTCTGCACACCCGGCACCAACGTGGTCATGAACGGCAAGCTGTTCCTGCCCCACTGCACCAGCTCAACCTCCGAAACCTTTTATGGCGACCAGTGGGTGACGGCCGAGTTTGAAGTCCGCGGCAACAAGTCGATCAAGCACTTCGTCAATGGCAAGGAAGTGCTGGCCTACGAGCAGCCGCAGTACGATGAACGCGACAAGCACGGCAAGGAACTGGCCGAGAAGCACGGCAAGATGATCGAAGGGGGCACCATTTCGCTCCAGTCGGAAAGCCACCCGATCGACTTCCGCAAAGTAGAAATCATGCTGCTGCCCAAGGAATGATGCGGCTGCTTCGAACGGAATCGGGCGCGATGAACCGACGTACGATCATGACTTGGCTTCTCACGGCGAGCCTGCTGGTAAGCGCCGCCACGGCCCAGGAGCAGGGCCCCTTCTTCGAGGGAGAGCGGATCGTCGTCAACGCGGCGATCAACAACCAGCCCATTCGCCTCGTCTACGACACCGGAGCGCCCATCACGGCGCTCTCCGGCGCCGCCGCCCAACGCCTGAAACTGAAGTCGACCGCCGCCCGTCCGGGCCAGATCGGCGGCGTGTCCACGACCATTGAACGCTCCGAGCCGCTGACGCTCCGGATCTTCGGAGGCGAAACCAAGGCGGAACTCGTCATCCTGCCCGAGTTGCAGACGGGCGGGTCGGACGGAGTTCTGGGATGGACCAATCTTCTCGCCCCCGTGGTCCTCATTGATGGCCCCGAACGGCGGGTCCTGTCGCGGCAGGAGCCCCCCACAGACGGATGGCTCCGGTTTCCTCTGGAGGTCGACAACGGCCAACTGTTCTTCGTCGTCACCCGCGAGGGACAGCCGCTGGGACGAGTCTTCATCGACACGGGCCTCGCGCATGGTCTGCGGCTCGCCCCGCGCCTGTGGAACGAGTGGAAACAGCAGCATCCGGACGCGCCGCTGACGCTGGAGCCCTTCCGCTATGCGTTCGGACCGACCCTGTCGCATGAGATGACGTGGGTGTCCGGGTACCAGCTCGGTGATCTGACGGTCTATGGGTGCGATCTCGGGCCCATCGCCGAAGCCCAGGGCGACGAGGCGGTGGATGCTTCCGGAAAACCGTACCTCGCGCAGCTCGGCCTGCGGGGACTCCGCCACCTCCGCATCATCATCAGTCGGCCCACCAAGGAACTGCTGGTTCAATCGGTCTCGCCGATCCCCCCGCACAATCGCCTCGGGGCGCTGTTCATGCCTGTGAACGCCGAAACGAAACGGCTCGTGGCCCAGGTGGCGGCGGGCAGCCCGGCCGCCCAGGCGGGGATCCTTCAGGGGGATGTCCTGCTGACCGTGAATGGAACCGGGTACGAGGCAGACAACGGCGCGCCGCCAGCAAGTCTCTTCAGGGTGTTTGGACAGCCGGCGGGAACGGAGCTGGAGCTGGTCGTTGATCGCCAGGGGGAACGAAAGGAGTTTCGTGTCACATTACGCGATCTCCTGCGGTAAGCTACTGCCGTTCCCTGTCGTCCTAACTCCTAACTCCTCCCCCCGTGTCCGTCATCCGCCTCAAGAACATCGTCAAGGACTACGGGCGCTATCGCGCGCTCGACTCCGTGACCTGTGAAATCGGCGGCGGCGTCACCGGACTGCTCGGGCCGAACGGGGCTGGAAAATCGACGCTGATCAAGGTCCTGCTGGGACTCGTCCGTGTGACCTCCGGCTCGGGCGATGTGCTGGGAATTCCCCTTGGCAGCGATTTCCGGGCGACCCGGGCCCGCATCGGGTACATGGCCGAGGACGATTGCTACATCCCCGGACTCACGGGCGTGGAGATGGTGCAGTTCGCCGCCCGCCTCTCCGGCATCCCCAAAATCGAAGCCCTCCGGCGGGCCCATGAGATCCTCGACTTCTGCGGAGCGGAACAGGAGCGCTATCGCGAAGTCGACGGCTACTCGACCGGGATGCGCCAGAAACTGAAGTTCGCGCAGTCGATTGTGCACGATCCGGATCTGCTCATCCTCGATGAACCGACGGCCGGCCTCGATCCCGAAGAACGCGAACAGATGCTGACCCGCATCCAGGTTCTGTCGCAGCGCGCGGGCAAGGCCGTGCTCGTCTCGACGCACATCCTGCCCGATGTCCGCGAGGTCTGCGACAACGCGGTGATCCTGGTGAAGGGCAAAGTCCGGCTGGTCCAGTCCCTCGAGATCCTGAAGCAGCCCTCGTCGGCCGTTTATCACGTGCGCTTCGGCGGCGACCATTCCGCATTCCGCGAGCTGGCCCGCCG
>JAIBBI010000292.1 GCA_019694755.1 Gemmataceae bacterium
GATCCCAACTTCACGACCAACCGCGGCAACCCGACGTTTACCACAGATCCGGCTCGGCTGCGCAAGGCACTGGAAGTCCGCGCGGGACTCTTCGTCGAGAGCAACTACTCCGCGAATAGCATTCGAGACATGTTGAGCCGAGTCCTGACCGCGTTCGCCGTCCCGACGGACAAGTTGCTGATCTTCCTGCGCCAGGATCGAGACGCGGGGAGAGCCGACGATGCCGCGTGAGCGAGCTCCAGTTTCGGCACAAGCGCGGAACACCAGTCGCAATCGTTCGGCATGGACCGTCCGGCGTAATGGCGCGGACGTACACGGCATCGGCAATCAGGCGATCCTAGGGCGCAACTGTTTGGGCCTGATTTGCTCCGTGCAATGCCCCGGCAGCGTGGTGATCAAGACGTTCGACGCCATCCGCGAACTGCGCGACGCCGGCGTCGTTGTTGCGGGCGGGTTCCATTCCCCGATGGAAAAGGAATGTCTGGAGTTTCTGTTGCGGGGCGAACAGGAGGTGATCGTGGTCCGGGCCAAGGGTCTGGGCCAACCGCGATTGCCTCACCCCTGGCGAACCGCCATCGACGCGGCACGCCTGCTAGTCCTCACTCCGTTCGGCGAGAATGTGCGCCGCACGACGAAGGCCCTGGCCCAGGCGCGTAACGAGTTTATCGTCACCCACGCCGCCGCCGTTCTAATCCCGCACGCCTCCCCCGGCGGCCAGGCCGAAGCGACCGCCCGAACCGTCCTCGACCGCGGCAAGCCGCTGATAACTTTCGAAGACGAGGAGAATCAGAGTCTTCTCCAATGGGGAGCCACACGATTCAGCATTGCCGCAACATTGAGGATGGTTCAGGACGATTGGCCGAGTAACTGAACATGAGGAACTGCGTGATGAGCTTTCCTATGCGCCACGTCTCCATCCGAGTTCCCTGGCATGACACGGGCTGGGACGGCCGCGTCTGTGCGAATCCTCGGCTGAACGGCTCGTGTTTGAAGCTGAAGCGAATTGGGGAGAGCCGAAACGACGCTGCGGAAGAGGCCGTCGCCGGTCGGTCGCTCCTGGAGTTACCGCAAGCGCAGTGGCCCTGCTGTGTGCCGGAGCGGGTCGGTTTCATGGCTCCATTCGAGTACACCCGGATCGCTAACCATCCGTACAACCGAGGGCCCGACTGCGCCCACGGGCATTTCTCGCCGACGCCGCTCCGCCATCCGCCGTATACGGCCGCGGCCATCCCTTTTGGGTGGATGCTCGTCGAGGAAATGGCTCGCCTGGCGGAAGAGCACAAGCTGGACGTGCAGGCCGACCGAGAACCCGACCTCGGGTTTCAGAATTCTTGGGTTCAGGATTATCGAAATCAGCGGGCGTTGTCCGATTGCTTCACGGGCCATCTCAGGTCCGAGGAGTCCCTGTGTTTCTTCTATGCGAAGCAAGTTCCATTCGTCGAGGACTACGGGGCGCGACGCGTCTTGATCGGCGTCGGCCGTGTGAAGCATGTCGCGGACTGCATCGAGTACCAATACACGACCAAGGATTTGAAGGACAAGCTGCGGTCGATCCTGTGGGAAAGGATGATTCAGCACTCGATCCGGCCCGACTTCAAGGATGGCTTCCTGCTCCCCTATCACGCTGCGCTGGAAAAGGCCGCTGACGACCCGAAGTTCGACCCGTCCGAGATCGCGGCCTTCACACCGGAAGACCGGCTTCTCGAATTCTCCCACGTCTCGCAACTGGTTACACATGACGGCGCTCTTGCCGGTCTGCTGGCGTGTGCCGAATCACTGCGGAAGGCCAAGAAGGAACTTCCCGGCCCGTGGGACCGCTGCATCGAATGGGTCGATCATCGCGTCGGTGAACTTTGGAAGGCGCGTGGCCCATGTCCGGGACTCGGTTCGGCCCTCTCGGCGTTCGGTCTTGAGTTGGGGACGTTTGTCGCATGCGCCGTCGCCGAAAAGGTTGGCGAGAATGCCGATCCCTGGCCTCTGGTCGATAAGTTCTTTTCCGATCCCAAAAAACACCTGCCAGCCCACCTAGCCGAGGGGATCGGCAAGACGTTGTGTGCCAAATGGAAGCGCTTGCCCGACGAACGCCGCGACCTGCTCAAGCTGATTAGCCGGTTCGAGATCAGTCGCGATCAGGCCACATGTCTTTACGTTCAAGAAGAACGCGGCAAAGCGGGAATCGACGCCGAGGACAAAGACATCCTCGCCAATCCATACTTGCTGTACGAAGTGACGCGGTTACAAGCGGAGCCGGTGAGCATCTGGAGCGTGGATCGCGGCGTGTTCCCGGAGGAGGTGATCCGCAAGAAGCACCCGTTGCCCGAGCCCACGGCACTCGACGCCGGCACGGACGCCCGCCGAGTTCGTGCGCTGTCGATCAAGGTTTTGGAGGACGCGGCGGCAAACGGCAACACGCTTATGCCTCAAGACCAGATTGTCCATGGCATCCGCAGCCTTTCGATCCGGCCAGCGTGTGAGGTTGATGCCGACCTGATGGACGTGGCAAAGGACGACTTCGCCGGGACAATCGTCGAAGTCCCGATGGCGACGAAAGCCCCGGCACTGCAACTTGGCCGGCTCGCCGAGATTCGCGATACGATCCGTGCCGCGGTCAACAAGCGAGTACGGGGCGAAAGACATAGTGTCCCGGCCAACTGGCGAGAGCTACTGGACAAACACTTACCGCCGTTTGAGGCTTCCAAAGACAAAGAGCTTGAAGAGAAAGCCCGGGAAGAAAAGACGAGTGCGCTCAAGGAGCTGGCGGAGTCCCGGCTGTCAATTCTCATCGGCCCTGCCGGCACCGGCAAGACAACGCTCCTGTCCGTGCTTTGCTCTCACCCCAAGGTCGCCGAAGGGGGCGTACTTCTCCTCGCGCCCACCGGAAAAGCGAGGGTGCGAATGGAGCAAGCGACTAGCACGCTCGGCCTCAAGGGCTTCACGATAGCCCAGTACCTCAGCCCGCACCGCTACGACGGGTCCACTGGCCGCTACAAGCTCTCCGACAAA
>JAIBBI010000128.1 GCA_019694755.1 Gemmataceae bacterium
GAGGACTCGTCATGAAGAAACTGTTCTCCGGTACCGCCTTCGCGTTTCTCCTGGCCCTGACGGCGCTGTCGGCATCGCCGGCGACGATGGCTCAGACGAAGGGTAAGACCGATCCCCCCAAGAAAGTCGAAAAGGCCGAGAAGGCCAAAGTGACCGCTGGCATCTCGGTCGAAGTGTACAAGGACTCCGCCGGCGAATACCGCTTCCGGATCAAGGACGGCGACACGCTGCTGGCCACATCGGGCAAGGGGTATGAGAAGAAGGCCGATTGCCAGGCCGTCATCGACAACCTGAAGGCCAACTTCGGTAAGGCCAAGATTGAGGACAAATCGGCCGAGAAGGCGAAGTAACCTGACTCGACCGCACAGGCCGCCAAAGTGATCGGCCGGAAAAAAACCTGGCAACGGACCTCGATTTGGCGGCGAAGGCCGAGTATTATTCAGGTGCCCGGCCAGTGATTGGGCGACACTGGCTAGGTAGCCGCCGGACGCGAGTCCGGCGGCTTCATTTTTGCGCCTACCGGCATCGCATCTCCGCCGGACGCCGACCATGCTGGAGCCATGGATGGCATTCTCCGCCAAATCACCCCGAAGACCTGGCAGGGTGCGCTGCTCGGTTATCGGGTCCAGGTGTTCCGGAACGGCTCCGGCTGGGTCGCGTCGATCGGCATCGAAGGATCGCACACGATCATCCAGCTCGAGGCCGCGCGATTCGAGTGGGCGGCCGCGCGAGCTCGTGCTTGGATCGAGGAAAACCCACTACCGGCAACCAGCTCAAAGCGAGTTGGGACGACGCCAAAAACTACCGGCGAATTCCGGTAGTTACCGCCCTGTCGGGTCATTTCGCGATGTAAAGTGCCATCACAGTGAGCCCGCCGGTCAGAACCCGGCGTCGGATCTCGCTCCATTGCTCCATGTTCGCGTACACCTCGGTGCCTCCTGCGGCCGGATGACGGGCGGTTCCCCATCATCGGAGACCACAGCAGTGCACGGTTGTGCGCTGTACTTTTCCCCCGCCGCCGCCTCCCCGCCCCGCGCTGCACTTTTACTCCGCCTCACACACTCGATGGATTGGCATGCCACCAAGATCCCCAACTCCGTGTGAGGGGCCGGGATAGTGCTTGATGAAGCTCTTCTGATCGGAAAGGCCGGAAGTCGGCAACCAAGTAGGCTCGCCACGGAACCTGATTGAATTTGACCATTAGTCCTCCGCCATGCGCCCAGTGGCGGGGGACTTCGCCGGCGCTCGAAGCGTTCTGGCGATTCGGAAGCCGACGGTCGTATCTCCGACCGGTGCGAGCATATATCTTTTGGCGGAACGGACGAACGGGGCGTGATAGATATAGGATCCACCCCTACATATCAGCGGGTAATACGGCATGCTGATTTCAGGTTTGTAGGTGACATCGAGGTGCAGAAGCGTCGATTTCCGGTTTGAAGCCGAAAAGGGCTGATACGGGGCGGGCTGAGTCCATTCCCAGACGTTTCCGTACACGTCGAACATGCCCAAGTCATTGGGACGGAGCAGACCGCCGGCATGACAACTGTCCTCGGAGTTGGTTAGTGCCCAACCGTATCTGGACAGTTGTGCCGGTTCAAAGCCGTAGAACCGGGGAGTCACAGTGCCCGCCCTGCATGAGTGTTCCCATTCCTCTTCGGTGGGAAGTCTGTAACCACCCCTTTCCAGGAATCGTGGAGGATAAGAAATCTTCTCGGAAATCTCGGGTATTGGCGGATAGGGCATATCGGCGTCGGGAATCCCCTCCTTCTCGCACAACCACCGACAGTACATTTGGGCCAGCGGCCAAGAAACCCGTCGAATCGCTTGCTCGTTCTTTAGATCGTCGGGGTCCGGCGGCGCGTAAATGACACCGGGACACGCGGCCAGAAACTGACGGAACTCCGCGACCGTCACTTCACGGGTTGCAATCGCAAAGTCGTGGGTGATCCGCCGCCGCGATCGTTCTTCTCCCCCCGCATGATGCGGTTCCGTCGGTTCGGACCCGTAATCAAATTCCACCGGGCCTCGAACCACCGTCATTGTGGTGCCGGACGGTGCGACGTACCATCTTGTGTTCGGCGCAGGATCGAATGATCTGGGCAATGCTGGCGGCCAGTTCTTGTGCCCCCAGGCCCGCCCGACGAGCCAATCGATGGCCCCATGAACGCCGGAGTCCGGATCCGAGAGAAACATGCGTTCGAGTTGAGGGCGAATTCCAGCCCGACGATCATCATTCCACTGGAGCCTGGAATAATCGCCGAGGGAGACTATCGCGGATCTTCTCGCCGCCGCATCCGGAGATTCCTGAATTTCCCTCACCAGGAATTCCGGGTTGATGTCGTACCCGGCAAGAAGTTGCATCAAGAAGTAGCGTTCACGCACGTCGGGGCCGACTAATCCCAGAAATCTGTGGACATGATCAGGACGGTTCAAGTGCCAAAGTCCGAGCGCCGCACGAACGCGTTGTTTCGCATGGCGGTCCTTCGTGACTTCATCCGCCACGGCCGGCGTGATTTGGCTCACTGCCCGGGTCCACACATCCAGCGTGATGTCCCGGTTTTTCCGGGCCGCCGGCAGTATCGCCATGCCCGGCCGGGTTTCCAACTCCAAGAACTCTGCGGCAATCTTTCGGGCGTCACCGACGGAGAAGCCGGCCGCGATTCCCGCTGCGACGGTCCGATCTGTCTCGGAACGCCCGGTATCGCGGGCGAGATCCCAGAGCGGCTGAACAAGAACCTGACTCACCGGCCGGAAAGCGTCCGACCAGCGTTCGATGTAGATCGGATTCTCCGCGACCAATGCACCCGCGATTTCCCCGGCGATCTTGGTCCACTCATCCCATTGGGGCGTCTCGACAGCAAGCAATGCCGCCGCCCGCAGCCGGTCGGGTGCTGGCCGGTTTGAGTCCAGCGCGATTGGCCAGAACTGATCGGCAACTTGAACGGCCTGCTTTCGAACGGCGTCCCGAATCAACATCAGGTCGGCCGGCGTCACGGTCGAGACAACGCCCAACAACTCCGGGATGACCTCCGGGTGACTCTTCGCCAGAGCCAGATTGGCTTTCAATCGAGCGGCTGAACCGGCAGGCGACTCGTCATTCTTCCGCAGCAGGTATTCGATGCCGCTCTCACGTACCTGTTCGAACTCCTCCAACAGCCGAGACACTTCCGCCGGTTCGCACGCCAGAAGCCCATCGACGAGCGTCCGGGCGCGGACGACCCGGGCAGCCAACTCCGTCCGCCGCTGGATCTCCAGAACAGCCACAACACTTGCAACGACAGCCGTCATCAAACCGATTGCCAACATCGTGCGAAGCGGATGGCGGCGAATCCACTTGACCGACTTCTCGATCCAGCCGACGGGTCGGGCCACTATTGGCCGGCCCTCTTGGAAGCGCCGCAGGTCCTCCGCCAATGCCAAAGCAGTCGCGAATCTTCGTGTCGGGTTTTTGTGCAAGCAATGAAGGCAAATTGTCTCCAGATCTCGCGGGATTTTCGGCTGGAGGTTTCGCGGCGCGAGCGGCTCCTCCTCGCGCACCCGGAGCAGAGTCTCGAATGGCGTGTCGGCCACGAAGGGCGGGCGACCGGTCAGCAATTCGTAAAGCACCGCGCCCAATGCGTAAACGTCCGTGGCCGGCCCGACGGCTTTCTCGCCTCCGATGGCCTGCTCCGGCGCCATGTAGTTGGGCGTGCCGAGGATCGTCATCGACGTGGTCCGGCCCGTTGGAGTATCTACCAGCTTGGCGAGGCCGAAATCGCCGACCTTCGGCGTCGCCCCGTTGTCCCCCCGGAAGAAGAGCACGTTTTCGGGTTTGAAGTCGCGGTGAATGACCCCCGCGATATGCGCGGCGTGGAGTGCCCGGCTCAAAGTCTCAACTGTTTCCGCTGCACTCGCCGGGTTCCAGGGCGTGCCATCAAGTTCGTCGGCGAGGCTGCCTCCGTCGGCCCACTCCATGACCAGATACGGACAACCATTGACCTCGCCGGTCGTGAACACCTGAATGATGTTCGGGTGCCGAAGGCGAGCAAACGATGCCGCTTCGGTCATGATGCGAGCACGTTCGTTGTCCGTAGCAGCGATGCCGTGTCGCAAGAGTTTTACGGCAACTTCCCGATCCAGCGCTATCTGGATCGCACGGTAAACAACACCATGGCCGCCCCGCCCCGCCTCGGCGATGAGCCGGATGTCGGGAATATCAAAGCCAATCTCCGGGGACTCGCCCTCAACAGCGATCGGTACTTCGCCAGACAGCCAGGACCACGCGGGGACAGTCGTCAGTCGCTCCAGTACCGACTGACAATCCTCGCATTGCGTCACATGGTCGTCATAGATCTCGTGTTCAGGCGGAGCCAATGCGCCGACCAGCCATTGCTGCCAGGCCTCTTCAACCGGGCACGGGATGGCAACTCGTTCGTTGGTCATGAGTTCCATCCAGTAGCCGGCGACCGGCCTCCTCCAGCATAACGATAACACGGGACTTCGCGGTGTAGACGGCTCCGATCGACTTCCCCAGTCGTTCCGCCACCTCGCGGGCCGGGAGTTCATCGACGGCCGTCTGCCAGTAGGCCTGCCATGTCGACGGAGTCACGCTCGCCCGAACCTGGTTAATGACCTGTTGAGCCAGCCTCAGGCGGGCGTTCAGGTCCGCCTCGATCTGGTCTCCCAACTCGATCAACGGGTCGCGGGACGCCACCCGAGCCAATTGATCCCGTTCCGAGTCAGTTCCCGTGGCCCGATCGCCCGGATGCCGGTTCCGCTCTCGCGCGAGCCGACGGGCACCGTTGACAACCGCTGTCCGCAAGTATCCCCGAAACCGCCGGGCGGGATCGTATCGCAACTCCCGCAGGGCTGTCGTCAGTGCAACGAGCACCCGCGATGTCACCTCTTCGGCATCATCGTTGGTCAGCCCGGCGTTCCGAGCGTACCGGCGAATGATGTGCGCGTACTCGGCCATGAACCGGGCCCACGCCGCTTCATTCTGCCCCGGAAGCGCAAGTGCCTCCAGTAATGACGGATTCGTGGAGGGGCTTGGGCGGCCGGCCATAGGTAATAGCCCGGATACGAGAAAACCTCACAACGACATTCTGACAACCGGGGATCTGCGAAACAAGAACGTGAGATTGAGAGTTTTGCGGGCCGTGTGAGGGAGTGGGCTAGTACCAAATGAACTCTCGGAGCATTCAGCATGGCCCGTCGATACCCAAAGTGGCATGCCTTTTACCCATTTGGCCGCGACCGTATCGCCTTCCTGGCGACCAGCATTGGCACCTCGAGTCGGCGTAAACCGTTGGGAGTTCAGAGACTTGAGGATCGGATCGCCCCCGCAGTCATTCATTGGGACGGCGGTGCCAGCACTCTGAATTGGAGCGACGCCCAAAATTGGTCGGCGGACGCGTTGCCCGGCTCCGTCGACGACGTTGTCATCGGTTCGGCATTTTCCGGCATTTCCGTGTCATCGTTTGAACCCGTTGCGATTCAGTCGCTTCAATCCAAAGCGGAGGTCCGCCTCAAGGCAAGTACATTTTCGTTGGCGACCGATTCCAACGTGGCCAGATTCACCGTCGCCGGGGGCGAGTTGTCCGGCAACGGGAACCTGACGATAACGCAGGGATTCAATTGGACGACCGGAAACCTTCGCGGTGCTGGCTCATTGAAGCTCGCCTCCACTGCGGTCGGTACCATCAGCGGCAATTCGAGCCTAAAGTACCTGGGACGCACCCTGGAGAATAGCGGATCGCTGACCTATTCCGGCCAACAGTTCTGGTTCGGCTCACCCCAAGGGGAAACGGGGCAGATTCGGAACCTCTCAGGGGCGGTCTTCACGCTGACCGGTGAAAGCGACGCGGCCAGCCTCACGACGAATCCCGCAAACCGCATCGAAAATCTCGGGGTCCTCGTCCATTCCGGAGCAGGCGAGTCCGTGCTCAACGGTGTGCGGATCGAACAATCGGGCACTTTTCAGATCCAACAAGGGAAAGTCCGATTCGCGGGCGGCGGCACTTTTTCGAATGCGTCGATCATTGCCGAGGGAGCGGAATGTCTGCTCGTGGACGGCGTCTTCACAACGGCCGCCGGTACGACGTTCAGCGGTACCGGCCCCCTGAGTGTGGGCGGCGTAGCGACACTCAATGTTGGCGGATTCACGAACTTACCCATTCTCAGTGTTACCAGTGGCACGCTGACAGGTGCAGGCATCATTTCCGTGATTAGTTCGTTCAATTGGACCGGCGGCACGATTGGTGGCACTGGCCTGTTGCAAATTGAATCCTGTGGCCTGGGAAAGATCTCCGGCAATTCCGAGAAGAAACTCGGCCGTGTTATCGAGAACGCCGGCACGCTCAGTTACGATGGCGCCGGACTCCGACTGGGAACTCCGACTGGCGAGTCAGGAGTAATTCGGAATCTGGTCAACGCGACTTTCAACTTCTTCGGTAACAGCGACATCGTCGCCGCACCCGGGGCGGACCACAAGATTGAGAACTTCGGTCGGTTCATCCACCCCGATGGAGGGGTCGGGAATCTGGGAACCGGAGTCCGATTGCTGAATAGCGGATCGATCGAAGTGCCCAATGGAGACTTGGTGATCAACGACGTCGACAGTTCCATACTCCTGCAAGACCCGAACCGCCTTGTGATTGACGCCAGAAGTTCGTTCTCCGTCCGGAGTTCGATTGGTGGCACAACGCAGAACGCAGACCTCTTTGATCCCTCCGGGACAATCTCGATCAAGGGCGGATCGGCTTCCATTCCACTGACGTTCGAAGCCATGGGGCGAAACCTGGGACCGGCAGCCTCGGCATTTGCGCGCAACTTCCGATTCGGCTTCCTCCAGCTTCAGTCCAACTCGTTCGTGAAACTCGTCGACAACTACGACAACGCCATCGGGGCGGAACCGGAGTCACTCTATGTCGATCAGCTTCTGGTTCCAACCGGGTCGACACTCGACTTGAACCAACTCAAGGTCTACGCCCGCTCGGCCCTGATCGAGGGGCAAATCGTAAACGGCAGCATTACCGTGATAGCGGATGGCGGGGCCATTACCGTCGGGGGGCAGATTCCCGGTTCGATCAGCGCCCTCGGCGAAACTGATACCTGGTCATTCTTCGGACGCGCAAATCAATCCGTCTCCGTCGTGGTGCAGCCAGGCAGCAAGCTGCCCCCTCCCCTTCCCCCGGTTTTGGACCGGGCCAAGGTGCAATTGCTCGATGCCGCGAACAACGTGCTGGCCACTGACTCGAGCACGGCACCGGGTCTTCCGGCAACTTTGCAAACCGTACAGCTTCCGACCGACGGCGTCTACAGAATCCGAATCACCGCCGACCCGGCCGGCACAACCAACACAGGCAATTACCTGGTCGGCCTGTTCAACGCCTCGGTTGACTATGCACCGCTTGTTGTCAATCAGGTCACGACAGGCACACTCCAGACGCAGTACAGCCTCAATCGTTGGACGTTCACCGCGGAAGCCAACCGGCAGGTCAGGCTCGACGTCCGCAACGCTCAATCGCCCGACATCCGATATAAGCTCATCGGTCCCGGCGGCTTCGTCGGCTTCAACGGCCAGAAGGTGGATTCCGATCTGGTGACGCTCCCAGCCACCGGCGAGTACACGCTGGAAGTCAGCTCGATCGGCTCGGGACGCGGGACCTACAACTTCTCGCTCGATCAGACCAACGAGACGATGCTGACAAATGCCGTCCCATTCATTGGCAAACTGACCTCGAGCGGGCAGGCAGAACTGTTCCGCATCGACGTGCCGTCCGGCAACCTGTTGAACATCTTGCTGAACGATGCCACGGACACGAACCGGAACGAGCTGTATGTCCGCCTGGGCTCGCCTCCGACCCGGCGGGACTTCGACTATAGCTACCAATCCGCAAATTCCGCCGACCACGAGATCATGGTTCCCTTCGCGGCGCCTGGGAAATGGTACATCCTCGTTTATGGTGACCGGGTGCCTGCCCCGAGCAACGTGACCGTCCTGGCGCGATCAGCCCCCGTTCTTCTGACCAACAATTCGCCCAATCAGGGCGTTGCCGATCCGAACACCAAGATCACCGTGACCGGAGCTGGCTTCGCCGTCGGCTCCAAAGTGGACCTGGTCAACGGCGTGACGGTGATTCCCGCCAACGATGTCAGCATTGATTCGTTCACGCGAGTGACGGCCACATTCGACCTGTCCACTTCTGCGGCCGCAAATTACGACCTGCGCGTAACTCTGCCCGGTGGGGCGACCCAGACCCTCCCCAGCGCGTTCGCCTTGATCCCGAATGGCCAAGGTAAGCTGGAAACGAAGCTAATCCTACCGGACGCGCTCGGTTATCACGGTGTCGGCACGATTTACATTGAGTACGCCAACGTGGGCGTCGCTCCGCTCACGTCACCGATCCTGACTTTGGAATCCAACGATCCGGAAGGAAACGAGTTTCCCTTCCTCACGCTCGACCAGCGGCGATTGACCGACGGCTTCTGGACCTCGGCAAAACCAGAAGGGTTCGACTACTCGGTCCAAGTATATGCCCAGGGCGCGACGCCCGGCCTGATCCTGCCCGGCGAACGGCTTCGCGTACCGGTCTACTACGCGGGTATGCAGACTCCCTGGGACTTCAACGATCGCGTATTCGAGTTCGCGATCCGTGTCACCAGCGCAGCGTCCACCGAGCCGATCGATTGGCCGCAGGTGGGACTGGAGTTGCGCCCCGACTGGATTTCCACCGAAGCATGGCCGGCGGTCCAGGCGAATCTCCAGGCCCAGATTGGCACCAACTGGGGCCAGTATCTCCGCATGCTCAGCGACAATGCTCAGTATCTGAGCCGGCTCGGACAAAACGTGACGGACATCAGCGATCTGTTCGGCTTTGAATTCCAGCAGGCCGTCGGGTTCAGCCCCTACGGCTCGCCGGAACAAGTGGTGGATGCCAGTGTTCCAGCGCCGGGATTCTCGTTGTCCTTTGACCGTGTCTTTGCCGAATCCATGCCGGACCGCTTCACCGTCGGGCCTTTCGGTCGCGGCTGGTCCTCCAGTTGGCATACCCGCGCCGAGACACGGGCCGACGGCCTCGTCACTATCCACACATCGAACGGCGGTCAACGCCGCTTCCAGCCCGATAGCCGTTCCTCAACCCGGTACCTGAGCGCCCCGGGTGACAGCGGCACGCTCCGAAGGCTCGTGAGCGGTGGTTACGAACTGCTGGAGTCCAGTGGTCTCGCCACCCGGTATCTCGCCAATGGCCGGCTGAACTACGTGCAGGATACGAACGGCAATCGCATTACGGCCGCGTTCACAGGCAACCTGCTCACTGGCCTCACGCACTCCTCCGGCGCGGGGCTTACTATTGCCTACAACACGGCCGGCCGCATCACATCGATCACCGACTCCGTCGGCCGCGTCGTCAACTACACCTACGACGCCAGTAACCAACACCTGCTCAGCGTAACCGGTCCGGGCGGGACAACGACCTACACCTACAGCATCGGGCAAGGGCTTGCCCGCGAACATGCCTTGCGCACCGTAACTGATCCCTCCGGTGTGGTCCGCACGTTCGAGTACGACCTTCAAGGGCGTATGAGTACCACATTCCTCGCTATCAACGCAAACCGAATGAGCTTCAGTTATAGCCCCACCGGCCGCATCTCCATGACTGATGGATCGATGACGCCCGTCCATCTCTTCTATGACCACGCTGGCCGAATTGCCCGGGTCGAGGACGGCGCGGGTGGCTTCACCTTGACCGAGTACGGCCCCGACAATCGGCCGGCCAAACGCACTGACGCCCTGGGCCGATCGCAGTCGTACACCTGGTGTGGCTGTGGCTCCATGACAAGTATCACCAATGAACTTGGCTACACGACTACTTTCGATTACGGCGGGGACATCCGTCGCATGCAGCGATTCACCGACGCTCGCGGCAACGGCGTTCGATACACCTATGACTCCCGCGGCAATCAAACCGCTGCCATCTATGCCGACGGCACCTTCGAGCAAGCCACCTACGACGCCGCCGGAAATGTCACATCCACGACCAACCGCCGCGGCCAGACAATCACGTACCTTTACAACAGTTACGGCAAGGTCACACGGGAGAACTACCCCGATGGCACTTTCGCGATCTTCAACTACGACGCGCGTCAACGCCTTATCAGTACAGTCGATTCCAGCGGCACTACGATCTACGATTATGACGCGGCCGATCGGCTGACCAAAGTCACATATCCGAACAACCGTTGGCTGGAATACCTTTACGACGCGGCCGGTCGACGCACCCGCATGACCGATCATGAGGGATTCCAGACCCGGTACTCGTATGATGCCGCCGGCCGGTTGGCGGAACTCCGCGATGCGATAAACGCACTTATCATCACGTACACTTACGACGCCGCCGGCCGATTGAGCCGCGAAGACAAAGGCAACGGGACCTACTCAATCTATACGTATGACGCCGCCGGCCGGGTTGCCACAATCACCCATTACGCGCCTGACGGCACAGTGAATAGTCGATTCGAATACAGTTACGACATCCTCGGTCGCCGCACGAGCGCGGCCACCCCGGACGGCACCTGGACCTACGGCTACGACGCCACTGGCCAGCTCACCGACGCCGATCTCGATTCCACGAACATGGCGATCCCGGATCAGGATTTGGAATATGCGTACGACTCAGTCGGCAATCGCTTGTGGACGCGAGATGGCGCGGCAGTGCAGACCTACACCACGAATAATCTGAATCAATACACGCATATCACTGGAATTGGGGACTTGGTGTATGACGCGGATGGAAATCTGGTAAATGAAGGTGGAGGGGCCAAACATTTTGTATTTGACTATCGCAATCGACTTACCTTGATGACATATGGCACAAGCGTTCAAGCTTTTGAATACGACGTGTTTAGCGTCCGAAAGGCAGCAAGCAACGGCGGAACTCGCAAGGAATTTTTGCTCGATCCTAGGCGACTTGTTGAGGCGGTCGCCGAATTTGATGGCAGCGGCAATCGTGTGAAATCTTACATATATGGTGTTGGCTTAGAAAGCCACATTCAAACAGGAACGCGGGAGTATTATGATTGCGACGTTGTTGGCTCTACAGTTTCAATTACACAACATTCTGGAATGGTGCTTGGTCGACTCAATTACAGCCCTTTCGGAGGGTTGCTTCTTGACGAGATCCAATCACAATCTCTTTATAAGTTCAACGGACTTTACGGTGTGCGAGATGAGGGGAATGGGATCTTGTCCATGGGTCGAAGATTTTATTCTTCACGATTCGGCTCGTTTCTCTCAAACGACCCTCTAAGCCTTTTGGGTGGAGACTCTAATATTCGAAGATTTGCTAGGAATCAACCAACCGACGAAATTGACCCAAGTGGCTTAGGGTTTTTTGCGAAGCGACCAGTTAATGTGCTTGGCTGTAACATCCCAGAGTTTATTGGCCAAAATCCTCTTGATGATAACTGGAATACCGAGGCGGCCCACGAGCATTATTTCTTTGATGATGGCACAGATGTTGGATTTGGGCCCGGCGGCACCTACAGCGGAGAGTCGTATTCTAATGGCTACGGTCAACCTAGCGAAACTTATGATGATGAGAGAATTAGGGAGGCATTACGGAACATCCCAAACGAAAACGGCACATACGACGTCCTATTCAACAACTGTCAAGATTGGGCAGAACGTCTGCGCGATAAGTACGACAAAACACCTCCCAAGCCACCCCACCCGCCTCAATGCCGATTATGTGATGATGATGACGACGGTTCCACCGATGCAGTCGAAGCCGTTGACCCCAACGAGAAAGAGACCGCAGCCGGGTTCGGGCCGCAGAGATTCATCACGGCGAACACTGTTATCCCATATACGATTCGATTCGAAAACCTCGGCCCCGGCAGCGTGCCCGAGCCAACACAGCCGGCGACCGCACCCGCGCAGCGCGTTTTGGTCACCGACCAGATCTCGACCAACCACGACTGGAGCAGCTTTCGGTTCATCGAGTTCGGCTTCGGCGATACAGTGGTGACAATCCCCGAGGATCGGCAATACTTCTTCGATTCTCTGTTCGTCACCATCGACGACAAGACACTACAGGTCGAAGTCGAGCTTGATTTCGACAGCATCAACGGCATGGCCCGCGTGATCTTCTACTCGGTCGATCCGGCCACCGGACTACCGCCGGACGTGTTTACCGGGTTCCTTCCACCGGAAGACGGAACCGGCCGCGGGATGGGACATGTTGGATACACCATCCAACCCAAGTCGACGCTGACCACGGGCACGGTGCTGTCGAACATCGCGTTGATTCAGTTTGACGGTGGCCTGACCATAGCGACCAATCAGATCGAGCCGCTCAATCCCGCGGCGGGCACTGACCCGGAACGGGAAGCCCGCAACACCATCGATGCTGGAGCGCCCACCAGTTCGGTGGTGGCTCTGCCGGCCCTGTCGACGACGAACACCGGCTTTTTCACCGTGAACTGGGCAGGGACGGACGATGTCGGCGGCTCCGGCATTGCCACATACGACATTTATGTGTCGGTCAATGGGGCAGCGTTTGAGCCGTGGTTGCTGCGTGAGACGAATACCAGCGCCTTGTATCCGGCGATCAACGGAGCGACCTATTCCTTCTTTTCGGTCGCCACCGACAATGTCGGACACCGGCAGCCGACGCCCACCGGCGGCCAGGCGACCACGGTCGCGAAGGTACTGCCGACTCAGGTCCTCAGTGTGGTTGTCAATGACGGGAGTGTGCAACGATCCCGCGTGACCAGCCTGACGACGACGTTTAGCCAGTACGTCAACTTTAGCGGCCCCGCGGCCAGCGCTTTCACGCTGACCCGGCTTGGCGGTTCTGCCGCGGTGATCGCAATCAATGCAGTTGTCAGCACGGTCAACAACCAGACGGTCGTGGTGTTGACCTTCAGTGGCCCGGGCACGGAGGCCGGGTCGCTGGCTGACGGAGAATACGCACTCGCGATCGACAGCACGAAAATCTCCAATCCGATTGGTTTCCTGGACGGCGATGCTAACGGCCTGGCCGGGGGGACATACGTCACCCGGGTTCATCGGTTGTTCGGCGACAGTGACGGCGACCGGGACGTTGATACTGGCGATTTCATCGCCTTGCGGCTGGCGTTCGGGGGGAGCAGCGCGACATTCGATATCGACGGTGATAGCGACGTCGATGCCGCAGACCTCGTCGGATTCCGGCTGCGATTCGGGACAGCCATGCCCACGCTTCCGCCGCGGGTCGCGGGTGTCGTGGTCAACAACGGCGCCCCGCAGCGGTCGCGGGTGACCAGCATCACCGTGTCGTTTGATCAGGCAGTCGTACTTCCGGCCAATGCGGCTCTGGCGTTCCAACTCCGGCGACTGTCCGACAATGCCATCGTCGCCCTGAACGCCGCGGTCACGTCCGGGCCGACGACGGCCGTTACTCTCACCTTCACCGGCGGGCCGCTCGAGTTCGGCTCCCTGGCCGATGGCCGATATGAACTGACGGTCTTCGCGACGCAGGTGGCGGGCGGATCGCTCGACGGCAACGGCGATGGCACCTCGGGCGACAACTTCGTGCTGACATCGACCGGTTCCGCCGGCATTCATCGCCTTTTCGGTGATTCGGATGGCGATGCCGATGTCGACTCCCAGGACTTTACCGCGTTCCGACTGGCTTTCGGCAGCAGCAACCCCGCCTTTGACGGGGATGGTGATGGCGATGTCGACGCCGCGGACTTTACAATCTTCCGGCTCCGATTCGGCAACATGCTGCCATGATTGGCGCGGCGACGCAACCAACACGGCATTTCTCAAGACACCCAGCAGGCATCCGACAAAGGGACCGATCATGAATTCGTTCACCCGTAAGCTTTTTGCCGCGGCCTTGGGCGGCGTTGGACTCTCCTCAACCTCCTGCAGGCTGCGCAGCCGATTGTCCGTCCCGGCAAGTCGGCTTGAGGATCGCGTCGTGCCAGCGCTCGTGTCTTGGACGGGGGATGCCGACGACGGGCTTTGGTCGACAGCTAAGAACTGGAACAACAACGCCGTTCCAACGTCGAATGATGACGTCATGATTGATGTCCCCGGCGAACAGACGGTCACCATCAACGCCGGCAACGTCACGGTACGTTCCATCACGAGTTTTGAAAATCTCACCGTCAATGGGTCGGCGTCGCTCACGCTGACAAGTGGTTTCTCGACTGTGGATGCGATGTTTCAGGTCGCAAACAATCGGCGGTTTCACGCTCAGGGGCCAACGACAAGGTTCATTTGCTACGGTCAGACAACTGTCGATGGGGCAACAATCTGGGCGACACAAGGCGCAAGAATCCTGTTGCCCGGCGTGACGGCGTACGACGGACTGGACGCAAGTTTTCCGGAGCTGCGCGCCGAGGGATTGGGCAGCGAGTTGGTGCTGGCCAACATGACGGCGTTGGAGGGGACAACCTTCGGTGGTGGTGGTGGTAGCCGACTGACGATTCAGGCGTCGGGAGGCGGACGGATCACCATGCCGGCCGTAACCTCGGTGCCGGCGGCAGGGTTCGTCCGACTGAACGCGAACGGGGCCAACAGCAAGATCGACATGAGTTCGCTCACGTCGTTCACTCCCACCGCCGGCCTGAGCTACATCGACGCGTTGAATTCTGGTGCGATCGTCTGTCCGCTGCTGACGCAGATCGCCGGTACGGTGGTGACGCTGGACGGCAAAGGGACGTTCGACACTGGCAAGCTGGACAGCCTGGTGTCGAGCACGATGACCGTCGGGGGCAAGGGCTACAACCTTTCGCTCCTGACCACGCTGTCGAGTTCGACACTCGACCTTTCTCAGGTCTCCGACCAAGCGTTCGACCTCTCTTCATTGAAGACAGTGACTCGGTCAACATTGGGGGTGGCCACGGTCAGTTACTCGTTGCCAAACGTCACCTCGATCAACGGCTCGAGCCTGTTCGTCACCGGCGGAGCAAAGTTGACGCTGCCCGGCGTGGCGGCGTACGACGGTCTGGACGCAAGTTTTCCGGAGCTGCGCACCGAGGGATTAGGCAGCGAGCTGGTGCTGGCCAACATGACGGCGTTGGAGGGGACAACCTTCGGTGGTAGTGGTGGTAGCCGACTGACGATTCAGGCGTTGGGAGGCGGACGGGTCACCATGCCGGCCGTGACCTCGGTGCCGGCGGCAGGGTTTGTCCGACTGAACGCGAACGGGGCCAACAGCAAGATCGACATGAGTTCGCTCACGTCGTTCACTCCCACCGCCGGCCTGAGCTACATCGACGCGTTGAATTCTGGTGCGATCGTCTGTCCGCTGCTGA
>JAIBBI010000293.1 GCA_019694755.1 Gemmataceae bacterium
AAGCTGTTCGGTGCCCCGACCCAGGAACTGCAGATCCAGTGGGCCGCCTCGATCGATGAATTGCGCCGAGCGCTGGCGGAGGCGGGCTGGAGAGACGCGGCAACGTTCACCCCGGCCACGTTCTTCAACGGCTTGAACCCCCGTTCCACACCGGATCAACTGCCGGTGCTGCCACACTTCAATCAGGACCAGATCGATCGTCTCCGGATGATCCGCCGCACCGCCGAAGGCCGATGGCTGATCCTGCGTTTTTGGCACAGCGGCTACCGGCTCCGTGACGACGCGCGACCGATCTGGCTGGGAAGCTGCGGCCGACTGACGGAGCGACAACTGGTCTGGACCCTGCGCTACACCCGGCAGCGCAATCTCAGCCCGGAAAACTGCGGACGTATTGCCCGGGAGATCGCCGCCGCCAACCCGAGCTACCGGCTGATCCACCAACACGCCGAAGCCCGCTCGGCCTGGTTGTTCTACTCGACGGAAGCGGACCGGGGCCGCGATGCTGCCGCGCCGGCACGTCAGGAACCTTGACCGCCGCAGGAAACCCAGCCAGTCGATAGCAAAGGAACAACTCAGCGTGCAACTCGCGACGAGCCGCGCCCAGGAGCCAGACACTCCTCATCGAGCAAATCGACTCGAAGACTCGGGCAACCTCGCGTCAGCTGAGGACGGGAAGTGAAGGCGGCATCAGTCGGCGACTTCGACCTGTCGGGTCTCGATCGTCAGGGAGAAGCCGCGCTCCGCACGCACCTGGAGGTAAATCGCATCCCGGATGTTTGCCAAAGCCTCCTCTTTGGTCGCTCCCTGACTGACGCGACCTGGCGCCGCCTTACGACTTGGTAGTGAAGCTGCTTTGAACTCCCGATTTGGTTAGCGAAACGTTGCTCGGCCCGCAAATCCAGAGCCGGCTCCGGCTGAAGCAGGACGCAGCTTGTGTGCCCGCACACTTTTCGGGGAGCCGGCCTCGAGGACCGGTAGCGACTGGCATTACTGGGGCGGCCACGGTTGCTGGTTGTTGGTCGCCCCCCAAGGCCCGCTGCAGACGTTCCCCATGCCCGGGAGCGGCGGAGCGCAGCAGCTTGGGGTGACCGCGTCGGTGTAGGGCGGCTTCTCACCGATCGTAATCAGACACTCGTTGGTTCCGGTCTTCTGGGCGGTAACCGATGAAATCTCATACGTCTCGATGCCTTTCCCGTAGACCGGCGGTGCTGGCGACAGCGTGCACTGCTCGGAAATGACGAACTGGGCACCGGAATTGTCGGGATTCTGCGGCGGCCCCTTCTGGACCGGCAGGTTGACCGAAGTCCAATACCAGTTGTTGACTTGCAGGCCGAGGCCGGGATACGCGGAATAGTCTCCCTGGATGGTCACCGAGCCGCCTCCGGGCTGGATGACCTTCTGTCCGCCATCGGAAGTGAAGAGGCTGACAGTGTTGCCGTTGGCGCAGGGAGAACTGCTGTTCAGGTTGTTCTTGACCGTGATCGTGTTCCGAGTGGCGCCCACCTGGGCTAGCACCGGCAGTTGATGGGTGCCCGGACAGAGGGTGACGACGTAGCCGGTGCCGGCCGAACAGGCGACCTGCTTGTCGTCCTCCGGGTACTGATACGCGTCCGTGCAGGAAACCTCCGTGCAGCTCAGACCCGAACCGCCTTGCGGAAAAGTGCAGTTGGCGCTGTTGCTCACGGCCACGCTGATCGGGACGTTGAAAAAGATGTTCGCGTTCGCGGTGACGCAGTTGTTGGGGTCGGCACCGGGAGCGCTGCATAAGGTGGGAGGATTCTTGGGGCCGGAGCCGAAATTCGTGCTGAGATCGATGAAATCCTGGTTATTCGCCGTGCCGCCGTTCGGTGTGATCTCGAATGTCGTCCCGAACGTCCGGTCGAAGTTCATTTGCGAACCGCAGCAAGGGGTCGTGGACGTGGTGGTGCACTGTCCCGCCGCCGCATTCGTCGGCTGGCAATAGGCCGCATAAACCAGGTTGTTGTTGCCGGGCGGGTCGTCGGAAGAGTTATCCATCCACATGTAGCCCATGCGCTGGCCGGCAGTCTGGATGTCCGCCCAGTCGCCGCATTGCGCCGAGGTGCATTGGTCATCGCTGGTGATCGGCGCGAACATGAAGGTGTTGGCGGCGTTCTGCGCCAGATCTCCGCCGCTGGCGGTCCGATAAGCCGTGCTGCCAAACGACTGCAGTGTCGTGCCGTCGATCGCGCTGCTGGTCGGCGACATGATCTTGATCTTCGTGTTGCAATTGTTGTAGACCGTGAGCTGCCCGTCCACCGGCTCGGGCGGCTCACCCGAAACGATCCCACGTATCTTGTCGACCGTCTGCCGGACTTCCTGCTCCAGCGGCGGTGGCGCGCCGGGTTCGCCGCCCGCAAACGGGCAGCCGGCAGCCGACAGTTTCAGTGCCGCATCGTAGGCCTTCTTGTGGGCCTTTGCGCAAGCATCGCGGGCACGATCATTCTTGAGCGGTTTCCGCCCTTTCGCGCGGGCAGCCTCGACGGTCATCAGGCAGTGCAAGTAATCGCCGGTACGCCGATAAAGCTTCGCCTGGCATTTCGTTCGTGGCGAATGCTCCGCCGCCTGAGCGACCGGAATGATCAGCAGGAGCCCATAGATCAAGGAACGAAAGTATGCACGGTAATCAGGCAGGAAGTGTTTCATGGATGGTCTTTCCCAGAACGGTTTTGATTCGGGACACTTGCCACATGCCGATGTCATGCGAGGATCGAGGCATCGGAGTCAAGGGTGGTCACCGGGTGGAGCGGACGAAACGGAAGCCGGTACCCGTTAGCCCGTTCGGGCTGTATCGGCCCGTCTCGCGAAAAGTTTACGGACTCCGAGTGTTCCGGACGGACGCCCGGCATGACGGCCGACGGCGCTTTCTTGACGCTGGTCACGGAGTGGCGGCATTCGATTCGGCAGGGATCGGCGGCGCCGGATAGCGCGGCCGGTCCCTCTCCTTCAACTCCTTCGACGCCAG
>JAIBBI010000294.1 GCA_019694755.1 Gemmataceae bacterium
GCGGCTGGGCACCAAGGGGCGGGTGGTCATTCGCCCGTCCGGGACCGAGCCGGTCATCCGGGTCATGGCCGAGGGTGACGACGAGACGCTCGTCTCCAAGGTCGTCGGCGACATCGTCGAGGCGGTTAAGGTGGCGGCGGCCTGACGCTGGCCTTCCGCCGAGCAGCCCGAAAACTCGCGGTTTCAAGCGGCGTCGAACCTCGCGTTCGGCGCCGTTTCTGTTGTGTTGCCTGGGACCTCCTGCGTTGCCCGCCGGCATCCCGTCTGCTCTGGCCTGCGAATGCGACGGGTGCGGTTAAACTTCCTTTAAGCGTTCTTGCCGATAGTCCTGAAATGAAACAGTCGCGCGTTTCGTCGTTCAGGCCTGTCCGCACGCAAATCGCTGGCCGGCATCAACAGAGGGACCTCCATGAAAAGCTTTCGCGGTTTCGTGATGGCTGGTGCGGCGCTCGCGGCCACCAGCTTCGGTGCATCGGCGGCCGATCTGTACGGCGGTCGCGGCAGCATCAAGGATGACTACATCCCCGTGGCCCGCGGCTGCCCCTCCTGGTACGGCCGCGTCGACGCGGGATACGTTGGCTACGACTCGCCTGCGGTCACGGAGATCGGCGTCGACGACTACCTGCGCACCAAGATCGACGACACTTGGTCCATCGGCGGCGGCATCGGCCACTACTTCAGCTGCAACGTACGCGGCGACATCACCGTCGACCATCGCTTCAAGTCCGACGTCCACGGTTTCAACGGCAACAACCAGTCGCCTGTCAACGGCACCCACAAGTTCGGCTACGACACCACCACAGTGATGGCGAACGTCTATTACGACTTCGATATGCGCTCGCGCTTCACGCCCTACATCGGCGTCGGCCTGGGTTGGGTGCAGAACTCGATCAGCGCCGGCACCGGCCGTGGCGTCGGCGATTTCGGCGGCAACCCCATCACGATCGCCGCGCATGACAACGGGCACGTGGCCGCTGCACTGATGACGGGCTTCTCCCTCGCCTTGCGCGAGCGTCTCGCTCTCGATGCCGGCTACCGGTTCGTCTACATGGGGTCCGCCCAGACCGGCCAGATCCGCAACACCACGACGGGCGGTCTCGGCGGCCCCTCCACGATCGACGAGCTGCACGCGCACGAGTTCCGTCTCGGCCTGCGCTACGACATCCGCTGATCAATCGCGGCGGGCGTTTTCGGACGTCCGCCGCACTTCCGTTCGGTCCCGGCTCCCAGCGTTGGAGGCTGGACGCTCTCCCAGTGAAGTAAGGACGGCCGTCGTCGTCCGGTGCGTTGTCTCGTGCGCGGTTGCTTGTCAGTTGCGCTGGAGCATGCGGGCCATGGCGTCCGCCTGCCGGGCTTCCCACCTTCCTGGAGCGGAACATGAGTGGTTTCGGCACCAAGTGCCTGCGACTGGCGGCGGTCGCCCTCGCCGCATCGCTGACGACCACGCCTGCTCGCGCTGACGGTGATGAGCCCGCCACGCGCACGCGCGCCGTCGCTGTCCCGGTGCCGGCCCCTGTTCCCGTTCCCGCCTACTCCGACAGCGGCTCGACTTGGACGTTCGGGCTCAAGTATTGGTACAGCACCGGCCGCATCGGATATAACTACTACAACGACCGCTCGACCGCGCAGATCAACTCGCGGCTGACCTATGATCGCCTGACGACCAATTCCGGCGAGATCACCTTCCGCGGCAGCATCACCGACGCCGTCTACGTCAAAGGCGCGCTCGGCTACGGCGGCACCGGCAGCGGCAAGCTCTACGACGAGGACTTCCCCCCGGCCATTACGCCCTACACGCGCACCCGCAGCGAGGTGAACGGCGACCTCAATTTCGCGCACGTCGACATCGGCTACAACATTCTGCGCAGCGGCAACGACGCGGTGGCGCGGGGAGGCTCGTTCCGGCTCGGGCCTTTCCTCGGTCTGGCGATCTGGCGGGAGCAGCTGCACGCCATGGGCTGCACCCAGATCGCGGGTAATCCGAACATCTGCGTTCCCACCATCTCGGTGGCGCAGGAAGGCATTCGCGAGACCGACCTCTTCACGATGGGCCGCTTCGGCATCGCCGGCGATGTCTGGCTGAGCGATCGGATCAGGCTCTCCGCCGAGGCCGCTTACGTGCTCGCGCATCACGCCGCGACCGACATCCACTTCTTCACGTTCGGCAGCGATCCGGGCACCGGCTCGGGCAAAGGCCTGCAGGTCGAGGCGGGGATCGATTACCGGCTCACCGACACCTTCTCCATGGGGGTCGGAGGGCGCTGGTGGCATCTCGAGTCATCAGCGGTGGAGTCATTCAATCAACTCATGAAGTACGAGACCGACCGCTACGGCGTGACGGTGCACGGTGAATGGCGCCTCTGACCAGGGCGCACACGGAACTCTGTTCTCTTGCGTCTTTGGTGTTGCGTCACGGGATGGGGCCTCGAAAGGCCCCGCGGACACGGATCAGGCAGCCGCCGGGCCTCGAGCCCGGCAGGTGCGGGATGAGGACGACGGCAATGATTGGATCGAGGCGGATTGCAGCAGGCCTCTCGCTCGGACTGGTGCTGACGGCGGGGTTGACGAGCGTGGCCTGGGCCGGAGGTGACCTGCCCCCGCCGCCGCGGACAGGCAGGGCGGTCGCCGTTCCAGTTCCCGCGCCTGCTCCCATTCCGGAGATTCCGAGCGGATACTACGTGCGCGCCGATGTGGCATTGAGCTACAACGACAAGAGCCGCTATACGACGGGGTTCGGCCGCAGCGACATGGTTCGCGTCGACGATGGTCTGGACCTCTTCCCGCGCTACGGCGTCGGCGTCGGCTATCAGTTCAGGCCTTGGTTTCGCAGCGATATTACGCTCGATGCGCGAACCGACGTTGTCGGCAAGACGGCGGGCAGTGTCAGCTACACCAGCGGCGGCACGGCGATGCGCGATACCATCGTCGACGGCTTCCGCGCCCGCGACTACACCGGCCTGATCAATGGCTATATCGACA
>JAIBBI010000129.1 GCA_019694755.1 Gemmataceae bacterium
GGCTCGACGTCGTGCCGTTACCCGTCGCCAGCGGGTCGACCACGTCCTTGCTGATCAGCGAAACGGAGCCGTTCTCGAAGACATACGTCTGGAATGCTCCCGCAGGGCCGTTGTAGGTCAGGCCGTCGACGAGGTTGGTCCCGGCAGATGTGAAGGCGACCACCTGCCCGTCCGCCGACAGGGCCAGCCGATGGGCATTGACCGCCCCGCTCGCACCGGCCAGCGGGGACGACGCGCTGCGGCTGATCAGCGTAATCGCACCCGTCATCCGATCCAGCCGGAAGAGATCCGGATAACTCGCGCCGTTGTTGTCGACGAAGCCGGCGATCGCCGGCTGCGTTGACGTGAACGCCACGAATCTTCCGTCGCCGGTCACCGACTTTAGCAAGCAATCGCCGATTCCGTCTGGGCTGACGCTCCCGGGGGTCCGGGTGAGAAGGGTGGTCGCCCCGGTCGCCAGGTCGCGATGGTAGATGTTCCCAGAAAAATCAGTTTGACCCGGAATCATGCGTTTTGAATACGCGCTGAAAATCACTCCCTGACTGTCCGATGTGAATACACCTGCGACACCTCCTGCCGCAGCCGGCAAGCTGGAGTTTGCAAAGTCCGCCGTGACAACCTTGACAGTTCCCGCTGCGACGTCGTAGACGAACAGGTTCTCCTGCGGTGATCCCACCGGAGTATATTGAACAATGTCCGTGCTCGCGCTCCTGAAAAGCACCTTCGAACCGTCGTCCGAAACGACCGGCTGGGACGATATTCGATTTCCTCCGCGGAGCGGGTCGGCGGCGGTGCGCGACACTAACTTCGTCACCCCGGTCTCGCAGTCAAACAGGTAGATTTGAGCAAGCGTCCCGGCGGACGGACTCTGGTAGCCGACGACGAGATCCGTCGAACTGGATTGCATGACAACGTAGCGACCGTCGTTGCTTATGCCCGCGTCTCGCGCCCCTTGATCAGAGGGTTGAAGCGGATTACCTTGCCCTCGATTGATGAGCAAGAACGACATTGTCTGATTATCGTACCGAAAAAGGTTTGATACATTGCTCGGTGGTGCAGCCACCTGCGGAATAATACCGCTACCTGTACTTGCGACGATGGAAAAGCGACCATTCGTACTGATAACCAATGTACCGATGTCGCTAGTATTGCGCACCGTAGAACTTGGAGACACCGAGAATGACGGCTGATCCGCCGCAGATACAGCGACCAGCCCCGCTGACGGGGCCAGTCGCTGTTCTAGTCCATGTAGTTGAATTCGCATGATTCCACCCGCTGATACACGCGATCGGAGCTGATCAGCCCTGCAACAACCGAACCTGTTAGACGGAAGACAGGAACCGGAGCCGGAATTGCAGGAAATCCGGCGCGGCGACCTGTCCGTTAGCGTCCGCGAATTGCGTTCAGATACTCTCTTTTGAGCCGAACACTCTCACTCTTAGCCCTCATCTCTTTCTCATTGTATCCAGAATACATGCCTGGATGGAAGAATGCAGCGCAATTGGTGATGACCGACTTTCTCGGGCTGTAAACCACCCCCGGCCATCACTGGCAGGGCTCGCCCGGATGATCGCGGCAAGAGCGAAGCCATCGGAAGTCGCTTCGACTTCCGAAGTCAAGCAAGCGCATATCGAGCCGCTGGTCTTGTGCCGGCGGAAGTGGTGTACCCCGCGCGATCGCATACCTCCCACCACCAGGGCCATGACCGGCCCCGCTCGCCAGGGCGCGGCGCGGCGTCGCCGACCGCGGAACCGACCCCGCCTCACACCGACTGCAGGAAATGCAGCCGGAATTGCAGGAAGTCGCTGCTGTCCACCGTGCCGTTGCCGTCGAAGTCGAAGGTCGGCGAATTCGACAGGAACGCCAGCCGGAAGGCGAGGAAGTCACTGGAGTCGACGGTCCGGTTGCCGTCGGCATCGCCGAACAGGCGATGGAAGTCGTACACCAGGTTGTCGCCGCCGAGTCCGTCGGCGTTGCCGTCGAGGACTAGGCCGCAGCCGTCATAGACGTTGGCTGCCAGGACCGTGAGCCGGTAGGTGCCGTCGATCAGCGAGTTGTACTGCGTGAACGAACCGCTGAAGGTGATCTTCGCGACGGTCTCGAAGGCCGTGCTTTGGGAGAAGTCGACGCTCAGTGTCACGTTTCCGGTCGTACCCGTAGGCCCGGTCCGCTCGACCACGAACGCGTCGGCCGGGTTGCCGACAAACGCCACCGGTTGGCTGAACGTGACGGTCGCACTCGTGACCATCGACCGCTGGGCCGTGAAGTCGTTGAGATGCACCAGCGGGAACGGGTTCATGATCGTCCGCATGTCGACCTTCCAGACCTTCGCCGTGCCGACGGTCGGATTATCGCAGACGTAGAGCGCGTCGTCGTGATAGGTGAGACCGGCCAGGTTGCCGAACTGCGGGTCGGCCATGAACACGGTGGGCGTGCCGCCCGTGGTCGGCATCGACAGGATCTGGTTGCCGCTGGTCATGTAGATGGTGTTGCCCGCGACGACAATCCCCTTCGGCGAGAAGCCGGGAAGCGTGCCGGTGTAGAGGTTGGTGAATGACCCGCCGGCCACCGGGATCGCGTCGATGCGGGGCGGCGTGTCGCCGAAGCCGGACCGGCCCGAGTCGGCAATGTAGGCGATGCCGCCGAACACCGTGACCGAGTTGTAATGCTCCCGATCGAAGTAGCCGCCATACCGCGTCCCGAGCGATGTGATCGACGAGACGGGGTTGGTCGCGGTCATGCGGTGGACGCTGCCTTGCACTTCATCGGCGGTGATCAGAGTACCGGCCGACCCGGGGACATACTCGATCCCGCTCCCGTCGACGACCGGCTGACCGGTCGCGAAGCCCGAATAGATCTTGTCCCGCGTGCCGCCACCCACGGGAACGCGGAAGATGGCCGTCGCGTCCGGGTCGCCGTTGGGGTCGATCCAGTAGACGTACTGATCGTCGGCGGTGATCCCGAGCGGCGCGTTCGCGGCCGAGAAGATCGTCGCCGCACCACCGTTCATTCCCGTCCGGAAGACCTCGGCCGTGTCAAATCCGGAGCCGACTCCATCGCTCCCGGCAATGAAGAAGCCGGATTTCCCGTCGGTCGCGATGTCGGTCAGCGACGCGAACTGCGAATCCGCCGAGAACAACGATAGCGTCGGCTGGACCGCGTATTTCAAGACGACAAGGTCGTTCTGCCCCGCGCCGTTTCCACCATAGGTGAAGCTGCGCGACTCGCCGACGACGAACAGGCTGGTGCCGTCCGTCGCGACACCGTTGGCGCGGTCGTCGAGCGTGCCGCCGAGCAGCGTGGTGCAGACTGTGTTGCCAGTGCTCGGGTCGATCTTGAGGACGACGGCGTCGGTGCCGCCGTTACCGATACTGGAGGTGTAGCCCGAGGCGTACAGTGAACCGCCGATGGCCACGATACCGGTCAGCACGTCGGTGCTGGCTCCGCCGGAGGTCATGCTCCAGACCAGAGTCCCGGCCGCGTTGTACTTCTGAATCAGGAAGTTTTCGCTGCCTCCGACACCGGGCGTGAAACTGTTGCCGACCACATAGAAATTGCCGGCGTAGTGGGTGATGCCGAGAAAGAATGCCGGGAAAGTCGTCTGAATGATCGGCGACGCGTTGCCGGCCGTATCGTATCGCCAGATCGCACCGCGGGTGGCATTGGGGTCTGTGTACGGGTAATGCGTGTAACCCGCGACCACGGGGCTGCCCGCGACGAGTGTTACCGCGGCGCCATTGCTGTTGTTGGTGAATCCCGTGTCGCCTGGGGTCCGCGTCCAGACGTTGCCGCCGGTCGCGTTGTATTTGAGCAGCACGGCCGTGTTGTTCGCGCCGTTGCTCTGACCATAGCCGGAGACATAGACGTACGGCGTGCCGCCTTCGTTTGCGACGACGGCCGACTGGAACGATTCGCCGCCGTTGTAGCCGAAGAGGTTCGCACTCTGGCACGCGACATACGCTCCGGCGGAGTCGTAACGCGAGAAAAGCGGCTTCTGCTCAATTCCGCCCGACGAGTCAACCGCGCCGCAGGCAGGCGGCAGGGCGGATCCGACGGCAAAGGTCGTCGCCCCATTGCCGGCCACGCCGGTGAATGACGTTGTGCTGGCGAGTGTGCTGCTCGCAGAAGGCCCGGCCAGGCTGGTCGGGTATTGCACAAGCTGAGCCGCGCTCCCATTGGAGCCGACGACCATCACATTGCCATTGACGACCGAGATGCCCGTGCCGCGCTGGTCCCCCGCGCCGCCGAAGAACTGAGCATCCATGAGGATAGGCCCGGCCGGCACTGTCCGGTCTTCAAGTTGTAAAACGCTTGGCCGCGGTCGCAGCAGCGAGCGTTGAACGTACAAAGCGCGAGATCCCAAGCGTCGCTTGCCGGCAAACATGATGCACCCCCGGATACGTGGTGTTCGGTTGCCGGACCAAGACGCAAACCCCATGCCAACCAACTGGCCTAAAAACCACTTGAAACTTAGGCACTAAACGACGCCCGTGGTCGGTACCGACCTCGCGCGGAAAGTCATTATCCAGTCCGGAAAGGGACCATCTCTCCGTGACACGCAGCGGAGTGCTGCAAGCCCCGGCCCCGCCCGAATTCAGAAGGCTCCCGCATTCGTCCATTCGTCCAGTTCGTTTATTTCCTCCCCAGTGGGGTGGGCGATATCGGCACAACGAATTGATGCATCCACCGGCGGACACTCAAGACACTCTGCGAACACCACTTACGCCAGCCCAAGGCCTGGCCGCCTCAAAAATGCTTCCGGGGAGACAAAAGGTCGACACCCGACACCCGACACCCGACACCCGCCGAGTCACATTCCGCCGTCCAGCTTGGCCAGTTTGCCGAACAGTTGGGCGTCGATCTGGCCCTTCACTTCGCTTTCGAGGAGCCGCAGTCGGGCTTCCAGTTCCTTCAGCTTGACGTTCAGCCCGTCGAACTTGGCCTGCGTGTCGTCGCGAGGCCGGGAGCGCGGCACCTCGGGGTAGCCCAGTTGCCGCTGGAGCGCGGCAAACAGGTACAGCGGATCCCGGCCCCGGTTCGCCTTGGCGATCTTCCCTTCCTTCAACCCGAACAGCGGCGTCAGCGGCGGTTCATAACCCGGCTCGTGCCGCCGCTGGTCGTTCACGTACTCCTCGGACCGCACGTACACCAGATCGGCGAAGTCCACCGAGCCGATCTTCCGCCGGACCTGCTCCAGATACTCGGACCACTCGGCATCGTAGAGCGGGTCGCCGGCCATCGCTTGCAGGCCGTCTTCGTAGCCGAGCCGATTCCGGCTCAACCCCTCGAACTGGTACACGAACAACCCCGGCCGGGTCGGGCCGGTCGCACGGTACTCCGCCTCGCGCTCGAGCAGCAGCAGCGCCATCTGAATCGTGAATCGCCCGGTATCGGACTCCGACTGGCGGACGACGTACGCCTGGTACGGCGTGAAGTAATGGCCCAGCCGGGCGAACCCGCCGGCCATCTGCCCGCTGTGCCGGAGCTCGGCCGCGAGGAATTGAATCGCCATCGGCAGCCGGGTGGTCGCCAGGATCTCTTCGTGAATGGAGTCGAGCACGTCCTGGGCGGCGCGCTGATCGGCGAGCCGCTCGCGGATCACGCGGAAGAAGTACGCCTGCTCGATGTACTCTTCGCGATCAAGGACACTCGGCTTCACGAGAGAATCCTCCGGGGATCACGGCCCGATGCAGAACACGTGGTCCGCGCCGCGGATGAACAACTTGCCGTCGGCCACTGCCGGAGTCGACCAGAAGAGTCCGTCTTCGATTTGCGCAACTTCCTTCGCGTCGAGCTTGGTCCCGGGCGTGACCACGAACACGCGGCCGCTTTCGTCGAGCAAGAAGAGCTTGCCCTCGGCGACCCACGGCGTCGCCGTGATGCCCTTGGCCCGTGGCAGCCGCTCTTTCGTGTAGACCGGTTCGCCAGTCGCCGCGTCGTAGCAGCTCAATGCCCCCTGGGAGGCGATGTACAGCTTGCCATTCAGCACCACCGGCGACGGCATGCCGGGCCCCGCCTTCATGCGCTTCCAGGCGAGCGAATCGCCGCGGCTCGCTTCGGACGTGAGATCGCCGGTCGCGCCCGCCTTTATGGCCCAGAGCGGACCGGGGCTGCCGGGTCCGCTGTTACCGAAGTACACGCGGTCGGCATCGGCGACGGGCGAGCCGGTGAAGCCACCGGTGAAGCCGCCGAGTTCCCACAGCGGTTTGCCAGTCGCGGGATCGTAGCTGACCACCCGGCCGTCGCCGCAGGTGACGAGTTCGGCCCGCCCGGCCGACTTCCAGTAGCACGGCGACGCCCAACTCGTCTTGCCCGGCCGATCGGACGACCAGAGCAGCTTGCCCGTCGTGGGTTCGAGTGCGAACACCCGCGACTTCTCCTCGTTGTCCCATTGGACGTACAGCCGACCGTCCGCCAGCACCGGCGAACTTCCCGTCCCGAACCCGACGGCCATCGGGTGAATGCCCATGTCGTACTTCCACACCTCGCGCCCGGTGTTGTCGAACGCTACCACGAGGCCGATCGTTCCGAACACCGCATAGACCCGTTCGCCGTCGGCCGCGGGCGTCTCGGTGGCAAACGTGTTGGTCGGGTGTTTCGCAATCGGCGGCTTGCGCTCGGCGACGGTCTGGCTCCACTTCTTCGCGCCGGTCTTCCGGTCGAGGCAGACCACGCTCCAGCGGTACATCACGTCCGGCGGCTTGCCCGCGGTGATCATCACCAGCGGGCTGAAGTCCGGCGCCTTCGGCTTCTTGAGAGCGTCGGCGTCGGCCGAGGTGACGAACACGCAATCACCGACGACCACGGGCGACGACCACGCGAAGCCCGGCACCGGCGTTTTCCAGACGACGTTTTTGGACGCGTCCCACGATGCGGGAGCGGGACCGGCCACCTGGCCATTGGCACCCGGGCCGCGAAACTGCGGCCAGTCGGCCGCGACCAACAGGGGGACGACGCACGCCAGCAGAATACGTAGACGCATGAGCAACTCCGGCTCGGCGCGAAAAAAAACCGCCGGCGTGTGCCGGCGGTGGTTCAGTGGACCGGAAGAGGATTGAACTCTCGACCTCTGCATTGCGAACGCAGCGCTCTCCCAGCTGAGCTACCGGCCCATCTGATGTAATTCTAACGCTCCCGGACGGTTCGGGCAAGCTGTTTACTCGGCCGGGGGGCCGAGGGCCGCCGTCACAAGCTCCGCGGCCCGCCGGGCTCGTTCGGCTAGGCCCGGCTCGATTTGTCCGCCGCGCTCCGCCAGCGACTCGGCCAGTGCCTCCAGCAGCGCGACTCCCGCGGTTAGGATCTTGTCCACTGGCGGGCTGGCCACGACGGGCGGCTCGACTTCGTCCAGTTCGGCCGTCGCCCGCACGACCTCGGCGAAGCCCGGCGCGGAGAACGCCACCTCGTCGGTGTCGCCGTCGAACAGTTGATCGAACAGTTCCCGCTTCTGGGCGAGCACCTCAAGGACGCGGTCCTCGATGGTATTCCGGGCCACCAGGCGGATCACATGCACGGCCCGCCGCTGGCCCAGCCGGTGGGCCCGCGCGATCCGCTGCTCGAGCACCGCGGGATTCCACGGCACTTCCAGGTGAATGACCGTGTCGGCCGCTTGGAGGTTCAGGCCGCTGCCGCCCGCGTCAGTGCTCAGAAACACCCGGCACTGCGGGTCCTCGACAAACCGGCGGATCGGTCCGGCCCGCTCGGCCGAGGGCATCCGTCCGTGCAACATCGCGTAGCCGACCTTCGCCTTTTCGAGTCGCGCCCCCGCGAGGTGCAGCATCTGCTCCCACTGGCTGAACACGATCGCCTTGTGCCCCTCGCCTTCGCTCATCAGGTCGCGGATCAGCGCCTCGAATTCGTCGAGCTTGGGCGATGCGTCCAGGCTGTCGTCGAAGAGCGCGGCCGCGTCGCAGATCATCCGCATGTTGGTCAGGCACGCCAGCACCCGCCGGCGGTCGAGGTCCGAGAGCGAGAGTTTCATCAGCAGCCGGGCCAGCGTTGCCCGCTGCTGTTCGTAGGGCGTCCGCTGCTCGGGCGCGAGCTCGACGTAAACCGTCGATTCGGTACGCTCGGGCAACTGCGTCAGCACTTCGGCGCGGGTCCGCCGTAGAAAGATCGGCGCGAGCTTTTCGCGCACGGCATCGAGCTTGCGGTAGCCGGTCAGATTGCCGCGGGCATCGAGCTTGCGGTGATCGTGGAGGAACTGAAAGGCCGGCCCGAGCCGGCGGTCGTCGACGAATTGCACGATCGAGTACAGCTCCTCGAGTTTGTTCTCCAGTGGTGTGCCGGTCAGCACCAACGCGTAACGACTCGCGAGCTTCTTGACGGCCCGCGAGGTCTTCGATTCCCAGTTCTTGATCCGCTGGGCCTCGTCGACGATTACATAGTCGGGCCGGGTGGCGTTGATCTCATCGAGATCGCGCGTCACCTGCTCGTAGTTGACGAGGTTGAAGAATGCCGGCTGCTGATACTGAATCAGCCGGTCGGGCCGGTCGCCGTCGATCACCTGGACCGTTCGGCCACTGAGCCGGGCGATCTCGTCGGCCCACTGGTACTTCACGGAGGCCGGGGCGACGACCAACACGCGCGTGATCCCGCGGAGCCGGGCGAGCAGTTCCGCGGCGGCGATCGCCTGGGCCGTCTTGCCAAGCCCCATATCGTCGCCGAGGATCACCCGCGCCCGACACGCGGCGAACACGACCCCGCGCCATTGGTAATCGTAAAGCGTCGCGCGGACCAAACCGTCGAGCTCGGGAAGGGTCTTACCCCGATCCAGAGCGGCGATCAGCGACACTTCCGTCTCGGCGAGCTTATGGCGGTCGACAACGGCATCGATGAAATCGAGTGCGTCGGGTTCGATGGTCACATGCTCGGGCACGTCCTCGACCGCCGCGACGAATTCTTCGTACCGCTCCCCCGCCGACCAGTGACCCTGCGAATCGAAGTACTTCCTGGCGAGTTTGTTGAGCGCGTCGGAGCTGCGGGTCGGCAAGCGAAGTGCGAGCGTCACGGCCGCCCCGTAATGAAGCCCGACCTCGGGGCGGGTGACGGCAGCCTTGCGGCGAGCGCTCCCGGCCGGGCGTTCGAGCTGCGCCAGCACAGCCTCGATGTGTTTGCACGTGCCGAGCGTGTTGGCCTTGAAGTCCGGACACGTGCAAGCGTTGTCGCCGGTTTCGTAGCCGCGGAGCGACACGGAATAGTCGCCGCCCGACGCCGGGTTTGTGACGCGGTACTGCCCGAACAGCCGTGTTCGCGCGTCGACCTTGGCAACGACCAGCCCGGCCGCGCGGGCCCGCCGCAGATCAATCTGGTCTTCGCGAAGCACTCGTCAGCCTGCCCCGCGGGTCGCGCAATCATGCCGCATGGTCGTACCTCTTCCGTTTCAGTATCCCTGCCCGGACCGCGACCGACAATCATACCCGCGTGAAAAGTCTCCCCGGAGTCCACGATGGCGACGACTGCCGACCCGCATCACCCGGCCGGTGAACGCTGGAAGTGGCAGCTCGTCGGGCTGATGTTCTTTGCCACGCTCATCAACTACATGGACCGGCAGACGCTCGGCAGCGTGTCCAAGCCGTTCATGCGCGAGTTCAACCTGAATGAAGAGGGGTTCGGTTGGGTCGAACTGTATTTCGGTGTCACGTTTGCAACGACTCAACTCATTGCCGGCGCTGCGGCGGATCGCCTCAGCATTCGCTGGCTTTATGCCGGGACCCTATTGCTCTGGTCGGCAGCCGGGTTTGCCTGCGGCATCGTCGGCACGTTGAACGCCTTCATCATGTGCCGGATGCTACTGGCATTCGGCGAGTCGTTCAACTGGCCTTGTGCCGTCGGCGCGGTCCGCCGCATCTTCCCGCCGGAAACGCGGAGCTTCGCCAACGGAATCTTTCACGGCGGCGGGTCGATCGGCGCGATCGTCACGCCTTTGCTCGTTCTCGCGCTGGTCGCCCCCGATGGAACAGGCTGGCGTAGCGTGTTCCTTGTCACGGGTGCGGTCGGTGGCATTTGGGTGATCGCGTGGCTGATGTTCGTGCACGGCGACCGCGCCGTAGCCATCGACAGCCGGCCGCCGCCCGATCCGCAGTCACCTTCGGGCGAAGAGTCCTTGCTCGACATGCTCCGTCACCGCAAGATCTGGATCGCGATCTTCGTGGGTATGGGAGTCAACATCTGCTGGCACTTCTTCCGCACCTGGCTGCCACGGATTCTCGAGCGCGATCTCGGCTTCACTGGCCGGGACCTGCAGTGGCTGTTGGCCGGGTTCTACGTCTGTGCCGATCTCGGTGGAATGGCCGCGGGCTTCGCGACGCGCCGACTGGCGAATTCCACAGGTTCCGTGGTCCGCGCCCGGCAGATCGTGATGTTCGGCACTGCGAGCCTCTGCCTGCTCGCCATCCCCGGTGCGCTGATCCTCAACCCGTGGGTTACGATCCCGCTGTGGTATCTGGTTGCCGCGGGCGCGCTGGGTGGCTTCCCGAACTACTTCAACCTGGCCCAGGACACCTCGGGCCGGCACGCAGCCCAGGCGCTCGGCTTGACCGGGGCTGTGGGCTGGTACTCGGTCGCGCTGCTCAACCCGATCGTCGGGCGGGTCGCTGACAGCCAGGGCACGTTTGCCAACGTAGTCATGGTGATCGGTCTGGTGCCATTGGCCGGGGCAATCGTGGGGCTCGCCTGGCCGACCGACCGCGCAGCAAAAACCCCCGCGCCGATTCCGGCGCGGGGGTGAGTCATTAGTCAGGTTGTCCGGATCAGCCGATGAAGACGCCGCCGAGGAAAGCCGGGTCGTAGGCGTTGAAGGTCATCACGTCCTGAAGCGTGTCGGCATCGACCGTGCGAACGGTCGGGGTCTGGCCGATGCCGGGGGCCAGGAACAGCACCGTGCTGCCGTCGGACTGCACTTCGGTTCCGATGCGGACGCCGCTGGTCACGCTCTGGTCGAAGGCGAAGAACGACGAGATGGCCGAGCCGGTGTCGAAGTCGAAGATGCTGACGACAGGGACGCCGCCCGCGCCGGCCGCGGTGAAGATCGCCGCCTTGCCGTTCGACTCGCCGGCCGCCACCTGGACGCCGCCGGTGAAGGCGGTGTCGAAGGCCATGAAGCTCTTGAGGATCTGGCCCGAGCCGCCGGCATAAACCATGACATGCGGCGAACCGCCGGGGCCGGCCCCGGTCACAATGTCGGCGTTGCCGTCGCCGTTGAAGTCGCCGCCGGCCACGTTGACACCGCCCGTGAAGAGCGCGTCATAGGCGAAGAAGTCCTGAATGACGGAACCGGTCTTTCCGTCGAACACGCGGACGTGCGGGCCACCACCTTCGCCGGCCCCGACAATGACGTCAGCGAGGCCGTCGTTGTTCACATCAGCCGCGGCCACATGAACGCCACCCGTGAAGGTCTGGGCGAAAGCGTAGAAGCTGTGGATTTGGCCGAGGTCCAGGCCCGACAGTACGCGGACGTGAGGCCCGCCACCCGGACCGGCCCCGACGATGACGTCTTCGATACCGTCGCCGTTGACATCGCCGGTCGCCACGGCCACGCCGCCCGCGAAGGCCGGATCGAAGGCGTCGAAGCTGAACCGGATCGAGCCGTCTTCATTGTGGACCACGACGTGTGAAGTGCCGCCCGCGCCGGCTCCCGTAGCGAACGTGCGGGTGAACTTCTCGTTGACGGTGATCGTCACGGTCGCGACGTTGCTGTCAGTCGTCCCGTCGTTGGCCTTGTATTGGAAGGTGACTACGCCCACGAAGTTCGGGGCGGGCGTGTATGTGAACCCGCCGTTGCTGGCGAGCGTCAGCGTGCCCGCCGCCGCCGGCACGTTGGTCACCAGAATGGCCGTCAACGTTGAGCCTTCCGTGTCCGTGTCGTTAGCCAACACGCCCGGAGCCGAGATCGTGATCGGCAGGTTTTGCAGTGTCGTGAACGAATCGTTCACCGCGACCGGCGCGTCGTTGACGGCATTGACCGTGACTGCGATGTCCTTGGTGGCGGGAGTCGAGGTGCCGCCGGTGTTGCCTTGGTCGTCGGCCGTGATCGTCACCGTGGCCGCGCCGTTGAAGTTCGCGACCGGCGCGAGCTTCATGCCCGCGAGGGCGGTGTTGATGGCCGAAAGTGTCCCGGTGAAGGTCATCGAGGCATCGCCGGTGCCGTCGCCGGTCGTAAACGTCAGGCCGACGATTCCGCTGAGAGTCAGCGTGCCGTTCGTCGTGCTGACGCTGACCTTGAGCGCACCCGTGCCGGCATCCACGTCGCTGATGCTGATCAGATCAGCGCCGGTGAAGGTAAATGTCGTGTCTTCATCGAACGAGACCGAAGTCGGTCCGTTAATCGTCGGCGAGTCGTTAACCGCCGTGACGGTGATGCTGGCCGAGCCAGTGCCAGTCAAACTTCCGCCCGTGCCATTGTGACCCAAGTCATCCACCGACACGTTCAGAACGCCGGTTGCGGTCGAGTTCAACGACGGAGTGAACGACAGTCCGTCGAACGCGGCATTGATGTCCGCCAGCTTTCCGGTGAACTTCATCGTCGAGTCGTCGGTGCCGTCACCGGTGATGAAGGTCAGCTTCGAGAAGTCGGCGAGCGAGATCGTGCCGTTCGTGATCGTCAGGGTTACTTCGATGGCATCGGTGCCGGCATCGACGTCGGCGATGACGATCGAGCCGGTCGGGAAACTGAACTTGGTGTCTTCCGGCGTCGTAAAGGTGCCGGTGATCGTGACCGTGGGACCGTCGTTGACGGCGTCGATGGTCAGGTCGACGACCTTTTGGGAGGTCTTCGCGCCACCGGTGCCCGTGTTGCCCTGATCGTCAGCATCAATCGTCAGCGTGGCCGCGCCGTTGAAGTTGAGCGTCGGATTATACTCGAGCGTCAGCAGGGCGGCATTCACGTTCGCCTGCGTGCCTTTGAAGCTCATGGTGGCGTCGGCTGTGCCGTCGCCAGTGACGAACGTCAGGCCGGTCAGCGTCGCCAACGTCAGCGTGCCGTTCGTGGCAGTCAGTGTAACGAGCAATTCGCCGCCGTTGAGATCGCTGTCGTTGATCGAGATGGCGTTGCCGCCGGTGAACGTGAGCTTCGTGTCTTCGGTGCCGGTGACGCTGGCGGGTCCGGTGATGACCGGGGCGTCGTTGGTCAGGTCCAACGTTACCGTATTGTCGAACGCGATACCCGCTTCGCTGCCGTTACCGGCCAGGTCGAATGCGGCATCAGCCGCGAAGTTCACGATTACGGTGCCGTCGCCGGTCGCGCCAGTCACACTAATGGTGAAGTCGGTGGTGCTGCCAACGACCGGGGTGACGGTCGCGACCAATGTCCCCGGAGCCGTTCCCGTGATGATGATGTCAGACGAGTCGAACCCGGTGACGGTCTCGCTGAAGTTCACAAAGAAGACGACGGGTTGGCCGAAGGCCGGGTCGGTCTGGCCCATGTCTTGCACGATGATGCCGATCGGGGCGATGTTGTCGATCGTGTACGCCTGGCCCGTCTTAAAGTCGCCGTTGCCGGTGCCGGTACCACCGAGCTTGTTGCCGGCGGCATCGGTGATCGAATCGTCGTCAATCAGGTCGAGGCGGAGGCTGCCGTTGCCCGCGACGGTGTTGACGGTGACCGTGTAGGTCTTTCCGTCGACCATCGTGACCGAGGCAACAGAACCGGTGGCCGCGCCGGAGAGCTTGAAGTCGGTGATATCGACACCCGTGACATCCTCGGTGAAGGTCACGGTGTAGTCGACGCTCTTGGCATTGGTCGGGCTCGTGCCGACGATATTGATCGACGTCACAGCAGGGGGTGTGAGGTCGGCGAGCTTGACATCGTGGGTGTTGGAAACACCAGTTGCCCCGTCACCGTCATCGACTTTGGCAGTAGCGATACGAGGGTTGTTGGTGGTCAGGTCATTACTGGTAGCAGAAAAAGTAACCGCACGGAGAATGGCCTGAGCGGCGGCCGGGGTCGCATTGGCATTGAACGTCACGACAAGCGGAATGATCGCGCCGTCGCCGGTGAGATAGGTGCCAACCTCGACTCCGCCAAAAAACACTTTGCCGCCGCTTGTTCCTACCTGGCCCGCACCGTTGCCTTGATTTTGGATATCGAGTAAGTCGCCGGTCAACCCGAACGCGAACTGAACGAGCAACGAACCGCCGTTGAAGTTCAGTGAATCGAGGTCGGTGATCGTAGCGTTGGGATCGAGGAGGACCGGGACATCCGACTGGATGTCGTACGTCTGCACGCTCGACGAGAACGTGACCACCGGCGGTACGTTGGTCGTGTACTTCGCGGTCAGGCCGGTGATCGCGACGGTGCCCGTGCCGATCGTACCGAGATCGGTCGCCGCCCCGGTGGCGAGATTCACCGAAAACAGCTTGGAGACGCCACCGACCGTAAACGAGGCGTATGCGACTCCGTCGTCGTATGCGATGTCGAATCCGACATCGCCGACGGCATCCACACCAAGGGAGCCGACCAGGCTCGTGGTGCCGTTATTCGGCGTGCTGACGATGTAGAGACTGTCGGACTTCGAATCAATCCCGTACAGTGTCGTCGAAGTGGTGCCGGCGAAGCTGTTGGTGTAGGCCGCGCCCATCAGACTGGTGGTCGCACCGTTGATTCCGGTATCGATGCTGACCAGCGCGCCGTTGTTGGGGTTGAGTCGAAGGTTGTTGCCCATGTCGCCGACGACGCGGAGGCGATCGACAACCGGATTGAAGTCGAAGCCGTATTGTGTGGACAGCGTGCCGACCCCGGCCGCGCCGATTGCCGTTGCCGCACCCGTGTTGATGTCAATCTGGTAAGTCTTGAGATTGGCGTCGGTGAGGCCGTAGAGTTTGAGGTCGGCGGGGCGGAAGTCGATGCCCTGGAGCCTTTCACCCGCGCCGAGGCCGGTGACATTCAGTGTCGTGACGGTGCCCGGAGTCGCACTGTCGAAGATGTAAAGCTGGTTCGCCGCCGCGTTCAGGCCGAACAGCGTGGCCGGCGTCATGCGGTCTTCGAGCGCAGTGAGTTTGAGGGTGCGGGTTGCCGTCAGCCGCGATCGCAGGCTGCGGGTCCAGCGGTTCCAGAGTCGCAGGGGGTTCGCGGTCATGAGAGGCTCCAAATAATTTTCACGTACCGGGGTCACGTCCGACACCGCGTCCGTCGGCGGCAGGAATCGTCGGCTATGACACCGTGCCCGATGGGTGCCGTTCAAGCAAACCCATCTTCGCCAGAGTCCCGATTTTGTACGTCTTGCCAGAAACAGGTTCACG
>JAIBBI010000295.1 GCA_019694755.1 Gemmataceae bacterium
TTGACGGCCGGCCCGCTCTCGATTTTGGCGACACCAATGCCCTCGGTTTCGATCGGCATTCCCGGGTCGTCGAAGCCTACGCGGTGGCGGCCCGGAACTGCGGCATCGGCTCCGCCGGCCGTGGCCCCTATGCCGACGACCGCCGCTGTGCCGCCGTCGAGGAGCGCATCGCCCAATGGCTCGGCACGGAGGCGGCCGTGCTTTTCCCGACCGCGGCGGCGGCCCATTTGGGTTCCTTACCCGCCCTGGTGAACAGCCAGGACGTGGTGGCCGTCGACGAAGCCGCGCCAACAAGCTTGCACGATGCCGCCCGCTTGTGCCGGGGCGGCGGCGTCCGCAGCACCGTTTTCGCTCACGACAATTCCGCCGACTTGGTCCGTTCGCTCCGCGCCGCCCGGCCGTTCCGCTTCGCCCTGGTTGCCGCGACTGGGGTGTCGGCGGTGACGGGGAATTCGCAGTCGTTGGCCGAGATTGCAGACGCGGCCCGGCGGCACGACGCCGTACTGTTTGTCGATGACACCACGTCAACCGGCATCCAGGGCCGACACGGCCGGGGGGCGGCGTTGGAGGAACTGGCCGGCGATACGAATGCCTTAGTCATCGGCAGTTTGGCCGAAGCCTTGTCGTGCCGGGGCGGGTTCGTCGGCTGCTCGGCGGCGATGAAGCGCCAGTTGACCGTACGTGCTTCCGCCCACACGGTCGCCGCGCCGCACGCCGCCGCGGAACTCGCCGCCATCGACGCCGTGCTAGACCTGCTCCACGGCGACGAATACGAGCTGCGCGTGGCCCGTCTTCGCCGGAACATCACGCACTTAGCCAGCGGGGCCGGCCGTTTGGGGCTTGCGGTTTTGGGGGGGATAACTCCGTGTGTCGCCGTCCTTGTCGGTGACGAGGAAACGACACTCGACGCTTCGGCCTACTTACTCGACCGCGGTTTTTTCGTGCCGCCGGCGATTTACCCCACGGTGCCGTATCACACCGGCATGTTGCGCGTCCACCTGACCGCCGGACACGGGGCCGCTGAAGTCGACGCCCTGCTCGGCGCGCTGGCGGCGCTGCAACAGTACACCGCCCTGCCGGGGGTCGATGCGTACCGTCTCCGGGCGGCCTGACCCGTGGCCGTTACGCCGCCTGGGCCGCGGGAGAAATCTTCGCGGAGATCAGGTTGAGCAAGTCGGCGACCGTTTTCACCGGCTCCAATTCTTGGTGAACCAGCCGGATGCGGTAATGGGCTTCGATCCGCATGATGACGCCGACGAAGTCCACCGAATCCAGGGCCAACCCGGTGCGGAGGTCGGTGTCTTCGGTCACGGCCGACGTGTCGGCGGTGGTTTCCGATTCGAGGAATTCGATCAGCGTCCGGCGAATTTCTGCGCGGTCGGTCATGGGGAATCCTTTCCCGTGCGGAGGCGCGGTTTCGGGTGACGGACTTTACCCGACCCCGCCCGCCGTTGGCAAGGCCGATTATTGCCGTGCGGTTTTGAGAATTTCCTCGTATAGCGTGCGGAATTCTTTGCGCTGTCGGAGTTCCTTCCAATCCTCGGACAAGTTCAAATCTTCGAGCCGTTGCAGCCGTTCTTCCCGCGAGCGGGAGGCGAAGTACTTTTCCTCGACCGCCTTGTCTAAAACGTACACGGACCGCGCGGCGAGTTCGTCGGCTTGTCGGTCCCGTTCCGCGGCGGTTCGTGTGGGGTCGGTGCGGACTTTTGCCGCGAGAATGGCATACATCCGGGCCAGCTTATGCCACTCCTCGGGAACTTGGGCCGGGGAGTTGGCTTCGGCGAAGCCGCGCGTTTCTTCGAGGGCTTCTTCCACCCGGCCGAGCCGGGCTAACGAAAGTGCCCGCGAGATGCGGAACGCCCCCAGCGATTCCCGCTTCGGTTCCGTGGCTAGTAAGGCGTCGTATTCGGCAACGGCTTCCGCGTGACGGCCCAAACTGGCCAGGAGTTGTGCCCGGCGGTTGCGGGCCTCCCGGTGAGAGTTCATCACGGTCGGCCACGTCACCGGGTTTTTGGCGTAATTTGCCACGACATCACACGCCTTGACGTAAAACGCGAGGGCGGTGTTGTCGCGCTTTTCATTGCGGTCCAAGTCGCCCAGCCCGGTCAAGCAGAGTGAATGCCCGGCCGCGGCGACGGGGTTGGGATTTGCCACCATGACCGCAGACCAATGCCGGTCGGCTTCAGCGAATGCCGACCGTGCTTCTCTTGTCTTTCGGGCATTCAGCAAGCTCCAGGCGTGGTCGGTCGTGGCCCGTGCTAAGTCGTCGCGGTACTGTGGGACGTGCGGGTATTTACTCACCAATTGTTCCAGCGCCCCCCGCGCTCGGCCCCGCAAAATAATCGCCTGCTCCGACCGGCCGGTGCCCTGGAGCAACACGGCCCGGTTGCTCAGCGATTGCGCCAGCATCACTTGGTAGTCCGGCGTGTCGGGGTCGTCGCGGGTGGCCGATTCCAGCAAACTGATGGCTTTTTCGAAGGCCAAATCGGCCCGGTCGATTTGGTCACTGACGCCGCGGAGGCGGGCGATGTTGTTGTATTCGCCGGCCAAATCCGCGCGGACTTTCGCCACCTTCGGCCGTAAGCGGACCAAGTCTTCGCGCATTTCCGCCGCTTGTTCGGCATATGTCAGCGCGTCGTCCCGCTTTCCCGACAGGGCCAATACGTTACTACGATTGCGAAACGCCGCCGCCAGGTCTTCGCGGTACAGGCCGACTTTTGGGGCTTCATCGATCACTTTTTTGAGGAGGGTGATGGCCCGGTCAATTTCCGCCAGAGCGGCGTCGTATTTGCCCTGTTTTTCCAGGGCCACCGCCAAGTTACGGTGGGCTACGGCCACGTCCCGCCGCCGTACCGGCACGTTCGGTTCGGCGTCGGCCAATTTTTTACGTAGTGCCAGGGCTGTTTCAAACTCGGCTTTGGCCCGTTCGGTCTGGCCGACTTGGATGTGGACGTTGCCGATGCCGATGACCGAACT
>JAIBBI010000296.1 GCA_019694755.1 Gemmataceae bacterium
CCGCCCTGGGCGTCGAGTCCGTTGTATTCCGCTGGCTCGGCGTGCCCGCCAGGGCACTCGCCGGGCTCATCGCCGCGAACGCTCCCGCCGCTATGAAGCGACTGTCGCACGACCTCGATCTGTTCGACAAGCGATACTGGCGGGCGGAGGAATTCGCCGCGGCGAAGACTGTCGAGTCTGTGCCGGCTCTGGCATTGCTGGCCGGGCTTGCCGCCTGCTACTTCGAGCCGTCCATGGCGTTGGCCGTCGGATTGCTCGGCCTGTTCGTCGTCCCGATGGTCCTGCTTTACGACCTGCGGAGCAAGGCCCGGGCGTATGTGACTCAGGCCCGCGATCGGCTGCCGTTCACGCTCGATCTGATGACGCTGGTTCTCGAGGCCGGAGCGGGAACGCTGCCGGTCTGTATCGAACGGGCGGCGTCCGAGAATGGCGACCATCCGCTCGGCGTGGAGTTCCGCCGGGTGCTGACGGGGCTCGAGCAGGGTGCCGCCCAGGCACAACTGTTGAATGAGCTCGACCGACGGCTCGCAGATCCGGATGTCCGCGAACTGGTGGCCACCCTGAACACGGCCGAGGAACGCGGTATTCCCCTGCGGGACGCCTTGCGGAGCCAGGCCGAACGGATGCGGAAGCGCCAGGTGCAATGGTTGGAGAAGTCGGCCGAGGAAGCGAAGGTTCACATCACCTGGCCCGCGCTCGTGGTGATGTTGGCGTGTCTGTTGATCATCGCCGCGCCCATGTTGCTGCCCGCCGTCGTCGTCGGATCAAACTAGGTTGCCATGGAGTTCCAATCATGCCAGCGAGCATCCAAATAGTGCGGGGGCCGAACGCCGGCTGGACCTTTCGTGTCACCGGCGAGGAGGTACGGATCGGTCGCGGAGCGGGACACGCGATCCGGGTCGAAGACCCCGCCTGGGCCCAGGGCCACCTGCGGGTGCAGCATCGGGCAGGCGGTTATGTCGTGACCAACCACCTGCCGCACCCGATCTATCTGGACGGCAAGTTGCTGGCGGTGGAGCAGCAGCGAACCTGGTATGCCGGGAGCCTGCTCCAACCCACAGCGGCGACATTGCTGCGTCTGGATGTCATCGAAGGTGAGAGTGAATCGAAAGATGTCGGTACGGGGCCGGTCGTCGCGGCCGCGCCGCCCTCGCAGTCATCGATGTCCGTGACAAACGTTGTTCTTACCCTGGCTCTCGTCGCCGGAGCCGGCTTTGCGTGGTTTGCCTCGCTCCCCGGCGCATCGGTCGACCGGGCGGAGCAGATTCACCGGCTGGTCCGGCAGTTGGCCGAGGGGGAGTTGAGCCACGAGCAGGCGGTGGTGCGGAAATCTCTCCGCGAAGCTCTGTTAGCCGAGTCTCAACGGGCCCCGGCCTCGGCTTATGTCTTGTACAAGCGGGCCTGCGACCAACTCGGGCGGGTCCGCTCTGCCGGCGGTTCGGAAAATTCCGAGGTTTGGGAACAGTTGGACCGCGTGGTCCACAGCCATCTCGCGAGTCTCGCCGCCAGCCTGCGACTGACGAGGGGATCATGAACCTGCGCAAGCGATACGACATCCGCCGCGGCAGCGACTGGCACGTCTGGCGGGGACAGGACGATGCAACCCAGCAGCTTTATCTGATCAGGCAGGTTGCAGACAACTCGCCGTACCAGCAGCAGTTGCTCCGCCGGCTGGAGCAGGAGTGCGCGTTTTTCTCGGCCTTCGATCATCCTCATCTGATTCGCCCGCACGGCCTCGACTCCGAGCGCAAGCGGGTCGTATACCACGACGTGCAGTGCAGCCTGTCGCAGTACATCCGCGCCCAAGGGCCGCTGACGCCGGCACAAGTCGGGCAGGTACTACTCCAGGCGTCCGACGCGCTGGCCACGATGCATGCCCGCAAGGTGGGACACGGTTGTGTCAACACGCACACGCTCCTAGTGGGCACTCAGGGCGAGATCGTCTGCGGCGACTTCCTGGGCTACGACTTCGGCGCGGCCCTGCACATTCCCCTGCCCGAACCGGAACTGACCTACCAGGCGCCGGAAGTTATCGACACGGGGCTGGGGAAGATCGGTCCGTCGGCCGACCTGTATTGCCTCGGCTACACCGCGCTGGAATTGCTCCTGGGCGAACGATTCGAGAACCTCTTCGATCTGCCGGAAGGCGTCAACTGGCTGGCCTGGCACGCCGACCCCCGGAAGAAACTCGAAGACTGGCAGGCCGCCCTCGGTCACATTCCGGCGGGCCTGGTCGACCTGATCGCGGGGCTGATCGCCAAGCCGATCGCCGAGCGCACGTTCGGGACGGCCGGAGAGTTCGCCGACGCGCTCAAGCGATCCCGGTTGTCGCAGTCGCACTCGTTGCCTTTCTACCAGCACCGGGGTGACAATGCCCCGGCCCGGCCGGCGGCCCCTCGGTTTGCACCCGGACCTGTCCGCCGGAAGAAGTCGCACGGCAGGAAGCCGCATCTGCTGCTCACTCCTCTGGACAGGAGTTTCGGCGTTCGGCGGTTTAAGCCTGGCCGTCCCGTCCTCGTCGGCCGGTCGGACATGTGTGGTCTCGTCCCTGCCGGGCCGGGCGTCTCGGCCAAGCACGCCATGCTCACGTGTCACGACGATTGTGTCTGGCGCGTATACGACCTGGGCTCGACCAGCGGCACCTTCGTCAATGGCGCGCCCCGCCCGCAGGCTCGACTCCGACCCGGTCATGTCGTCAGCTTTGGTGGCGTCGGCTATCGCATCGGCCTGGCCGGCTCCGCCCGCGCGGCCGGCGTCCGACAGTTCCATCTCCGTGAAATGATTCACGAAGGATCTCATGGGCGGTTATATCGTGCCGACTGGGCGAGCCTCGATGGTCGGGCGGTCGCCCTGCGCCTGTTCCCCCGACAGTTCGCCAACGACCAGACCGAACTCCTACGCGGCCGCCCCCGAATTCCCGAGGCCTACCGGCTCCGGCCCCCCCACCCGCGCCGACTCTACCGCGCCGGCGTAC
>JAIBBI010000297.1 GCA_019694755.1 Gemmataceae bacterium
TGTCGGCGTTTTCGTTGACGAAGTGTACGGAGCCGTCGCAGAGCAGGACGTGCACGCCGCCGGGGTGAAAGCTGTACGTGCCGAGGCCGTACTCGTTGGTGCAGTTGATGGCGCAAGGGCCGTAGGGGCCGGCGCCGTCGACAGCCGATCCGGCGAACCAGTTCTCGGCATTATTGATGTCGGCCCAGCCTCCGCCGCGCGTTGGGGCGTCCATGCGTTTGCCGTTGGACCACAACTGCGGACGCCCGGCGATTTCCCACATGAGGGCGGTGTTGGAGGCGCCGTCGAGGATGTCGGCGTAGCTCAGCGAAATGAAGTTATTGGTCATGATGCCGTTGGGCAGTCCACCGTTCTGCGCGGGGCCAAGGGTCATCAGTCCGCCGGAACCGCGAGCGATGCCGCAGCTGGGACCGTAGTCGTTGCCGCCGGTGCGGTAGGAGATAGGGGGAGTCGTGTCGGGCCAGGTCTCGACGTGGGGATTCTCCCCGCGCGGTGCGGAGGGGCAGAGAAAGACCGACAGCGGGGTTGAGACGACCGACTGGTTGTCGGCGGTGTAGTTGGGCAGGCCCATGAAGCTCATGTTGGCGGGAGCAAAGCAGGGTTCGCTGAAGTTGATGCGGTCGTAGACGTTCTGCTGGTCGAGATGCGGCAGCAGGAATTCGGCGTAGGTGTGGACGTTGGCGTCGTCGTGGTCGCCGACGATGCCGATGTGCCAGGCGATGACGTTGCTGCGGATGGCGGTGTAGACGGGGGTGAACTGCTTGTGGACGTCGTGATAGTTCTGGAAAGCGATGCCCATCTGCCGCAGGTTGTTGAGGCACTGCACGCGGCGGGCTGCCTCGCGCGACTGCTGCACGGCGGGCAGGATGAGCGCGATCAGCAGGGAGATGATGCCGATGACGACGAGCAGTTCGATCAGCGTGAACCCGCGGCGGCGCGAACATAGGGACGCAGAGGACGCAGATTGACGAGATTCACGCAGATCAGAATTTGCCGACATTCGAAGTTCGCCTTCCTTCGTGTTCATTTGCGGTCTCCTGCTCGCCTTAATTTTTATCTGCGCCAATCCATGAAATCTGCGTGATCCGCGTTCCGTTCTGCAGGCGATCAATAGCGTGGTGCGCCGCGGAGGGGTTTGGGGGACTCGCCGCGCATGAGTTGTTCGATGGCGTTGAGGTGTTGCTGGAAGCCGAATTCGGTGCGTCGATCGGGTTCGCCGCCGGCCGAGGCGACCAGCGGTGCGAGGCAATCACGGCCGGCCCAGAGCAGGTGTCGGCGGATGGGGGTGGACGCGCTGGTGTTGTTGGTGAGTTCGTCGATCAGCGGCTGGAGGCGGGGGGTGGCCCTGTCTTTGAATGACTGCCACTGACCCTCGGTGGTCTTGGCTTCCTGCAGCTTCAGGTATTCGTTCCAGACTTCGACGTAGGCGGTGAGGATTTCGCGTTCGGAGGCGTAGTCGAGTTTGCCGTAGATGTAGAGGCCGAGGTTGACGGCACCCCACAGGGCAGCGATCGCGAACGGAATCCAGAAGCGCGCGATGAACTCAGCGAGGCGGTCGGCTCCTTCGTTGATCCAGTAACGAATCAGCGTGATGATCCCGGGGCCGCGTGGCTCGGCCGGGACAGGAGTCACAACGGCGGGCGGCGGTGTGGGGGCGGCGACCTTGGGCTTGGCCGCGGGCTCTGCCTCGGGTTCGGGCTCGGGAGTTTTCGGAGGGAGGACGACTCCGATCCGTTTGAGAGCGGTCTGGAGGTCGTCCTTCGGGCCGATTGAAATCCATTCGTCGCCGTTGCCGTCGCGCCGGACTTCCATGAATTTGCAGAGCCGCGGCGGCGCAAGAAACCGTTCGAGCTCGGTCTCTTCGACCGGTCCGTAGCGTTTGCCGTCGATCTGAAACAGCCAGCGATCAGGCATTTGGCAGGGGTCAGGGGTCGGAGGTCAGGGGTTAGAAAAGATGGCAACCATTGCCAGCAGTACGTTCCGGGGGCGGTGATCGTTGGGAGTGATTCGGGTTGTTGATGAAACCCTTACGGGGATTCCGGGTTACGTGGAGAAGCGGCGAGATTCTGCTGAATCTCAATCGCGAGAAGGTGGCCCTTACGGTATCCGCCCTCAAGGAATGAGCGTTCGGCGAAGAATGAGAAGAACTCGCTCTGGATGAGGAGGTCGGCATCGCCGTCGTTGTTCCAGTCGGCGATTCGCGGTTTGGCGCCCCAGAACACGTAGGGGAGGCCCGGAACTGTCTGTGGTGGTTTGAGCGCGGGCTGGCCGGACTGGGAACGATTGATCAGGACCTTCACCGGCTCGGTTGTGGTGCCTCCGAGCAGCAGGTCGGGAAGACCGTCGTGATTCCAGTCGTCGAAATTCAGGGACTCGGTGCGTCCGGGGAGTTTGGCGATGACGACGCCGGAAGCCAGCGTGTCGTGGCCGTCGACCGTGATGCGGCGAAACAGCCAGACATTGCCGTAAGTCTCCGACACGATGAGGTCGAGCCGGCCGTCGCGGTCGAAGTCTTCCGTGGCGAGCAGAATGCGCGAGCCCTGCAGGATGGTGAAGTCGGTGGCTTCGGCGGCAGAGGCGACCACGGGTGGGCCGACTTTCAGCGGCTCGCCGGTGGAGAGCGTGAGGAGTTTGCCTTCGTCGAATGACGTGAGGTCATCGCCACTTTTGAGATGGAGATAGACGTTGCCCTGATGGGTGCCCCAGAGCAGATCGGGGCGGCCGTCGCCGTTCCAGTCGGCGAGCCAGGTGGAGTAGTAGCCATCGCCGTAGCCGGGACCGGGATGGTCGATCGGCTTTCCATCAACGACGGCAGTCCCGCGACGTTCGACGGTGGGATTGTGAAAGCTACCTGTGAGCGAAAAGACCTGGTTGCCGACGACGAAGTCGGGAGCGTCGTTGGCATCGAGATCGGCCATCGGAATGGAGACGTCAATGCTTTTTGTAAAGC
>JAIBBI010000298.1 GCA_019694755.1 Gemmataceae bacterium
CGGACCTGATCGCGGTCGGCGACATCGCCACGGATGAACGAATAGCGCGGATCGGCTGCGATATCAGCGAGATTCTGGAGGTTGCCGGCATAGGTCAGCGCATCGAAATTGATGACGCGGACCGCGGGATCGGTGGCCAGAAGATTGCGAATGAAGTTGCTGCCGATAAACCCGCAACCGCCGGTGACCAGAACTGCGCCCATAAGGGTTCCTTTCCTTGGATGCGGAAAAGGTAACGGGAGCAGGGGATACCGTCAAGCCGGAACGACTGGGAGGTATGGGGAAGGGAAATGCAGATTTTAGATTTCAGATTGCAGATTTAGAAACGCAGAGGTCGGGGACCGGAGGTCAAAAGGAACCTTCAGGTTCCGACCTCCGACCTCCGACCTCCGACCTCCGACCTCCGACCTCCGACCTCCGACCTCTTCATTCTGCAATCTAAACTCTGCAATTCGCGCCAGCGGTACATTCCGCGATCACCTCATCGAGGATGGCGAGCGCGGTGTCGATCTGTTCTGCCGTGATGCAGAGCGGCGGGGCGAAGCGGATGCCGGTCTCGCCGCAGCCGAGCAGCAGTAGGCCCTTGTAGTAGGCCATGTCTACGATCTCGTTGCGGAGTTTGGGGTCGGCCTTCCGCGTCGCGGGGTTCAACACGTCGATGGCCCGCATCAGGCCGAGGCCGCGCGGGTTGGCGAGGAAGTCGTGCTTCTTTTGCATCTCCACCAGCGCCGCGTGGAGTTGCTCGCCCCGCTCCTGGGCGTTGCGGATGTACTCGCGCTCGAGCAGGCTGATCGTAGCGAGGGCGGCCCGGCAACTGACGGGGTTGCCCCCGAAAGTGCTGGCATGGCTGCCCGGGGGCCAATCCATGACGCTGGCCCGGGCGACCATCGCACCCAGCGGCATGCCGCTGGCGATGCCCTTGGCCAGGCAGACGATGTCGGGCTCGATGCCCCAGTGCTCGTAAGCGTAGAGCTTGCCCGTTCGGCCCATGCCACATTGCACTTCGTCGAGCACGAGCAGGATGCCGTGCTTGTCGCACAATTCGCGCAGCGCGGGCAGACAGCCGGGAGGCGCGACCTGGTAGCCGCCCTCGCCCTGCACCGGCTCGATGAAGATGGCCGCGACTTCGTCGGGCGGGCAGACCCGCTTGAAGATGGTGTCTTCGATGTTCCTGACGACGTCGCACACGCCCCCGGTCAACTCGCAGACGCCGGCCCGACTGCCGACACCGTTGCGGTGGGCGGGCTGGGGGCATGACGTGGAGCAGGATTTCGGGTAATTGACGTGGTGAATGTCCGGCACGAGCGGCGAGAACCCGCGTCGGTGGACAAGCTTGGAGGCCGATAGCGACATCGCGCCGTAGGTACGGCCGTGGAACCCGCCGAAGAAGCCGACGATCCGCGACCGCCCGGTGTGGTGCCGGGACAGCTTCATGGCCGCCTCGATCGCCTCGGCACCACTGTTGGTGAAGAATACCTTCTTGGGTGACGAGCCCGGGGCGGCGTCGGCCAGCTTCTGGGCGAGGTCGATCTCCGGGGAATAGTAAAAGTCGGTGCCCGACATGTGGATCAGCTTGGCCGCCTGATCCTGCACGGCCGCAACGACTTCGGGATGGCAGTGTCCCGTCGAAGTGACCGCAATCCCGGCCGTCAGGTCGAGGAACAGGTTGCCGTCGAGATCCTCGATGACGCAGCCGGAGCCGCTGGCAACCGTGAGCGGGTAGTCGCGGGTGTAGCTCGGCGAGACGTATTCGTGGTCACGCTCGATCAGGGCCTTGCTCTTCGGGCCCGGGAGCGGCATTTTCAGATTCGGGACGGTCTGCCCGTCGAACTTCCACATTGCGGTACCTCCGTGTCACTCCGACACGACTTTCTTTCGGATGCTTCAGCTTATTTCTACTTTAATTTAGGGGATTTTTGGCGATCAGGCCACCTCGGAGGGAGCAAACCGACCCCCGGGGGGTTCGTTTTAACATGATAGCGCGCTCCGGAACGGGCCGGGCTGGAATTCGCCCGCGCCGCCCGGACAATACCGGCATGGAGAAGACCGTCCCGTTCGGCACCGAGGATATCCGCTTCCGCATCGAGGCGGGTCGGCTGGTCGCGTGCCGGCGGAAAGGCAGCCCGGAGCCGGCCGCCGACCCGGCCGCCCTGATCCGCGACGCCCTCGAGGCCCCGCAACATTTCCCGCCGCTGCGGCTTGCGCTCACGCCGGACGACCGCGTGGCTCTGCTCGTGGACCTCGACCGCCCGGATGTGGAACCGCTGGTCCGGCCCATCCTGCAACACATCGAGTCGGCCGGCGTGGCCCCGGCCCACATCACGGTGATCGTGCCGCCCGGCCGTACCATCAACCTGCCCGGCGTTCTCGTCGAGGAACACGACCCCGACTCCCGGGAGGCGCTGGCCTATGTCGCCACCACTGCGGCCGGCCGGCGGGTGTACCTGAACCGCACGTTTGCCGAGGCCGATCAGGCCGTGGTCCTGAGCGAAGTCCGGCACGACCCGCGGGGCGGAGTGACGGGTGGGGCGTCGTCCATCTTTCCCACCCTGAGCGACGCGGCGACTCGGGCCGAACTGCTCGGCGACGGCACCTCGCGCCATGCCGAGGAGGTCTCCGAGATCGGCTGGCTTGTCGGCCTGCCGTTCTTTGTCCACGTGATTGCCGGGCCGGGCACCAGCACGGCCCGGGTGATTGCAGGGCCGGCCGAGTCGCACCGGGCGGCCCGAACTGCGTTGCGCGACCTGTGGGTCGGCACGGTGGATCGGCTCGCCGACATCGCGATCGCGACTCTGACCGGCGACCCGGCCCGGCACACAACGGGCGAACTGGCCGCCGCGCTCGCGCACGCCGCGCTGGCCGTCGACGACGGCGGCGTGCTGGTCCTGCTCACCGATGCCGCCCCGGATCTCGGCGAGGGGTT
>JAIBBI010000299.1 GCA_019694755.1 Gemmataceae bacterium
CGCCCTGCCCGAAGACGAACGCCAGTTGTTCGAGCTGCACTACCTGTGCGACATCTCCCAAGCCGACATCGCCCGGCAATTCGGCCTGGAACCGCGGGCCGTTTCCTACACCTGGTCGAAGGCCAAAGCCAAACTCGTCAAATACCTGTAACCCGTCAGGACGTTCGCCATGACCGCCGCCGCGTCCCCGGATTTCCTCGTCGCCGACCTCGCCGTCGCCCGCGGGTTCGCCAGCCGGGAGGAAGTGTTCGGCCTGTTCGCCCAGTGGCTGGCCGCGCCGGACGGGCCGTTTCTCCGCCGCCTGGCCGCCGCCCGGTTGTTGTCGGCGGCCGACCACGACTTGCTCGGCACGCTGGCCTACGAGCAACTGCGCCGCGGCGGCCGGCCGACCGACGGTCTCGGCTGGGAACCACCCGCCGACGATTCCGCGCCGCCGGCCGCCTCCACGCCGCCGCCGGCCGCCACGCTCCCCGTTGCACCGGAACGGCAGGTGGAACAGTTCCGCATCGTCCGCGAACACGCCCGCGGCGGCCTGGGCCGGGTGTCGGTGGCCCTGGACGAACGGCTCGGCCGGGAAGTGGCGTTCAAGGAAATCCGCGGCGAGTACGAACACCGCGACGACCTCCGCGCCCGGTTCCTGCGCGAGGCCGCCGTGACCGGCCGGCTGGAACACCCCGGCATCGTGCCGGTGTACGCCCTGGGCGAACACGCCGACGGCCGGCCCTACTACGCCATGCGGTTCGTCGAGGGACGGACGCTGGCCGATGCCGTGGCCGAGTTCCACGCCGCCGGCGGGCGGTTCGATTCCCTGGAATTCCGGCAACTGCTGGGCCGGTTCACTGCGGTGTGCGAGGCCATCGCCTACGCCCATTCCCGGGGCGTGATCCACCGCGACCTGAAGCCGGCCAACGTGATGCTCGGCCAATACGGCGAAACCCTGGTGGTCGACTGGGGTCTGGCGAAAGTGCTCGGCCAGCCGGACGCCACTGCCACCGACCCGACACTCGCGCCACTGGCCAGCACCGACACCGTTGCCGGGGCCACGCTGGGCACGCCAGCGTTCATGAGTCCCGAACAAGCTGCCGGCCGGATCGCCGACCTCGGCCCGGCCACCGACATCTACAGCCTCGGCGCGGTGCTGTACGTCGTGCTGACGGGCCGTACCCCAATCGAGACTGCCGAAGGCGAGTTGGCGGTCGAGATGGCACGGTTTGGCGAGACGATGCCGGTCGAACTCGTGAAGCCGAATGTGCCCGCAGCCCTGTCGGCGATCTGTCGCCGGGCGATGGCGGTTCGGCCGGAAGAACGTTACGACACGGTCGCGGCCCTGTCTGCGGACATCGAACGGTGGTTAGCCGACGCGCCGGTCGATGCGTACGAGGAGCCGATATCGGCGTCCGCGGGTCGGTGGGCACGCAAGAATCCGGCTCTGATCACCGGGTTTGTTTCGGCGTTCGTTGTCGGTGCCAGTCTCGCCGGAGTTTGGACTGCGTTCGTCGGCGGTGAACGGGTCCGAGCACAGGCTCTCCGGGAGGAATCGCGACAACTGCATCGGGACGCGAACGCGGTGCTGGAGTTCATCGCCAAGCGAGTCTTCCATGCACCGAGGTTGCCCGGTTCCGGTGGCGGCCTCGGCCGCGACGTGAAACTGTACGAGGCTCTCGACCAGGCGTTGCGCTCCGCCATCAATGACTACGCGAATCAACCGCGGGTAGCAGCCTTATTGAGTGAGTCGATGGGCGAGTTACAATTGGCCCTGGGTGAACCCGCCCGCGCGGTCACGCAGTATACCCGGGCTCTCGAACTTTCCGAAGCGCAATTCGGGCTGGATCACGACGCGGCGATCCGCTGTCGCAAGGGCTTGGAGTACGGACTGTTTGAGTTGGGGGCGTACGAACAAGTCGCGTATTCCGCCCAGACTACATTGCGAAAGTGCCGCGTAAAGTATGGCGACTTTGACATCACGACACTTGCAAGCATGGCGATCCTTGCCGGCGCATACGCTAACCTCGGCAAGGCCGATGCCGCAATCTGTCTGAGCGATGAAGCAAAAGTAATTTACGCTCAGACTGGGAAAAACCTGGCTGACGATATCGAGATCGATCTCCTAAATTCGATCGCCTACATCCATTCGGCAGCCAACCGGTACGACGCTTCGATACCACTGTGGCAGGAACTCGTGCATAGGTGTCGGCGAAAATACGACGATGACGATCCGTCAACGTTGGCAGCGCGGCAATGCCTTGCCTATGACTACGCAGAGATCGGCCGAACGAATGAAGCACTGTTGGAGTTCGAGCAGACCGTTCCGAAACTAATCCGCTTGCTCGGCCCCGATCACTTTCAATCACTGAATGCATCAACCTGTATGGCGGGCTGCATGTTGGACGCCGGCCGTCCCGAAGACGCGATGCGACTCGTCGAAGACGTCATTGGTCGGATTAAAATCAAGCGTGAGTACTACCGACCGTTAACCCCGTTCGCCATGATCGTCCGCGGTATCATCCACGGGAGGCGGAAGGACTTGGACCGCTGCCGCGAGGACGGCCTTGTCGTTGAGAGTCTCAACCCGAAGCACCCGTCGGCCTGTTTTGGTCTGGCCTGCCTTTGGGCTACGGTCGCCTTTCATCCGCAATCCGATGACGCCGACAAGGCGGTGGCGTGGCTCGAGAAAGCCGTCGCCGCCGGTTTCAAGGACGTGACCAAGCTCAAGAACGACAATGACCTTGCCCCCCTCCGCCACCGCCCCGACTTCCGAGCCCTCGTCGCCGAGTTGGAGGCGAAGTACCCGCGGGCCGCGCCGAAGAAGGAGTGACGGCGCGCCGACCCGCCCGCTATCCGCCTCGCCGGGGGGGCGGTTGTTGGCTATGCTGGGGGCCATGATACCGACACTCCTGTCCTTCGCGGTCTTGGCC
>JAIBBI010000300.1 GCA_019694755.1 Gemmataceae bacterium
GTCGGGCAGCACGCGGTGCAGCGCCGCCAGGCGCGCGCCGGCGTCGAGCCGGCGGCCGGTCACCGGGTCACGGGCGGCGTCGCGACCCGCTTCCCGCGCGAGGAACTGCTTGACCATCCGGTCCTCGAGCGAATGAAAGCTGATCACCACCAGTCGACCCCCCGGCGCCAGACGCGCTACAGCCCGATCGAGGACCCGCGCGAGTTCCTCAAGCTCTTGATTGACGAAAACCCGTATAGCCTGAAAGGTGCGGGTGGCCGGGTCCTTGCCCATCTCCGCCCGCCCTTGGCGGCGGAGGACGACACCCGCCACGAGGCGGGCAAGCTCTCCGGTTGTCCGTAACGCGGCGTCGCCGGCGTCCCGGCGGCGAGCATCAATCGCCGCTGCAATCTGAACAGCAAACCGTTCTTGCCCATATTCCCTCACCACCTCTGCGATTTCTTCGATGCCTGCGGTCAGCAGCCAGTCACGCGCCGACTGCCCTCGTGTCGGATCCATCCGCATGTCGAGCGGGCCGTCGGCGCGGAAGCTGAAGCCGCGCGCCGGATCGTCGAGCTGCGGGGACGACACGCCCAGGTCGAGCAGCACGCCGTCGACCCGGTCGACCCCGTGCGCGTCGAGCACGCGGTCGAGCTCCGAGAACCACGCATGCTCGATGACGAACCGACCCTCACTCGCCGCTCCCTGCCACCCGCGCCCCGCCGCCACTGCCTCCGGGTCCCGATCGATCCCGATCAGCCGCCCGCCCTTGCCCAGCCGTGCCAGGATCCCGCCGCTGTGCCCGCCCCGGCCGAAGGTCGCGTCCACGTAGACGCCCTGCGGCCGGATCGACAGCGCGTCGATCGCCTGGTCGAACAGCACCGACCGATGCCCGACCCCCCGGTCCTCGCCGCACGCTTGCCGGTCTGCAGCCAACGCGCGCTTGCCTACAGACGGAAACCGGCGATAGAGTCGGGCAGCGCTGCGCCGCTCTGTGCTTCCTCGAATTTCTTGAGGGCGGCGGCATCCCACAGCTCGTAGTACCGGCCGACCCCCATCAACGTGACTTCCTTGTCGAGCCCTGCGATCGCCCGCAGCTCGGGCGGCACCAGCACCCGCCCGGCCGAATCGAGTTCGATCTCCTGCGCGTACCCGAGGAACAGCCGTTGCCAGTAACGCGAGTTGAACGTCAGGTCGGCGAGCTCCTGGCGCTTCTCGGCCCAGGCCGGTCGCGAATACATGATCAGACAGCCATCCGGATGACGAGTCAGCACCACGAAGCTGCCCTCGGCCTCGGCGAACGCCGGACGCACCTTGGTCGGAATGGTCATCCGACCCTTGGCGTCGAGCGACAGCGCGAAGGTGCCTTGGAACATGGGCCTCGAAGTTCACGCAGGCGTCGAACCGCGGTACTGCCGGTGAATCAGGGAGCTCCGCCCTAAGCTCTCGATTCCCCACTTTGCGCCACATTTCGACAGAAAAACCCACTTTACGGAAAACCCGTAAGTCGGTCAAGTTGACAGCCCTTTTTTCCAATGTTTACAAGAATTTATCCGCGGTACCGGGCAGCCGCGGGAACTTGTGTTGGTGCTCACTTACCCATTTCGCGAGTACAGGCTTGGGCGCCGCCTCCGGTGCGCCGAAACGGGGTGCCGAATCGGCAGGCACGCCTTACCGACCCGTGCCGGGCGGGTCCGCGGCATGGCCGCGGGCGGCCCCGGATACCGGCAGCCGGACGCGGGCGAGCCTGCGCCGCCAGGGAGGCGGCGGAGGGCCGAAATGGGGGGAAAAGTGGGTGAAATCCGGGGCGAACGTGGGGCCGGGCGACGCCCGCGCGGTGGGAATCCGGCCCAACGCGGGGGCACGGGCGCGGAGATGCGGAAGTGGAAGCGGGCCTGTAGGCCGGATTCTGTACGCCGGCGAACCGGCTGACGACCATTCGTCTGGGCAGCCGGTTGCCCGGCTGCTCGAGCCACCTACCCGCATGCTCGGGCGGACCGCCCTGACGGCCCGAGGGCCGAACGCATGCCTATTTGGTGTTGCTCCGGATGGGGTTTGGCGTGCCGCCGGTGTCGCCACCGGCGCGGTGGGCTCTTACCCCACCTTTTCACCCTTGCCGCGCCCGCTGGGCAATCGCCGAAGCGACCACTTACTTGGCGTGTGGCGGTCTGTTTTCTGTGCCACTTTCCGTCGCCCCGTGCCTCGCGGCCGGTAACGCCTGGCCGTTAGCCAGCATCCTGTCCTGCGGAGTCCGGACCTTCCTCCCGCCGCCGTCGCCGGCGGCCAGCGGTCGTCCGGCCCGCTTCCGGGGGCGATTGTAGCCCGCGCGCCGCCGCCGGGGTCACCGGTTGCCGTCCACCGGCCGCCCATCGGCCCGGCATGGCCGCCGCCGGCCGCCGCTGGCGATGATGGGCGATACCCGCCGCTGGAGTCGGACATGAACCGTGCGCACCCCGTCCTCGTCGCCCTGCTGGCTGCCGGCCTCGTGTCCGCGACCGCCGCGCAGGCCGTCGAACTCGGCGACGCCAGCGTGCTGTCGCAGCGCGGCCAGCGGCTGAAGATCGCGGTGCCGTTCGGCTCGGCCCCCGGCGAGAATGTCGCGGTCACCCGCTTCGCGGTCGCCTCGGTGGTGTCGGCCGACGGCCGCCCGGTGCCGGCCGCCCAGGGTTTCACGATCTCCAAGCCGGAACGGCGCAACGTGCTGTACCTGCAGTCGCGCGAACCCGTGGACCTGGACCGGATCCGCGTCGAGGTGTCCGTGTCGAACAACGATGTCGAGCGCATCGGCTACGACCTGCGGGTGCCGCCGGCGCGGTATGCGGCCACCGAGGCCGAAACGGCGCCGGCCCCGCGCACCGTGCTCGACCGGCGCACGAAGCGCCGGGGCGCCGCCCG
>JAIBBI010000130.1 GCA_019694755.1 Gemmataceae bacterium
AGCGGATTCCAGGGCGGCGTTCGCACGGCGGTGGGCGACGTGACCGGCGACGGTATCCCCGACATCATCACAGCCCCCGGCTTCGGCGGCGGCCCCCACATCAAGGTCTTCGACGGCGCGACCGGCGCCGTCGTCGCCGAGTTCTTCGCCTACGCGGCCAGCTTCACCGGCGGCGTGTACGTCGCCGTCGGCGATGTCAACGGCGACGGCGTCGGCGAGATCATCACCGGGGCGGGCGAAACCGGCGGACCGCACGTCAAAATCTTCACCGCCACGGGCGGGCTCGTCCGCGAGTTCTTCGCCTACGCGGCCAGCTTCACCGGCGGTGTCCGCGTGGCCGCGGGCGACATCAACGGCGACGGCTTCGACGACATCATCACCGGAGCCGGCCCCGGCGGCGGACCGCACGTCAAAGTCTTCAGCGGCCAGGCCGGCCAGGGCGTCCTCAAGGAGTTCTTCGCCTACGCGGCCAGCTTCACCGGCGGCGTGTTCGTCGCGGCCGGCGACGTCGACGGCGACATGCTCGCCGACATCGTCACCGGTGGCGGCGGCAACGCCCAGGTCCAGGCCTTCCGCGGCACCGACCTCACCCTGCTCTACGCCTCCTACGCCTACGGCTCGACCTTTACCGGCGGCACCCGCGTCGGCGTCCTCGACGTCAATGGCGACTGCAAGGCCGAGATCCTGACCACCCCGGGTGCGGGCCTCGCCTCGTTCACCCGCATCATCGACGTCGCCCGCGGTGCGGACGTCGAGAACTTCCGCCCCTTCGACCCGACCTACCTCGGCGGAGCGTACGTCTCCGGCGGCCACGGCTGATTCGGAAAGTAGTCAACTCGAAAGCCCGGGGGCCGCAGCCCCCGGGCTTTTTTCTTGCGCGGGCCGGGCGTAGTTTGTTCCTCAGAATCTTTTCCCACCGGGACCCGGCCATGCAGAGCAAAGCGGCGACAGTACAGGAGTATCTCGCGGAGCTTCCGGAAGATCGGCGGGCCGCGCTGGAGGCCGTCCGGAAGGTCATTCTCAAGAACCTCGACCCGGCCATCGCCGAGGGAATGCAGTACGGCATGATCGGCTACTTCATCCCGCACGGCATCTATCCCGCAGGCTACCACTGCGACCCGAAGCAGCCGCTGCCGTTCGCCGGACTGGCGTCGCAGAAGAACCACATGTCGATTTACATCATGTCGGTCTACGGCGGGCAGGCCGAAGAGTTTCAGGCTGCGTGGGCCAAGACGGGCAAGAAGCTCGACATGGGCGCATGTTGCGTGCGGTTCAAGAAGCTGGAGGACGTCGCCCTCGACGTGATCGGCGCGACGATCAAGAAAAACACGGCCAGGAAGTACATCGAGCATTACGAGGCGAATCTGGCGAAGGGAAAAACGACCGCGAAGAAGAAGCCGGCCGCAAAGAAACCCGCCGGGAAGAAGCCGGCCGCCAAGCCCAAGCCCAAGGCGAAGTAGAAGCCGAATTGACGGGCCGCAAATGCAGAGATAAAATTATCGTAGATCAACGATGAGCAAACCACGCCAGTGCCTGACGGAGCGCGACCAGACGGCCGCACCCGTACCCCCGAGCGATGCGGTCGACGCCAGCCTCGCCGGGTTGGCTTGGGCGCTCGCCCATCCCGCCCGCGTCCGCATCCTCCGCATCCTCATTGCCCGCAAGGCGTGCGTATGCGGGGAACTCGTCGACCAATTGCCGCTCGCACAATCGACGGTGTCGCAGCACCTGAAGATTCTGAAAGACGCCGGACTGGTGCAGGGAGAAATCGAAGGCCCGCGGACCTGTTACGGCGTCAACCCGATCGCCCTCGACCGACTAAAGCGCCTAATCGCGGGGTTGTGACTTTGCGAGTTTTTTGATCGAGTTATCGTTCATCGACGATGAACGACATGATTACGGGAGGCCGCCATGACTACGCTGCAGGTATTCGACAGGCCGATGTGCTGCTCGACCGGAATTTGCGGGCCGAAGGTAGATCCGGTGCTACCCCGATTTGCTGCCGACCTGGCCTGGCTGACCGAGCGGGGCGTGACCGTGGAGCGGTTTAATCTCGCCCAGCAGCCGCAGGCGTTTGTCGCGCACCCCGATGTCACCGACGCGATTCGCGCCGATCAGGAGCACGCCCTGCCCCTGATCCGAGTCAACGGGCACATCGTCTCGCGCGGGCTGTACCCGTCGCGTGCTTTGCTTGCCGGGTGGTGTGGCGTTGCCAGTAATGCGGCCGCCGAGTCGTGTCGCGGCTCCGCGGGCTGTTGCTGACACGGAGGTCAATCATGGAGTTTCTTTCCTCGCCCACCCGGGTCCTGTTCTTCACGGGCAAAGGGGGCGTCGGCAAGACGTCAGTTGCATGTGCCTCGGCCGTCCGCCTCGCGGATGCCGGGAAGCGGGTGCTGCTGATCAGCACTGATCCGGCGTCCAACCTGGATGAGGTCCTCGGTACGTCGTTGGCTGGCGTGCCCACGGCCGTGCCCGGCGTCCCGCGCCTTTCCGCACTCAATATCGATCCCGAGGCCTCCGCCCGCGACTACCGTGAGCGCATGGTCGGCCCGTACCGGGGCGTGTTGCCCGACGCGGCCGTCGCCAGCATGGAGGAGCAGTTTTCAGGTTCCTGCACGCTGGAGATTGCCGCCTTCGACGAGTTCGCCCGCCTGCTCGGCGGCACCAACGCCACGACGGAATTCGATCACGTCCTCTTCGATACAGCCCCCACCGGGCACACGCTGCGACTTCTGTCGCTGCCGTCGGCTTGGGATGGGTTTCTCCGCAGCAACACTACCGGCACATCGTGTCTCGGACCGCTGGCCGGGTTGCAGGCGCAGCAGAAGTTGTACGCCCAGACAGTTCACGCACTCGGCGACGCGAGTACGACGACGCTGATCCTCGTCGCCCGCCCCGACGCGGCCGCTCTGCGAGAAGCCGACCGGACGAGCGGTGAACTGGCCGATCTCGGCATCCGTAACCAGCGACTTGTTATCAACGGACTGTTCCGCGCGACAGACCCGAACGATCCTGTGGCCCGCGCCATGGAAGCCCGAGGTGCCGACGCACTGGCGGCGATACCGTCCTCGCTCGCACAACTGCCGTGCACGATGGTTCCGCTGGCCCCGTCCGGCCTGGTGGGCGTTGATGCGATGCGGAGATTGGGCCGGGCCGCCTCTATGACGATGCTGCCGACGAATATCGAAGTTCCGGACCTGCCCGCCCTCGATTCGCTGATTGAAGCGCTGGCCGCGCCGCGGAACGGCGTCATCCTGACGATGGGTAAGGGCGGAGTCGGCAAGACGACGATTGCGGCGGCCGTGGCTGTCGCATTGGCCGACCGTGGCTTTCGCGTGCAGTTGTCGACGACGGACCCAGCCGCGCACCTGGCCGCGACCCTCAACGGCGATGTCGCCAACCTGTCGGTGTCGCGCATCGACCCGAAGGCAGAGACTGCGGCGTACTCCGCCGAGGTTCTCGCCACGGCGGGAAAAGGCCTCGATGACGCCGGCCGGGCGATGCTCGAGGAAGACTTGCGGTCCCCCTGCACGGAAGAGATTGCCGTGTTCCGGGCGTTTGCCGAGGCCGTGGCACGGGGCGGCGACGGCTTTGTCGTCCTTGACACCGCCCCGACCGGGCACACGATCCTGCTGCTCGATTCCGCGCTGGCATATCATCGCGAAGTGACCCGGCAATCGAGCGGCATGCCCGAAGCGGTGGAGAAACTGCTCCCGCGACTCCGCGACGCAACGCAGACCCGCGTCCTGATCGTCGCATTACCCGAGGCCACACCCGTCCACGAGGCCGCGAAGTTGCAGGCCGACTTGGCCCGGGCCGGGATTGCAACCTTCGCGTGGGTGATGAATCAGTGTCTGACGCCGCTGCCGGTGACTGATCCGGTCCTTGTCTCCCGCCGGGCGCACGAGGCCCGCTACTTGAAGGAAGTGGCCGAGGTTCACGCCAGCCGGGTCGCGATGATCCCCTGGCAGATTGAACCGCCCGTCGGTCCGGAATGTCTGCGGCAGTTGTCGCAACACGACGATGTAGAGAAGGTGCAATCATGACAGTTCAGATTCTCGGAACGGGTTGTTCCAAGTGCGGAATGCTGTTCACGGCAGCGGAACAGGCCGTCCGTGAAGCCGGGATCGAAGCCAACGTCGAGAAGGTTGCGGACATCGTCCGGATCCTCGAGTTGGCGCCCTGGGCGTTGCCGGCTCTCGCCATCGACGGTGAAGTGAAGGCGGCCGGCAGGCTGCTGACGCCCGAAGAGATCAAGGCGTTCTTCCCCAAGTAAGGAGGGCAACTCGTGTCCATCATCCGCACCGGACTCACGATTGCCCTGAGCCTGTTCGTCGCCGCGAGCCTGACGCGATCCGTGATCGATATCGTCCGCACTGCCGAGGCACAGGAACCCGCCGCTGAAGTCGTGCCGACGACCGCGCCGGTGATTGCCTACTACTTCCATTCGAACACGCGGTGCACCACGTGCCGGACGATCGAATCGGGTGCCCGGGCCGCCCTCGATGACGACATTCGGGCAGGTCGCGTGGCGTGGCGGGTCGTCAATTTCCAACTCCCGCAGAACGCGCATCTGGCAAGGAAGTACGACCTGATGTTTGCCACGGTTGTCCTCGTAACGCCCAGCGGCTGGAAATCCCTCGACCGGGTCTGGGATCACACGGATAACCCGCAGGCCATGGCAGCCTATGTGAAGAAGGAGCTCGCGGAGTTCCGCGGGGACCGGCCATGAGCCTGATGATTGCCATCGGTATGGCATTCTGGCTCGGCCTGCTGACCTCGGTCAGCCCGTGTCCCCTGGCGACCAACTTGGCGGCGGTGGCCTACATCGGCCGCGGCGCCACGAATCGCCGACGCACCATTCTCTCGGGCGTGCTGTACACAGCGGGTCGCGTCACGGCATACGTCGGACTGGCATCGCTTCTCGTCGCCAGCCTCCTCTCGTCTTCGGGCGTATCCCGCTGGCTTCAGGAATACATGAACCAATTTGTCGGGCCGTTGCTCGTCGTAGTCGGAATGATCCTCGTCGGATTGCTCGACTTCGGGCTCACGGGCATCGGGCTCTCCGATCGCATGCGCGGGTACGTCGACCGGATGGGCCTTCTGGGGGCGGCCGTGCTGGGGCTGATCTTCGCGCTGTCGTTCTGCCCCGTCTCCGCGGCCCTGTATTTCGGCAGCCTGATCCCGATTGCGGTGAAGTCCGGCTCCTTCTTCCTCGTCCCCATCGCATACGGGGTCGGAACGGGCATACCCGTCATCGGACTCGCGCTGCTGCTGGCCGGTGGAACGGGCCGAATCGGCTGGGCATTTCAGCGGGTGACGGCCGTTGAGAAGATCCTCCGCCGGGTCACCGGAATCGCAATCATCCTCATCGGAATCTACCTGACACTGCAACACGTCTGGCGCCTGCCGTTTCTGTCGGGCGGCGCGGACCAACCCGGGGCTACCGTCATGACTCACCGACCGATCGTGCTCTTCGTCTGCGTGGAAAACTCCAACCGTTCGCAGATGGCCGAGGCGTTCGCCCGGATGATCGGCGGCGACAGCGTCGAGGCCCACTCGGCCGGCTCCCGGCCGTCGGGCCGGGTCAATCCCCGGGCCGTCTCCTTCATGAAGGAAGTGGGCTACGACCTGACCACGCACCGGTCCAAATCGCTGGAACAGTTCAACGGGACGCACGTCACCGTGGCCGTCACGATGGGTTGCGGCGACTTCTGCCCGCTGGTGAACGCCGACCGGCGTGAAGACTGGAACATCCCGGATCCGAAAGACCTGCCCGACGACGAGTTCCGCCGGATTCGGGACATGATCCGCGAGAAAGTGAAGGCGCTGCTCGCGTCTGTCGAAAGCGCGGAGATCGCGAAATGAGCGGCGCCCCTGCCAAACGGATGAACCTGTTCGAGCGGTATCTGACCCTTTGGGTCGCGCTGTGCATGGTTGTCGGAGTCGGCCTGGGTCGGGTCATGCCGGCCGTGACTTCCCAGTTGCGGAATCTGGAGATCGGCGCGGGCAGCCAGATCAACGCCCCCATTGCCGTCCTGATCTGGCTCATGATCGTGCCGATGATGATGAAGATCGACTTCACGTCGCTGGCCGGCGCGACGCGGAGGCCGAAGGGCCTGCTGGTCACGCTGTTCGTGAACTGGCTGGTCAAGCCGTTCAGCATGTTTGCGCTCGGCTGGCTGTTCTTTCAGGTGCTCTTTCTGCCGTTGATCGGCGACGACCTGGCCCGGCAATACACGGCCGGGGTCATCATCCTCGCGGCAGCCCCGTGCACGGCCATGGTGTTCGTGTGGAGCTATCTGACCGACGGCGACCCGGCCTACACGCTGGTCCAGGTGGCCGTCAACGACCTGATCATGCTCGTCCTCTTCGCGCCCATCGTGGGTCTTCTCGTCGGCGTTTCGGGATTGGCGGTACCGTTCCACGTGCTCGTGACGGCCGTGGCAGTGTTCATTGTGGTGCCGCTGACGGTGGGCGTAGTCCTCCGGGCGGGGCTCATTCGTTGGAAGGGCGCGGACTGGTTCGAGCAGTCGTTCCTCCCGAGGTTTCAGCCGGTCGCCATTTCGGCCCTGCTCGCCACGCTGGTGCTGATCTTCGCCTTTCAGGCCGACAACATCCTTCGTCATCCGCTGCACGTCGCCCTGATCGCAGTGCCCATTTTGGTGCAGGTGTATTTCAACTCGGCCCTGACGTACGGGCTGATGTGGTTGATGAAGGTGCCCCACAACATCGCGGCACCGGGCGCGCTGATCGGGGCCAGCAACTTCTTCGAGCTGGCCGTCGCCACGGCGATCGCCCTCTACGGGCCGGACTCGGGCGCGGCACTGGCCACGGTGGTCGGGGTGCTGGTCGAAGTGCCGGTGATGCTGTCGGTGTGTGCCGCGTGCAACCGCACGCGCGGGTGGTTTTAGACGACCGCGGTGGTGATCGTCGAGCGGCCGGGGCGGAGGTCTTCGAGCGTCGCGAGGTGAGCCCGCTTGAGCGCGAGCAGTTCGTTGACGTACTCGGCCGGCTCGCCCTGCAGAGCCTTCGCGTCGGTCTCGAGTTCGCGGACCGCCTGCTTCTGTTCGCGGATCACGAGCGGCAGGAGGAAATTCAGGCCCGTGTCGTTGTAGGGCGTGAAGTCGGGAAACGCGCCGTGGACCAGCGCACCGGAGACGTACTTCTGGAGCCAGCGCGACAGTTTCTCGACGACCTCCAACTCGGCATTCGCGCACTCGCGCAGCCGGGCCAGCGTGTTCGTGTCCTTGAAGCTGGTCCACGCGGGGACTTCGCGGAGGTACTGGTACAGCGACCGGCTCTCCCGGCGGAGCAACTGGCGGAGCCGGTCGTTGGTGGCGGCGTCGATCATGGCCCTCATCCTTTCGCCGCGACGGTGGCTTTCGGGGCGGGGAACGACGCGGTGCCGCGCTCGCTCGCCACCGAGAGCATGTTCCAGGCGATGCCGAGGACGAAGACCAGCATCGCCAGGATCGCCGCATAGCTGCCGGCCGCGAAGGGCACACGCCGGTCACCCACGCCCTCGGGCGGCTTGTCGATCACCATCACTTTGAGCGCCCGCACATAATACACCGCACTGATGACCGTGTTCAGACCGCCGATGACGAACAGGGCCCAGTAGATCTGGGCGAGCCACGGCCGGCTGGCGTCGGCGGCGGCATGGTAAACCGCCGAGAAGATCACGAACTTGCCGGCAAAGCCCGCCAGCGGCGGCAGGCCCAGCAGGCTGAGCAGGAACACGCCCATCGCCACCACGAGGCCGGGCGCAGTGTAGACCAGCCCGGCATAGGCCGAGAGGTCTTCCGAGCCGGTGCGGTTGCGGATCAGGGCGATGACCGCGAACGCGCCGAGGTTGGTGAACAGGTAGGTGACAAGGTAGAAGAGGACGGCCGACATGCCTTCGGTGTTGACGCAGGCGAGGGCCATCATCATGTAGCCGGCGTGGGCGATGGTGCTGTAGGCGAGCAGCCGCTTGAGATTGGTCTGGGAGTACGCGGCCAGGTTGCCGAAGGTCGCGGTCACGGCGGCGAACAGCGCGAGCACCGGGGCGAACGCCAGCGCGGCCTGCTCGGGGGCCACGGCCGCGAACGCGAGCACGAGTCGGCCGGCGAGGGCCATTGCCGCACCCTTCGAGGCGACGGACAGGAACGCGCCGATCTCGGCGGGGGCACCTTCGAACACGTCCGGGCACCAGAAGTGGAACGGCACGGCCGAGAGCTTGAACGCCAACCCGATGAAGATGAACGCCAGCCCGAGCGCGAGCGGCACGTCGAGCGTACCGGTGGCCAGTGCGGCCCCGACACCCTGGGCGACATCCGTCAGTGACCCGGTGCCGAACCGGCCCGCGACGAGGCTGATGCCGTAAAGCATCACCCCGGCCGCACCGCCGCCGTACACGACGTATTTCAGGGCGGCCTCGCTGCTGGCCCGCCGGCCCTTGGTGAATCCGACGAGGGCGTAGCTGGGCAGGCTAGCCATCTCGACGGCCATGTAGACCATGAGCAAGTGATTGGCCGACGCCATGAGCATCATGCCGACCGTGCCGCCGAGCAGCAGGACGTAGAAGTCGCCCGAATCCTCGGAATCGGGAATGTGTGTGAAGAACGTCAGCACGATCGCGAGCGCGACGAACCCGAGCAGGAACAGACGCAGGAAAACAGTCAGGCTGTCGTAAGCGAGCAGGCCGGTGAAGTAGCGGACCGAGGTGTCCGGCAGGGGCAGCGAGCCGGACCGGGTCCACTGGAGCCAGGCCACGACGAGAGCGCCGCCGACGGCGAGCAGGGCCAGGCCGCCGAGGTGGGTCCGCCCGGTGGCGGGGAACAGCCGGATCAGCAGCATCAGCACGATGGCCGCGCACAGCACGAGTTCCGGCAGGAACGCGAGCAGGTCGCGCTGCAGGTCGGCGATCGCTTGTGGTGAGAAGGTGAGCATGGTGGTACTCAAAGCCCACCGGTTGCAACCGGTGGGCGTTCGATTATTGCCCCCCGGTCAGCTTCGAGAGCGACTCGACGAGACCGTTGACCGACGGCTGCATCCAGCTCAGCAGGAAGTACTGCGGGAAAACCCCGAGCAGCACCGCGAGTACCAGCAGCGGCACGCCGATGATGATCTCGCGGACCGACATGTCCGGGAAGTCCTTATAGGCCGGGTTCGTGCCGAGGTAGACCCGCTGGAGGGTCCAGAGCACGTAGGCGGCCGTCAGGATCACGGCGGCCGCGGTGATGACCGCGAGCACCGGGCTGTAGGTCCAGGCCGCCAGCACGACGAATGCCTCGCCGATGAACCCGCACAGGCCCGGCAGGCCGAGCGCGGCGAAGAAGATCAGGAAGCTCAATCCGCCGTAGAACGGCATCGGCTCCATGAGCCCGCGGAAGTTGTTGAGGTCGCGGTGGTGGGCCCGGTCGTAGATCACGCCGACGAGGAAGAACATCCCGGCCGAGGTCACGCCGTGGGCGATCATCTGGAACATCGCGCCGTTCATGCCCCATTCCCAGTACTGGGGCCGGGCGCTCCAGACCGCGATGCCGAGGATCACGTAACCCATGTGGCTGACGGAGCTGTAGGCGACCAGCTTCTTGAAATCGGTCTGGGCCATGGCGGCGAACGCGCCGTACACGATGTTGATCACGCCGAACAGCGCGAGCGGCCAGGCGAGTGTGTACGCGGCCCACGGGCAGATCGGGTAGGCGATGCGGAGGATGCCGTAACCGCCCAGCTTCAGCAGCACGCCGGCCAGCAGCATACTGATCGGCGTCGGCGCCTCGACGTGGGCATCGGGCAACCACGTGTGGAACGGGAAGACCGGTACCTTGATCGCGAAGCCGATGAACAGCAGCAGGAACATCGCGACCTGGAAGAACGACGTGAAGAACGGCTGCTTGAGCCGCTCCTTCATCCCCGCCTTGTCGGTGCTCGGGGCCTCGGCGATCACCTTGTCGGTCTCGCCATTGAGGACCCGCATGGCGGCCCGCCCGGCCTTGCCGAGGGTCACGAGGTCGAAGGTGTGGACGTTGGCGTCTTTGGCGAACTTCTCCCACTGCTTCTCGGCGTCGCCCGCGCTCAGGCCCTGGCGAACGCCGATCTCGACGGCCTTCGCCTTGACCATCTCAGGGCGGACGAAGTCGCGGACGTCGGTGAAGTAGAAGCCGAGCAGCGCGATCAGGATGAAAACGCTGCCGAGCAGGGTGTACAGGAAAAACTTGATGGCCGCGTACTCGCGGCGCGGCCCGCCCCACACACCGATGAGGAAGTACATCGGTAGCAGCATCACTTCCCAGAAGATGTAGAAGAGGAAGAAGTCGAGCGCGAGGAAGCAGCCGATCATGCCGGTCTCCAGGAGGAGGAACAGCATGCAGTAACCCTTCACGTGCTTCTCGATTCCCCAACTGGCGATCATCGAGAGGAAGCAGAGCAGCGTGGTCAGCAACACGAGCGGCATGGAGATGCCGTCGATGCCGAGGAAGTACTCGATGTTGAAGCGCGGGATCCAGGCGGAGCGGGCGACGAGGTCGGAGGCGGGCTGGGGCCGGAGGCTGCCGGGCAGGGCTTTGCCGTCGGGGCCGGTCTGCACTTCGGAGCCGGCGAGGGCGTAGTCGACGCGGGCCTCGAGGTGGGCGTCTTTCCCGTGCCAGGGCAGCACGCCGCGCTCGGAGCGGACACCTTCCAGCACGTCGAGATAGCCGACAAAGACGACGAGGCTGATCGCCAGCGTGACGGCCGTGCCGAGGAGGGTGACCCAGCGGAGCGCTTCCTTGGCCGTGGCGGGTACGAAGACCAAAATCAGGGCAAAGAGCGCGGGCACGAACGTGAGCGCGGTCATCTGCCAAAGGTCGGTTTCGAGCATAATTCTCTCCACATCCCGGGGGGTCGGTCCACCCGGGCGTTATTTCGCAGCCGCCAGACTCACGAAGTACGTCGCCAGGGCGAACAGGGCCATCGCCCCGAGGACGATGCCGAGCACGTAACCGCGCAGGTGCCCGCTCTGCACCGCGCTCAGCGACCGGCCCAGGCCGCGGACGCTGTTGCCCACCACGTTGACTGTCCCGTCGACGACGTGTTTATCGATCGCGCCGCCGAACCGGGCCAGCCCGAGGACCGCGCTGGCGATCCGGTCGATGGAGCGGTCGATGACGTTCGTGTCAAAGTTCCGGCACCAGCCGGCGACGGCGAGGGACGGCCGGCAGATGAGGGCGGAGTACAGTTCGTCGAAGTACCACTTGTTTTCCAGCAAACGGTGGACGCGGGGGAACTGGGCCGCGGCCTCGGCCGGGTCGAGCGCCTTGCGCAGGTACATCACGATCGCGAACGCGACGCCGGTGCCCGCCGCGAGCAGCGCGAGCATGCCGCCGATCGAGTGATAGTCGATCTTGTTGTGGGCGACTTCATGAATCCACGCGTGCTCGGCGTGGACCGCGGCAGGCTCCGACATCTTGAGGATCGAGGCCAGGTAGCTGGCTTCGGGATCCCAGATCGGCAGGCCGCTGGCCACGAAGTAGCTGAAGCACGCCAGGATCACGAGCGGCACGGTCATCACCCTCGGCGATTCGTGGGCGTGGTCGTAGACGTGGTGATCGCGCGGGGTGCCGGTGAAGGTCAGGAACCACATGCGGAACATGTAGAAGCAGGTGATGCCCGCGGTGACGAGCGGCAGCAGGAACAGCAGGATGTGTCCCGGCGCGGCCGTCACGTAGGCCAGCAACTCGGCGATCATCATGTCCTTCGAGTACCAGCCGCTGAAGGTCGGCGTGCCGGCAATCGCGAGGCAGCCCACGAGCATGGTGCCCGCGGTAATCGGCATCTTGAGCCGGAGCCCGCCCATCTTCCGCATGTCCTGCTCGTGATGGCAGCCGTGAATCACGCTGCCCGAGCAGAGGAACAAGAGGGCCTTGAAGAACGCGTGCGTGAGCAGGTGGAGCAGCCCGGCCACCCACGCCCCGCACCCGATGGCGAGGATCATGTAGCCGAGCTGGCTGACCGTCGAATAGGCCAGCACCTTTTTGATGTCGTGGACCACCATCGCGATCGTGGCCGCGACGAAGAGCGTGATCGCGCCGGTGTAGGCGATGGCCAGCCGGCACTCGGGCGTGAACAGCGGGAAGGCCCGGCCAGTGAGGTACACGCCGGCCGCGACCATCGTCGCACTATGCACCAGCGCGCTGACGGGGGTGGGCCCCTCCATCGCGTCCGGCAACCAGACCTGCAGCGGAAACTGGGCCGACTTGCCGACGCAGCCGAGGAACACGCCCATGCCGGCGAGTGTCAGCAGCCAGTACGGCACGCTCGAAAAGTCCCGCTTATCGTTCGGGTCGAGCGTGATCACCGGCTTGAGGTCGTGCGAATGCAGGTGTTCGGGGATGAACAAGGCGGACGAGCCGTTCTCGGCCACCGTCGCCTGATTGCCCGCCACGTTGGCCCGGACGATGTGCCCGGGCAGGAAGCCCGCCGGCAGCGGGTCGCCGTGAGCGTCGGCCGTCGGCGGGCGGAGGCGTGCGAACAGTTCCTGGAAGTTGAACGTCCCCGCGGCCGACCAGAAGATCATCAGGCCGAGGATGAACCCGACGTCGCCGACGCGGTTCGTAATGAACGCCTTGTTGGCAGCGGTGCTGGCCGAGTGTCGCTCGTAGTAGAAACCGATCAGGCCGAACGAGCACGCGCCCACCAGTTCCCAGCTCACGAACACCTGAAACAGGTTGTCGGCGATCACGAGGTTGAGCATCGAGAAGCAGAACAGCGAGAAGAACAGGAAGAACCGCTCGTAGCGGCCCCGGCGGGTGACGTGGGCCTGGTGGTCGTCCACCATCCGCTGCGTCTCTTCATTCATGTAGCCGAGCGCAAAAATGTGAATCAGGGTGGCGATGAACGTGACCATCGCGAACATCACGGCCGCGAGGTGGTCGATTCGGTAGCCCAGTTCCATCACGAGGCCGGGCCGGGAGTCCTTGGCCATCCGGCCGATCACCGCGAAGGGAACCTTGCCGGTCCAGGCGGCGTCGGCGTGCCCGGTGCCCTCGTGGCCCGCGGCCTTGGCGGAGGCCTTCTTCTCTTCCTGCTCGTGCCCGTGGCCGGCGGGCGCTTTGCCGTGGTCGTCCTTCTTCTCGTGGGCGTCTTTCTTGCCGTGGTCGTCGTGTGTTTTGTGGTCGGCGTGGCCGTGGGACGCATGACCGTGATCGTGCTTTACCACGGGGAACTGACCGAGGAACATCACCAGGCCGGTGATCCCGAGTACACACGACGCGCCGATGGATGCGGTGGCAAGGTAGGCCCCGGCCCGGCCCGGCTCATCGCCGCCGAGCAGCCAGAACAGCGACTGCCCCCAGCCGGTCTCGCGATAGCGCCGGCCGAGGTTCTTAACGCCACCCAGCGTCAGCAGTGCAATGAACGACGCCAAAGGAATGAGCGTCGCCACCACATAGAGCATGCCGGGGTTTTTGTCGAAGAGTCCCATAGTCATCCCGGTTAGCGACGCTTCGCAGAAGCGTCAGTCGAACGCTCGGGCGAAGCGCCGCTATCCGCGCAATTCTTCCGCGGCATCGACATCCACCGTGCCGTGGTTGTTGTAAAAGCTCAGCACGATCGCCAGGGCGATGGCCGCCTCGGCCGCCGCCAGCACGATCGTGAACAGGGCGAACACCTGGCCTTCCATCGCGAACGCCGGGTTGAACCGGGCGAAGGCCAGGAAGTTGATGTTCGCGCCGTTGAGTACCAGTTCGACGCCCATCAGGACGCCGACGGCGTTCCGCTTGGTCGCCATGCAGACGACGCCGCAGGTGAACAGGAACGCGCCGAGCCAGAGGTACGGAGTCAGCGTCATCGGGCTCAAGGGTGGACCTCCGCACGGCGTTTGGCGCGGGCGAGGTAGGCCGCCCCGATCAGCACGACGAGCAGGTGGACGGACACGATTTCGAACGGCAGCAGGTAGGCGACGCGGGCCCGGTCGGGCGCGGGCCGGCCTTCGGGAAACCCGGTCATCGGAGCCGGGTCAGTGGCCTCGATCAGCCCGAGAAACGCCTCACCCAGCTTCTGCACGCCGGGCAACTCATTGGTCTGTTTCGCCTCGGAGGCCCCGGCCGTGGTCACGATCAGCGTGCCCAGGAACAGCATGCCGGCGACCGCGGAGATTCCCCATTCGGCCGCCCCGGTCTTCAGGTTGATGAACGGGCCCTGGGCGGTGAGCATCACGCCGAACACGACGAGGACGAGCGTGCCGCCCACGTACACGATGAGCTGCGTCGCTCCGACGAATTCACTGCCGAGCTGAAAGTACAGCACCGAGACGCCTACGAGCGTGAAGAGCAACCAGGCGGCGCAGCGGACGATGTTCTGGGTCACGACGACCATCAGCGCACTCGCGCCCGTGACGGCTGCGATGATCCAGAAGAACAGGGTTGCAATGTTGTTCATCGGTGGGTGGTTCAAACCGTTTTGGCGGAATCCCACGTCGTGGGCAACAGGTTCTTTTCGGGCGGCGAAGTGACCGCGCTGATAAACGTGATCACGGCCGGCAGCAGGAACCCGATCGAAAGGACGTACCGGGTAAGGCCCTTCAGTTCCGGCGAGACCAGCAGCATCCAGAGCACCTGCCCGAGGAACAGGAAGCAACTGATGGGCAGAAGGTATTTCAGGCAGGTGGTCATCACCTGGTCGATGCGGAGACGGGGCAGCGTCCACCGCACCCACATCATCACGACC
>JAIBBI010000131.1 GCA_019694755.1 Gemmataceae bacterium
TCGATCTCGACAACCTCTCAACGGCAACGAACCACAACGGCGGAGCCATGCACTTCGGGCCCGATGGCAAACTTTACGTTGCCGTCGGCGAGAATGCGACACCGGCCAACGCCCAGTCGCTCTCCAACCGCCTCGGGAAGTTACTGCGTTACAATCCGGACGGGACCATCCCGGCGGACAACCCCACCACGATCGCGGGTTTGGGAACGCCGACGGGGGCCAACCGGGCCATCTGGGCGGCGGGGCTGCGGAACCCGTTTACGTTCGCATTCCAGCCCGGGACCGGGCGCATGCACATCAACGACGTCGGCCAGAATGCGTGGGAGGAAATCAACCTCGGCGTGGCGGGCGCGAACTACGGCTGGAGCGCGACCGAAGGTAACTTCACGCAGAGTAGCTTCCCGAATTACACCCGGCCCATCCTGTGGTATCAGCATTCAGGCGGGACCAGTAATTTTCCCAACCTTAACTACACCGGCTTTGCCATTACGGGTGGCGCTTTTTACACCGCGGCCAATTACACCTTCCCCTCGGATTACGTCGGCGACTATTTCTATGCCGACTACGTGAGCAACTGGATCCGCCGATTCGACTACGCCACGAATACCGCATTCGATTTCGCGACCTCGGCCGGCGCGCCGGTCGATCTCAAGGTCGGCAGCGACGGCTCCCTTTACTACCTCTCCCGGACGAACGGGCGGGTATATCGCGTCAACTTTACCGGTAGCTCAGCACCGTATGTCGTTGTGCCACCGGCAAACCAGTCCGTCCCCGCCGGCCAGCCGGTCACGTTCACGGTGCAGGCGGGCGGCCCCGGAACACTCTCCTACCAGTGGCAGCGCGGGACCGACGACATCGTCGGTGCCACCGGCGCGAGCTACATGTTCACGCCCGGCCTGGCCGACAGTGGCGCGACTTTCCGCGTGCGCGTGACCAACAGCACGAGTTCGGTGTTCAGCAGCAGCGCGACTTTGACTGTCACCCCCAACCAGCCGCCTGTGCCGACGATCCTGGCTCCGGTGGCCGGCACGAAGTTCAGCTACGGGGACACGGTCAGTTACCTCGGCACCGCGACCGATCCGGAAGACGGCACGATCTCGTCCGGTTCGCGGTACAGTTGGCGCGTGACCTACTGGACCAACATTGTCGAGCGCCCCTTCCTGCCGGACACCCCCGGCAGTACGTCCGGGATGTTCACCATCCCGACAATATCGCCCTACACGCTTCCCGACGTTTTCTACCGCATTTACCTGACGGTAACCGACAGCTTCGGCAATGCCGTTACGACCTTCCGCGACATGCAGCCGAACACGGCCCAGGTAACGCTGGCGTCGTCGCCGGCCGGCGCACCGCTCGAACTCGACGGCATGGCGCAAGCGACGCCGCATGTTTTCACCGGCGTGACGGGGCAGATCCGCAGCCTCGGCGCACCCGAGGGCGCGACGATCGGCGGACTGGCTTACGGCTTCTCGGCATGGTCCGACGGCGGCGCGAGGATTCACGATGTCAGTTCGCCCGGCGCCGACACCACCTACACCGCTAGCTACATTCTTCGACCGGCCCGGGTGGCCGACTTCCGCATCGACGACGGGTCGGGCCAGCGGTCGCGCGTCCGAAGCCTGCGGGTCACCTTTGATGCGATCGTGAACTACCTGGGCCTGCCCGGCGACGCTTATTCGCTAACCGGCCCGGCAGTTATCGGGCTCGTCCCTTCCGCGATCGACAACACGACCGGTCGCAGCATCGTGACATTTTCTTTCACGGGCGGCTCGCTCGACGGCGGATCGCTCCCCGACGGCGATTGGACTTTCCAGATGCTGGGAAATCAGCTCCAGGACGGCGTCAGCCAATTACTCGACGGCAATGCAGACGGCGTGGCCGGCGGGAACTACTCGGCCGCGTTCCACCGCCTGGCGGGCGACAGCACGGGCGACCGGACTGTCCAGGCGGACGACTATCTGGCATTTCGGCTGGCATTCCTGAACCCGTCGGCGGCGTTCGACTTCGACAATGACGGCGCGGTCACCGCGGCGGACTTCCTGCGATTCCGCCTGGCGTTCTTGACTTCGATCTGATGATACAGGGCACAGACTCCCGCCTGCAGCGACTCACTATGCTACGTCGACCAAGACTCGAAACCCTCGAATCCCGCACCGTCCCGACTGTCACCGCCGTCGGGGCGGAGTTTCGCGCGAATGTCACTCTCACGACCAACGCCCAGACCGGCTCGGCCGTTGCGATGGATAGCGCGGGCAACTTTGTCGTGGCATTCGACTCCTTTCACGACGGGATCGATTACGGGCTGTACGTGCAGCGCTACAACAGCGCAGGCGCGACCGTAGGGACCCAGATCAAAGCCAACGTTTACGGGACCAATGACCAACGTTCGCCTGCCATTGCGATGGATTCCGACGGTGACTTCGTCGTCGCCTGGGAGAGCTTCGGTCAGGATGGCAGCGGCTACGGAGTATACGCACGACGCTTCGACCGTGTTTCGGGTACGTTCGGCGCGGAATTCCGAGTCAACACGACGACGGCCGACAGCCAGTACCGCCCGACAATTGGCATGAGCGCAACCGGTGCATTCGTCATCGCTTGGGAGAGTTTCGGCCAGACGGACGACGCCGACGCGGCCATCTACATGCAGCGATACGACGCGACCGGCGTTGCGATAGGTAGCGAGACACGCGTCAACGTCACGACCACGCAGTATCAGACCAATCCGACCGTATCCATGGACAATACTGGCGATTTCGTCGTCGCCTGGGAAAGCTACCTGACCGACGGCAGCGGCAACGGAATCTACGCCCGAGCCTTCAACTCGGCCGGCGTCGCCGTAACGGGCGAGTTCCGCGTCAACCAATACACCACCGGACATCAGCAGGAGCCGAGCGTCAGCCTCGATGCCGACGGCGACTTCGTCGTCGCCTGGGAAAGTTACGGTCAGGACGGATCGCGGTTCGGTGTGTACGGCCGGCGGTACAACGCAGCCGGCGTCGCGCAGGGGAGCGAATTTCGGATCAGCACCACGACATCGCTCGACCAGCGGTCACCGTCCGTCTCGCTTGATGCAACCGGAGACTTTGTCGTAGCCTGGTCGAGCCTGCAGGAGTCCAGCACCTACGGCATTTACGGACAGCGGTATGTGGCCGGGGGCGCGGCCGACGGCGGCGAGTTCAAGATCAATACCTACACGACTGGCAAACAATGGCACCCGGCCGTGTCCAGCGACACGGCTGGAAATTTCGTCACCGTCTGGCAGAGCGAGGGGCAGGACGGATCGTTGACGGGGATATTCGGGCAGCGGTATCTTGCGACGGTAGTTGTACCACCGAAAGTGGTCACCACCGTCATCAATGCTGGTGCGGCTCAACGCTCCAACGTAACTGAAGTGGCAGTTACCTTCGACAAACCGGTCACACTTCCGACCAACGTTGCCGACGCCTTCACACTCGTTGGCCCGAACGGGTCGATTGCCTTGACGGGCACGGTGACGACCAATTCGCCGGGGACAACAGTCCGCCTGACGTTTAGCGGTGCCGGGACAATTTTCGGGTCACTTCTGGATGGCCTATACACCTTGACCGCGGTCGCGTCGCAGATCACTGTTTCAGGTACGCCGCTCGACGGGAATGGTGACGGTACGGGTGGCGACAACTACACGACGACCGTGCCAAGGCTTTTCGGCGACATCAACGGCGACCGAACTGTGACATCCAGTGACTTCCTCGCCTTTCGATTGGCATTTCTAGAGTCGAGTGGTTCACCCAATTTCGTGCCAGGTTTCGACGGCAACGGCGATGGAGTGATTGACGCGGCCGACCTCCTCGCCTTCCGGCTCAATTTCCTCAAGACCGTCTAACCTGTTCTTCTCGCCGGAACCTGCAAAATCCCGAGTAAAGGCGTCCGGGTTGTTCTCACTTTGCCGTGTTGGGACAGTGCGGACCGGCAAACGCCGCCGGCGTGTCAGTTGCGTCCAGCCGGTCCGGCCACGTACCATCAGGATTCGTCTGTGGTCCCGGCCGGAGTCGAACCGCTATGCGTGCGAGCCCTGACAAACGTGGTCGTTTCCACCCGAAAGTGACGCCTCTGGAACGTCGGGATGCACCGGCGATCGTTCCCATCGGCACCGAATTCCGCATCAACAATCCAGCTATCTCCGACGTAGCTGCACCGGCCGTGGCCCTCGACGGCGATGGCGATTTCGTCGTTGCCTGGCACGCGCAGGGATCGGACGCGAGCGATCTCGCGGTGCTAGCCCGTCGGTACAATTCCTCTGGTGTTCCGGTCACCGATGCTTTCCAGGTCAACATTTTCAGCTCCGGCGCACAACAGCGGCCGTCCGTTGCTTGCGACAATGCCGGAAACTTCATCGTTGTGTGGAGTAGCGCATCGGCCCAAGACGGCAGCCGCGACGGAATCTTCGCACGGCGTTACTCGCCAGCCGGCGTGCCGCTGACGAGTGAGTTTCAGATCAACCAGTTTACCTTGAACATCCAAGGAAGTCCGTCCGTCGCGATGGACGGAGCGGGCGACTTCGTCGTTGCCTGGGAAAGCAACTACCAGGACGGCGACGGCTACGCCATTTATGCGCGGAAGTACACGGCAGCCGGAACCCCGGTCGGCAACGAATTCGCCGTGAACGTGACAACAACCGGCGACCAGTTGGCACCCAGCGTCGCGATCGACTCCTCCGGCAGTTTCGTCGTCGCATGGCAGAGTCCGGACGACAACGGCGACGGGGTCTTCATGCGCCGATTCGGCGCGACCGGCACACCCTTGTCCGGTGAAGTCCGCGTCAACACGCATACGATCGATCAGCAGACACGGCCGAAGATTGCGTCGAGTGCGACCGGAGAGTTTGCGGTCGTCTGGCAGAGCCGGATTCAGGATGGCGGCACGTCCGGCGTCTACATGCAGCGATTCACCGCAGCCGGCCTTCCTTCCGGAACGGAAACTCGGGTCAACACCTATACCACTGGTGAGCAGTGGATGCCTAGTATCTCGTCCAACGCTCTCGGAGAACTGACGGTCACCTGGCAGAGCGACGGACAGGACGGCGACGGGGCGGGTGTCTACTGTCAACGCTTCGCGCCGGGCGGCACGCCGATCGAGACAGAGTTTCGCGTCACGACATCTTCGACTGGCGATCAAATGACGCCTGCTATCGGGGCAGACCCATACGGCGACTTTGTCATCGGCTGGATTGCCGATCTGTCTCCGGTCAACGGTGTCCTCGCCCAGCGGTTCGCGAAGCCTCCTGTCCCTCATGCCACGCTGACTATCAACGAAGGGCTGCCGCAGCGTTCCGCCATTCATAGCTTCACGCTCACCTTTAACACGCTGGTCAACATCGGGGCGGGCGGTGTCACGCTGACCGGCCCCGCGGGGTCGACCACACTGACCCCCGACTATTCCGCCAGTACCCTGCCGCAGACGACGGTGAAGTACACGCTCTCGGGCGCGGGAGTCACGGCAGGCGGTCTGATCGACGGCCAGTACACCATTACGCTCAACTCTGCGCTGGTCGTTAACTACGACAACGACGGGTACGATGGCGACGGAAACGGACTACCGGGACCGAACGGGCAGTTCTTGTTCCACCGATTGTACGGCGACTACGACGGCAACCGCCGGGTCGAGCCAAACGACTTCCTTTATTTCCGAATCGCCTTTCTGAGTACCTTTGGTTCTGCGAATTGGAATTATGCCTTTGATTCCGACGGCAACGGAATCATCGACGCATCGGACCTGTTACAGTTCCGCCTGAATTTCCTGAAGGTAATCTAACCGCTGTTCCGGGGCCCAATCCTCCGTTACGATAATGGTGCCCTCGTTTTCGGTTGGATCCATGCGCCGCCGCTGGCAGCTGCAGTCGCTTGAACGCCGGGATGTTCCCTCGACGTATACGGAAGTCGAGCCCAACGACGCGTACGCGGCGGCGAATGCAGTCGTGGTTCCCGTTGGAAACATCGTCCAGGCCGCACCCGACGACTGGCTCACGGTAATCGCCGGGCTCTCCAGCGGGACCGATCGCGATTGTTTCCAGGTCACGCTCGGGGCTCCGGCGACGCTCTTCCTCGACATCGACTGTCGAGATTCCGGACTTTCCGACATACTTGACACCGTCGTGGATGTCCTGAACGGGTCCGGAACCACGGTCCTCGCGGGCAACGACGACAGCTACGACTTCGACACGTTTCGCGCCCCGATATCGCCTGTGTTGGCCGCGACCATTCCGGATCCCTCCCTGTCCGTCCGGTTGAGCGCGGGTACGTACATCGTCCGCGTCACCTCATTCGGTGAGGAAACTCTGGGATCGTATCAGCTTCGCATGTTCGCGGACGCGGGCGTCGCGCCCAATGCACCAGCCCTTTCAAGCCTTCCTGGTGCGCCGTTCGTCGTGCTCTGCGATTTCGACGGCGCGTCGGCCACCGACAGTTGGGGCAACTACGTCGCTGCTCCATTCGATCTCGACGGCTCGTCCGGCACGTTCTCGGCCGAGGAGCGGCTCGCCGTCAACAGAATCTTCCGGATCGTCGCCGAGGATTTCTCTGCGTTTCGCGTGAACGTGACGACGGTGGAACCGGCTTCGCCGCAGCCCGCTATGGTGCGCGTCGTGTTCACGTCGTCGTCCGGTTTGATCGTCGGCCGGCCGGCGTCGTCGCGCGGCGCGGGCGTCCTGAATTCGCTGGCCGGCCCCGAATCGGATGTCGTGTTCGTGTTTCAGCCCGGCTTCGGGGACTATCAGGGCGGGATCAGCGGCCGGATCGTCGCGGCCGGTCTCGAACAGGGCAACGAGGCATCGCAACAACTCGGAACCGCGCTAGGTTTGCGTCATTACGGCGGAGTCAATTCCCAACCCTTGGCCGTCATGCAGTTTCCCGAGGCCGGCCTGAACCGGGCTACTTGGACTTCGGGTCTCACTCATTCGGGAGAGCCTCCCGTTGTGACGCAGTACGACACCGCGGTTATTACTTCGACTGCCAACGGCATCGTTCCCCGACCCGATGATCACGGCGAGACGCTCGGTACCTCATCAGTTCTCCCGGCGGCAGGTGCGACCGGCGTGATCGAGACGGTCGCCGACCGGGACCTGTTTTCATTCTCGGCTTTGGCGGGCAATTCCGCACTGCGAGTAACTGCCGATCCTTACTCGGGGAACGGTAACTTCACGCTCCGGGTGTTCGGTCCGACGGGGTTGTTGCTCGCCACGTCGGACCCGGCCGACGGCTTCGATGCCGCCCTGACACTCAGCCTTGCATCGGGCACATACTACGCGGAAGTCGCCAGCCACGGAGGGTCGGGCGACCTCGGGCAATACTCACTGACGCTGGCGTTCAATCCCGTCACGGGCCCGCTTCAGGTAGCCAATCCGCTGGTCGGCGGCGGATCGCCCCAGCGCTCGGTTGTCAACGACCTGACCATCGGGTTCAATCGGCTCGTCAGTTTTCCTGTCGGCATGGCCAATGCGTTTGCCGTCGAGGGTGCGGCCGGCGCTATTCCCATCTCGGTGGATGAACTACCCAACACCACGGGCCAGACATCCGTGCGAATCCGGTTCCCCCAGCCGGGCGGCGGATTCGGCTCGCTGCCGAACGGTCGGTACACGCTTCGGGCAACCTCGGCGTACATACTCGACTTTTCCGGGCAGCCGCTCGACGGTGACTTCAACTCGCTGCCCGGTGGCGACTTCGTGATGCCGTTTCACCGACTGGCCGGTGACGCGACCGGCGACGCCCGGGTCGATGCGGCAGACTTCCTCGCGTTTCGGCTGTCCATGCTGTCAACAAGCCCCGTCTTTGACTTCGACCTCGACGGGGCAGTCACATCGGCCGACTTCCTGAGGTTTCGATTGATCTTCCTGACCTCGATCTGAATCACGGCAGCGGGATGTTCTCCAGCCGGAATCTCACATCGGTCGTCAGCAGGCGGGTCGGCGTGCGGACGTGGAACGTCCAGTCCTCAGGTTTGCCGAGTTTCTGGCCCGCGTCGTCGGTAAACCGGTAAATGACGATGGCCTTGCGATCGCCCTGCGAGATCACTTCGTAGCCGCCGTTGTTGTCGATCCGGCTCTTGCCATCGACGCCGGCGAGCCAGGCCTTGTTTTCGATCAGCCAGGCGGCCGACTCGTAGCTTTCGAGCGCGGGGCCGCCGGCCGGGTACTCGAATTCGACGCGGGCGGTCCATAGATCCGACCCGGCCTTGAAGTCGGTCCGCAGGCCGACCGTGACGTCTCCTTGTTTCTCGCTGCGAGGTTCCGCGGTCTGGACGGGCTTGGGGAACTTGAACTCCAGAGTCCCGGCCGCGCCGATCACGCCGACCTTCCCTTCGAGCAGCTTGATCGATCTGGCTGCCCGCGTGACGCCCGTCAGCCGCAGCGTCATCTCCACGCCGTTGCCCGAGGCGGGAATCCGGCCGCCGCCGTCGTCGGTCACGCGGATGTCCTGGTCCGCACTGTCTTTCGCGGTAGCCGACCGACCCGGCTGATCGACCAGAAACACGCTGATGCCCGGTTCCCAATTCAGGTTGAGCTGCACATCGACGTAGGAACGATCGTCCTCGAAGTTGGCGGTCGCCTGCATCCGCCGGGCGGACACGCGGAAGACCCGGTCGACGCTCATCGGCGTCTCGCGGTAGACGATTTCTCCGCCGCCGCGAAGTTGCAGCTTCTGCCCGCCTTCGGAAAAAGCGATGCGGTGGTCCGACTCCCGGGCGATCCGCTCGAGCGCGTCCCAGAACGGCATCTTCTCGCAATCGATCTTCATCGCCCGGTCGTTCTCGGCTTCCGAGCGGTCGATCTCGACATTTGTCTGTTTGGTCAATTCGTCCAACACCGCGCCGAGTGTCGCCGTCGCGGATTTGAAAGTGAAGGTCTTTCCCGGGGGGAAGCCCGGCGGGTCGGCCGCCAGCGCGATCCCGCCGAACACCAGGCACAGGCCGACAAACCGAAGCGACATGGTCCGCCCCCTCCCCTCTCCAACTGCGGGTATTGTAACCGGCCCGGCGGTTACTTGCGCGACCGGATTTCCGAACTCACAGCTTCCGCCCGGCGGAGCACCCGAAGGACGTTGAGGCCGAGCACCTTCTGAATTTCCTCGGGCTTGTATCCGCGGTCGAGCAACGCCTGCGTGATGGCCGGGTAAGTGCTGACGTCTTCGAGTTGCTCGGGTGTCAGCGGGATTCCGTCGTAGTCGCTGCCGAGGCCCACGTGATCGATCCCGGCAGTCTTGATGATGTGCTCGATGTGATCGACCACGGTATGCACCGTGCCTCGCGGGATTGGATGGTCCTTGAACCACTGCGTCACCGCGTCCTCGAGTTGCTTGTCATCCTTGATGTTCTTCTTCATGTCGCGGTAGGCGGCCGAGAAAGTCCGGGCCGCGGCCGCGCCGTCGGTCGTGATAAAGCCGGAGTAGAAATTGACCATGATCACGCCGCCGTTCTCCCGGACCAGCTTCAAGACGTCGTCGGGGACGTTGCGCGGGTGGGCCGCGATGGAGTAAGCCGAGCTGTGCGACGCGATGACCGGGGCGCGGGTAATCCGGAGGGCGTGCTTCATCGTCTCCGGCGAGACGTGCGAGATGTCGACGAGCATGCCGAGCCGGTTCATCTCGACAACGACCTGCTCGCCGAACGAGGAAAGTCCGTTCGACTTGGCAGCGTCCGTGGCCGAATCGGCCCAGTCGAGCGACTCGGAGTGCGTCAGCGTCATGTAGCGCGTGCCAAGCTGATACAGCATCCGAAGCACGCCGAGCGAGTTGTCGATACTGTGTCCGCCCTCGACGCCGATGAGCGAGGCGATCTTGCCCGCACGCCGGGCCGCGAGGATGTCGTCGGCAGTTCCAGCGAACTGGAAGGTGTCCGGGTAGCGGGCAATCAAGCGATGGATAGTGTCAATTTGCTCCAGAGTCTGCGTCACGGCCTTCCCTTTGGCCGCGCTGGAGACCGGGACGTAGGCCGACCAGAATTGCGCGCCGACACCACCCGCCCGGAGCCGCGGGATGTCGGTGTGCAGGCGGGCCTGCTTCCGTGAGACGTCGAGGGTGACGAAACCGCCGTCGGACCGGGACCGGAGTTCCCACGGGAGGTCGTTGTGTCCATCAACCACGAGAGATTCGGCATGAAGTTTCCGGGCGGCCTCCGTCACGACGACGGGACCACGGTTGGCCGGCGGGTCGGCCGCGAGTCCGGCCAGCGCGACTCCGAGAACTGCCGAAAACCCCACGAATGCCGCATGAACTCGCATCCGAATGCCCCCTCAACACCCCGGAAACCGGGGTTGCGTTATACCGAATAGTCCGGTAAATCTATCCGTCCCACCGGCGAATTACCTTCGTCGGGCGAAAACTCCGTCGGCAGGACTTGCCTTCGTGAGTTAAGATAGGGACGGAAAACAAACGGCGTGCCCAACGCCGGACAAGCAAACTGGCCCGTGGCAGGCGTGAGAGGTATGAGCACCTCACGTCTTTCCACGGGCTTCGTGTTTTGATGGGCCGGATTTGCCGGCCGCCTGATGCCGGTCCACTTCTCCCGCGTATCCATAACCCTCGCGCCACCCGATTGTCACTCCACTCCCGGGCCGGGGGGGGACCGATGAACTTTGCCGCCATCGCCGCCATGATTGCCGTCGCTGCTGCCGCCCCGCCGAGTGTCGAGGACGCCAAGTTGGCGGCGTTCTTCGACAAGTATCTCGAAGTCGAGTTCGCCCGCCATCCGTACGATGCGACCCAGTATGGCGACCACCGCCACGACGACCGCCTGGATGACCTTTCAGCCCCCGCGCGGGCTGCCGGTCTCGCCGCGACACGGCAGGCGCTCGCCGACCTGCGGACTCAGATCAATGTCGCACAACTCTCATCAGCCGGTCGCATCGATTTCGAGATCCTCCAGCATCACCTGAATCGTTCGATCTGGCTCGCGGAGAACACCAAGCCGTGGGAGGAAGATCCCCGCGGTTACAACGAGTATCTCACCAACTCCATCTACCTGCTGTTCACTCAATCGACTCTGCCGCGCGAGCAGAATGTCCGGAACGCGGCGTCGCGTATCCGGGGCATCCCCGCTGTCGTCGCGGCAGCCCGGGCCAATCTCCGGGTCTGCCCGAAGCAGTTCGTCGAGACCGCCATCCAGCAGAACAAAGGGGCGATCAGCTTTTACGAGGCCGGCCTGTTCAGCCTTGCCGGGGAGTCGGCCTCGGGCAGCCCGCTGACGGAGCCGGCCGCGATTGCGGTTCGATCGCTGCGCGAGTATCAGGAGTTTCTCGAAAAGGAATTTTTGCCGCGGGCGACGGGCGAATGGCGGCTCGGTCGGGCGCGGTTCGAGAAGAAACTCGAATTCGAGTTGGATGCCGGGCTGTCGGCCGACGAGGTGATCCGGGAAGCTGAATCCGAGGCGACGCGCGTCGAGCACGAGATGGTCGTGATCGCCCGGCAACTCTGGGCACGGCTTTTTCCCGGCAAGGCACTGCCGCCCGATGATCCGCTCGGCCGGCGGACGCTCGTCCGCACCGTCCTGCAAAAACTCTCCGACGACCGCGGGACGGCCCAGTCACTGGTCGCCGACGCGACGACCACCGTAGCCGGCATCCGCAAGTTCATCGCCGAGCGCGACATCCTCCGGCTCCCCGATCCCGATCGATGTCGCATTGTCGAGATGCCGGAGTTTCAGCGCGGCCAATCAACGGCTTACCTGAACCCCGCTCCGCCGCTCGACGCCCGGGCCGACAGCTATTACGCCGTCAGCCCGCCCCCGGCCGGGTGGAGCCCTGCCACCGTCGAGAGTTACTTCCGCGAATACAACCGGGCCATGCTCCAGATCCTCACGATTCACGAGGCCTATCCCGGTCACTACGTTCAGCTCGAATACTCCAACCGTTGCCCGTCCAAGATCCGCAAACTGCTCTCGTCCGGCACATTCGTCGAGGGCTGGGCGGTTTACACCGAGCAGATGATGCTCGATCAGGGTTACGGCGACGGCGACCTGTCGCTGCGACTCCATCAACTCAAGTGGTATCTGCGGGCCGTCGTGAACGCGATCCTCGACCACCGCATGCATTGCACCGGCATGACCGACGAAGAAGCGCTCGAACTGCTCGTCGACCGCGCCTATCAGACCGAGGGCGAAGCCCGCGGAAAGATCATCCGCGCTAAACAAAGCAGTTGCCAGCTCAGCACCTACTTCGTGGGCCGGATGGCACTGTACCGTCTTCGCCAGCAGATCCAGCGCGAGCAGGGCGAGGCATTTCACCTCGGGCGGTATCACGAAGCCGTGCTCGATTTCGGTTCGTTGCCCGTCAAATACCTGCCCGATCTTGTCCGCGAGCGACTGAAACAGCCCCGCTAGGACCATCCACCGTGTTCCGTCTCCTCGGAATTCTACTCATCGTTGCCGGGCTTTACGCCCTGCTGGTCGGCAGTTTCGATGCCGCCCGCAGTGTCGACAATCACGTCGACCTGGCCAGGCGGCTTGGCTTCTACGGCGTGCTGACGCTCGGGGTGGGTACGCTCATCATTGCCGGGGGCATCGACCTGAGCATCGGCTCGCTCGTCGGACTCTCGGCCGTGAGTTTCGGGATGTTGCTGGAACGACAGACCGATCCGTGGCTCGCGGCCGGGATCGTGCTCATGGCCGCACCGTGCCTGGGACTGATTCACGGGTTGCTCGTCACCCGATTAGGACTACCGCCATTTCTGGTGACGCTCTGCGGCCTTTTCGTGTATCGCGGTGTCGCACGGTGGATGTCGCGGACCACGGTGGGCCTGGCGGTCGGCGCACCGGCCGAGTACCGCGACCGCGTGCAGACGCTGGTCGACCTGCTCGTGAAAGGGAGGACGTTTGGCGTGCCACACATTCTCTGGCTGTTGTTGGCCCTGGCACTGTTGCTTGGAGTCTTCCTGCACTTGAGTGTGTACGGGAGATACTTGTTCGCAACGGGTGCCAACGAGCAGGCGGCCCGCTATTCCGGCATCCGCGTCGAGCGATTCAAGGTACTCGCCTACGTGATCTGCTCCGCGGCCGCGGGTCTGGGCGGCGTGCTCTTCCTACCCATGTACAGCTCCGCCAACCCCGCCAGCGCGGGCTCGCTCCTGGAGTTGTATGCGATTACCGGCGCGGTGCTCGGAGGATGCGCGTTGCGGGGCGGCGAAGGGACGGTGCCCGGCATGCTGCTCGGTGCGGCCGTGCTGCCGCTGCTCAACAAACTCTGCAATCTCAGCGACCGGATCGGCAGCGATCTGGAGTATGCCGTCGTCGGGATCGCGCTGCTGGCCGGGTCGATCATCAACGAAGTGATCGCCCGGAAAGACTGACGGGTTACTTTTTGAACAACCCGCGGAACAAGCCGCCCTGTTGTTGCTGGGGTGTGGCCGCGACCTGTTTGTTGGTCAGTGCCGCCGCCAGCGCGACGAACGCCTGATTGGCCCGACACTTCGGCGCACTCTTGATCAGCGGCACGCCTTCGTTGCGGGCGATGCCCAGCGGTTTCGGCTCATACGGGATCGACCAGTAGAACGGCTTGCCGATGATGTCCTCGGCCTTCTTGGGGCTGATCCGGTGACGCTCGTCTTCGTCGGCCTCGGCCCCGGCTTTGTTCAGGATGATCTTCACGCGGTCGCCGGCCTCGTCGAGGGCCGCGAGAGCCGCCAGTATCCGCGTCGCGTTCAGTACGCTCGAAAGTTCGAGTTGCGTCACCAACAGGATCTGGTCGGCAACAGCCAAAGCGGCCGCGTCCACGGCCGTGAATCGTTTCGAGATGTCTATCACCAGATGGCTGTAGCTGAGCTTCAGCAGGCTGAGCACGCGATCGACGTGCGCCCCCTCGATCACGTCGATGTCGGAGACCTGCGTGGGTCGGTCGAGAAAAGACAGGCCCGTCTCCTCGTGTTTCACCATCGACCGTTTCAGGAAGTTCAGGTCGAGCTTGTCGATGTTGGCGGCGAGGTCGGCAAGTGTGTAGTTCGGCGACACGGAGAGATGGACGCCGGCATCGCCCAGGGCGAGATCGAGGTCGACCAGCGCGACCTGATTCTCTGGGTCGGCAGCGAGGGCGGCCGCGAGGTTGACCGCGCAGGTCGTCGAGCCGATGCCGCCACGGGCCCCGAGGACTGCGTAGACGTACGATTGCCCGCCGGCCCGGGGTAGCGGCCCCGCGCCGGAGCTCGAAGCCGCGCTCCCGCCCTCGGCCAGGGACTTGCGGATCACCCGGAGCAGGTCTTCGAGTGAAACCGGTTCCGTGAGAAACTGCTTGGCGCCCGACTGGAGAGCTTCGAGGATTGCGGCGTGATTGCTGCTGACGACCAGCAGCGGCACTTGCGGAAAATACTGCGACACCTGGCTCAGCAGTGCCGCGGCTTTAGCCTTGTCGGCGTCGAGGTGGACGATCGCGAGGTCGGGCGGGTTGTCCGCGATGATGTCGACGAAAGCGTCGTACCGCTTGCACTCGGCGTCCAGAAACGCGAAGTCGATACCGAGCAGCAGCGCCCGCATGTGCTCGCGGCTGATGTCGTTCGGGTCGCAAATGACGATTCGTTGCATTTCGGAGCGTTCCGCGGGGGCCGATAACAACTGAGCCGCACGGAGGGGCGATTCGCCCTTCCGTGCGGCGTCATTATAGCCTACCGATCAGCCTACTTCGGCATGGCCGCCGGCGGAATCGTTGTTGGGGCGGTTGCGGC
>JAIBBI010000301.1 GCA_019694755.1 Gemmataceae bacterium
CGTGCGTGCGGTGATGTCCGATGCCTTGGCGGAGGGCGGCACCTCCTTCGACCATCTGTATGTGAACGTCAACGGCGAGAGTGGCTACTTCTCACGCGACCTCGCGGTGTACGGCCGGGACGGGCAAGAGTGTCTTCGCTGCGGTTCGATGATCGTGCGCGAGCCCTATGCGAATCGCTCATCGTTCCGGTGCCCGACGTGTCAACGCCGACCCCGCGCAGGGCGGCGCACCCGTTGATCGGCTGCCGGAGTGGATTGGCGCACATTCAGCGCGGTGAATGGCCGTCGATGGCCTGCTCGCGCTATTCTGGATATATCGAACCGAGTCATTACTGACGGGTAGGCGACCTCGGTTCTCACTTCGAGAGTCGACTGACCCGGTCGCCGGAGTCTGACCTGAATGGAGCGTTATGGCCCGCGCGCTGTACGTAGCACCGAGATCGCCTGAACTCGCCGCCCAAGTGGCGTCCCTGCGGGCGCGGGTGCGCGAGTTGGAGGCCGAGGTCCAGAGGCTCCGGGCAGCCGACCTGCATGCCGAACTTGAGGTCGAACTGGCTCTCGCGGCCGCCCCCAGCCCGGCAACCGCCTGAGTCGCGCGACGACACGAAACGAGCACCCCGGGCATTGCCGGGTGCTCGCCGTGCCGGCGGTTAGGCTGACCGGACTGCACCGCCACCGCCGGGAGCCCCCTTGTACCTCAAGTCGTTGACCCTCCGTGGGTTCAAATCCTTCGCCTCGGCGACCACATTGGCATTCGAACCCGGCATCACCTGCGTGGTCGGGCCGAACGGCTCGGGTAAGTCCAACGTCGTGGACGCCATCGCCTGGGTGATGGGTGAACAGGGAGCCAAGACGCTTCGCGGCGGCAAGATGGAGGACGTCATCTTCGCCGGCACCTCCGGCCGCGCCCCGCTGGGCCGTGCTGAGGTCACCCTCACGATCGACAACACCGACGGCGCGCTGCCGATCGACTACACCGAGGTAACCGTCACCCGCACCATGTTCCGCAACGGCGGAAGCGAATACGCCATCAACGGCGAGGCATGCCGACTGCTGGACGTGCAGGAACTGCTGAGCGACTCGGGTATCGGCCGCGAGATGCACGTGATCGTGGGCCAGGGCCAACTCGACGCGATCCTCCACGCTTCGCCGGAGGGTCGCCGCGGCTTCATCGAAGAGGCGGCCGGGGTGCTCAAGCACCGCAAGCGCAAGGAGAAGGCCCTTCGCAAACTGGATGCGATGCAGGCCAACCTCACTCGCCTGAACGACCTCACCACCGAACTTCGTCGTCAACTCAAACCTCTGGGCAAGCAGGCGCAGTTGGCTCGCCGAGCCCAGGTGATCCAAGCTGACCTGCGCGACGCCCGACTCCGGCTCCTTGCCGATGACGTCGTGACCCTGTCGCAGGCCCTGGCCAAGGAGGAGTCCGACGAGGCCGCGATCAGGGCCCGTCAGGCCGAGGTGGAGCGCGACCTCGCGATGGCTACGGAACGTGAGACCGTCATCGAGATGCAGGTCGCGGAGTCGGCACCCAAGCAGGCGCAGGCCCAGGAGACCTACATGGCCCTAGCGGGCCTGCACGAACGTTATGCCGGACTCAGGTCGGTAGCGGCCGAACGCGTGCGCAATCTGGCCGAGGCCTCCGACCCGGAACCCGCAGGTGCCGATCCAGAGGAACTTGAGCGACAGGCTGGCATCGTCCGAGACGAGGCATTCGCCCTGCAGGGCCTAGCGGAGACCGGTCGACGCGAGTTGGCCGCGGCCGCGGCGGCCCGGGTGGCGGCTGAGCAGGCGTTGGCCGCCGAAGAGGCCCGGCTACAGGGATTGCAGCGGGCCGCGGCCGACCGTCGTGAGGGCCTCGCCACACTGGTCGGTCAGGTGGACGCAGCCCGATCCCGCAGCGAAGCCCGGAGGTCTGAGGCCCACCGACTCCAGCAGGCGCGCTCCGAGGCGCTGGATCGGGCGGCCGCCGCGCAGCACGAGTACCGAGCCATGGAGTCCCAGATCACCGGTCTGGGTGAAGGTGAGGAGGGTCTCGACGCCCGATTCGAACACGCCCAGGAGGTCCTCGACAAGGTTGAGGCGGAGTTGCTCGACCTTCGGGCCGCCGAGTCGGAGGCGACGAGCAGGCGAACCGCGCTGGCCGCCCGGGTCGAGGCGTTGCGCATGGGGTTGTCGCGCAAGGACGGCTCAGCCGCACTCCTCGCCGCCGACGCGGGGATATCCGGGGTGCTCGGATCGGTCGCTGCCATGATCCGCGTCGAGCACGGTTTCGAAGCGGCCGTCTCCGCCGCATTGGGTCCGGCCGCGGAAGCCGTTGCTCTCAACGATCCGGACTCCGCTGTCGCGGCCATTTCCGAACTCCGAAGGTCCGAACATGGACGGGCACAGATGCTGCTGGCGTCCGACCGCTTCGACACCGGCCCGTGGCCTGACCTGCCACCCGACGCCCGCTACGCCATCGACGTCGTCGAGGCACCTATGGAACTGCGGCCGGGTCTGGTGCGGCTGCTCGAGCGGGTTGCGGTCGTCTCGGACCTCGCCGCGGCAAGGAGACTGGTGGAGTCATCGCCGGTTGTGGCCGTTACCCGAGAGGGCGACGTGCTGGCGCGCGGCTTCGCAGTGGGCGGCTCTGATCGAGCCGAGAGCCTGCTGGAAGTGCAGGCGGCCCACGACGAGGCCGCGGCGGAACTCGCCGAGGTCGTGCACGCTCTGGAACGGCTGAACTTCGACATGGTCGGACTGCAGAGTCGACGCGACGCCGCAGCATCCGACGCCGAGGCGGCGCTGGAACGCCTGCACGACTCCGACGCCCGGATGGCAGCGGTGGCTGAGCAACTGGGCACCCTGGGCTCGGAGATCAGAGCC
>JAIBBI010000302.1 GCA_019694755.1 Gemmataceae bacterium
AGGTGTTGTCGTACTTGTTCTTGTTGAACTCGGACGGGCCGTTGAGACCTGCAACCCGCCACAATTCGCGGCCGGAGTCGAGGTCGTAACCGATCGTGCAATTGGCCCCGTGAGTGACGAGGAATTTCACGGCGCCGTCGTCATACAGAATCGGCGATGCATAGGAATGCTTGCATTCATCGTCGGCGCCGGTCTCGCGTTCGACCGCCCACACCTGGCTGCCATCCTTCTTGTTGAGCTTGATGACCTTGCCGACGATGTACGGCCCGCCCCACGTGCCGTGAATCAGCTGCAGGTAGAGGTGATCGCCGTACAGGACGGGCGTCATCGTCATGCCGAACTGGATGTCGATCTTGCCGTAGCGGTCCTGGACGTCGAACTTCCAGACTTCGTTTCCGTCGCGGTCGTAGCAGCAGAGGATGCCATTCCCGAAGAAGCACCAGACATGCTTGCCGTCGGTCGACGGCGAAGGTGACGCGGAGTTGCCCTCGCCGGCGCGGGCGAGTTTGTTGCCCGTGGTGACGACCTTTTTCCACAGCTCTTTGCCGGCGGTGGAGACACACATGAGGACGAGGTCGTCCCCCTGGGCGCTCGAGAGATAGATTCGGTCGTCCCAGACCACAGGCGTTGCGCCGCTGGGCCCCGGAAGCTCGAGGCGCCAGGCGATGTTTTCCTTGGCCTTCATCCACTCCGTTGGAATCCCCTTTTCCGTCGAGATTCCGGTGTTGGACGGGCCCCGCCAGGTCGGCCAGTTTTCGGCGAGGGCGTTGTTCGCGATCGCGAAGAGACTCACCAGAAGCAAGCAGGTAGCGCGGGGCATGCGGACAACCAGGGCGGGGCGAGAGGATGAATTGGGTTGGATCCCGTTTTTACCGGGTCAGGCAACCATCCGGCAACCGCCCGATTCATTTCGCCGGTTCACTTGCGAACCGCCGCACTCGCAACTGCAGACCATGGATGACATCCAATCGATCGTCGTTCCCCGCTGGACGGCCGACTGGCGAAAGTCTTTCTATTCCTGCCGTTCAGGCAGCGTCAGCAACAGACCACTGCGCTCCACAACCCACGAGGAACTCGCATCGAGGCTTCCGGTTTGGCCGGTGGTGCGGCGGAGAATGCGGTCGCCGTCGCGGAAACCGAGGAGATCGGCCTCCGAGCGCAGGGCGACGGCCGTACAGACGATGGAATCCGGGTCAGTTTCATCGAGGCCGGTGAGCAGCCCTGCCGGAAGCGGAATCCCGTCGAGTCGAATCGAAGCGGGCTCAATCGCATCGGTTCCGGCCTTTTTGACCACCAGCCGAATCTCACCGGACGATTTACGAATGATGTCTTTGAGTTCTCCGCATTCGGAAACGGAAACGCCGCCGACGTGGGTGATGCAATCGCCCGTGCGGAGGCCGGCCTTTGAGGCAGGGGTGTCGTCGTCGACGGCCATCACGACCAGCGAACCATCGGCGAGAGGCTTGCCTGACCAGGTCAGCCCCATCCGCGGCGGCACGGGGGCGTATTTGATGCGCACGGCCGATGTTTCTTCGCGACAGCGATCGTAGAAGCCGCCGCAGGTTGGCGCTTCGGCCGATTCGACCAATGTCCTGAGGAGCAGCCGGGTGATCCGTTCCATGCCGTCGAAGTTGATCCGGTCGGCGTCGTCACTGGGACGGTGATAGTCGGGATGTTCCCCCGTGTAGATCATCAGGTACGGGATCCGCTTGCGGTAGAAGGTGTAATGATCGCTGTCGTCGCGGTTTTTGAAGTCGTAGGCGAATCGGAGGCCTGACGATTCATTGTTGCGGACGAGTCGTTGCCTCAGCCCGACTGACGTGCGTGAGCCGTAAACCGTGACGGTGTCGCTGGCCAGACGGCCGATCATGTCGAGATTGAAAGCCAGATTGATGCGGTCGAGCGGGAGGGTGGGGTGATCGGCCCAGTGCTGCGAACCGAGCAGACCCTTCTCTTCGCCGTCCCAGAAGGCGACGATGACAGAGCGTGGGAGCGGCGTCGTCAGCCGGCTCAAACCTTCGACGATTTCAAGCACGCCCGAGACGCCGCTGGCGTTGTCGTCGGCGCCATTGTGAATCCGGCCGATGGGGCCGTTGCTGTTGAGCCTCGAGCCGTAGCCAACGTGATCGACGTGCGCGCCGATCAGGACATACTCGTTCTTGAGAACAGGGTCGCTGCCGGGGATCACCGCGACGACATTCCGGTAGCCAGCTCCGAATTCCTGAACGTAAGAGCCATCTTCTCCAGCCGGCTGAGCGCCAAACGCCTTCAGTCGATCGGCAACATAAGCAACGGCCGCGTGCCCGCCACGGGAGCCGGCTTCTCTCCCTTCGAGTGCATCGCTGGCGAGGAAGTTGATGTGGCGGTTGAGGTCGATCTTCGTGATCGAGGCCACGGCGGCGTTGAGGTTTTCCGCCGAATGGGCCTCTGTGCCCGCTGCCAGCGCCGCCGCGCCGAGAGCCAGAACCAACCGACTGCAAAACCAACCGAGATCACGCACGCGCCACGACCTTCCGGTTCCGAAACCCGCATTGCGCCCGACGCGCCGCGGACGCATGCTCTCTTCCTAACGCCTGAATCAGGCCATTGCAGTTTTGGAGATCGCAGCGGCGATGTCCAGCCTCTCAGAGAGACCTTCACTGTGTTATAACCAAACCCAATCCTTCAAACCGGATTCCGACTCGCCGTGTTTCGCAGCGATGTGCGCGATTTCGCGACGGTCGAACATGACCTCCTACCAGGACATTCCATGCGCTGCTCGAGATGCTCGATCCTGCAGTCAATTGTTGTGTGCCTTCTTGGTGCGTTCGTTTCTCACGCCCACGCCGAGGAACTCTGGGTGACGTACACACCCGCGAATGGAGGTA